>NZ_JBBDGM010000001.1:0-388964 GCF_037204185.1 Microbacterium bandirmense | reverse complement strand
TTGCCGAGCGGTGCGAGGCCTATCGGCACACGGACAGGATGCCGGCCGCGAGCGCTCAGCCGGCGAGGGGTCCGTCGCAGAGGAGAGCGACGTCGGTGTCGGGCAGAGCCGTGAGGCCAGCGCATCGCGCGACCACCAGAACCGAACAGCCCCTGACCTGCGTTTCCGCAGGTCAGGGGCGGTTCGCCGGAGCCGCCTGTCGGAATCGAACCGACGACCTCATCATGTCGGCTTTGCGTCTATCGCTTGATGCGCCCACTGGGCGAACGAGCCGCTGACCTGCGCAAACGCCGAGCGTGGGGGACGCCGCCATCCGGTGGTGACCGACGACGACCGACCAGTACCGGCCGCGGCAGCGGCCAGTTCCATGTTCAGCATCGTTCTTCCCCGGATTTCCGGGGGACAGAGTCTCTCTCAAGTACCACCAGTTGTCAGGCTCTCAAGCACGAGCTGTACTACGGCGTCTGATCGCCCCCTCCGGCGCCCTGTGCGTACTCAGCAGAGCACGCGCAGGGCGCCCGGCTGTACGCGCACATCCAGGCGCGACACCTCACCGGCTTCCTCGCCGTCGATCTCGAACGCGACGGCTGTCGGGAGCGAGACGCGGATGGTCGCGCCGGTCAGGTTCATGGCGGCATCCGTGCTCACCGTGTCGTCGGTGCCGCCGAGCAGACGTCGGATGCCGTTGTCCCAGACGATCGTACGCAGCGTCTGCGCCCACTGGCCGACGTTCTCGGCGCTCACCAGCAGCAGGTCCAGCCGGCCGTCATCGGGCACGGCGTCGGGCAGCAGGGTCACACCGCCCTGGATCGCGCCGCAGTTGCCGATCAGCAGGGTGTGCCCGGGGAGCACCTGCTGCTCGCCGTCGTCGAGCGTGATCGTGAACTCGACGGTCTCGGCCGCGGAGACCGCCCGGCCCATCGCCTCGACGTAGGCCAGCCATCCGGCCTTGTCCTTCAGGTCGTCGTCGGTCTCGGCGAGCATGTGCGCATCGAGACCGAACCCCACCATGACAAGGAATCCGGTCTCGTCCTGCTCGTCGTCGGCCCGGCTCCAGCCCATGTCGATGCGTCGCACTCGCCCGGTCGCGATGACGTCGAGCGCTTTCGGGATGCTGCCGAGCGGCACCCCCAGGTTGCGGGCCAGCAGGTTGCCGGTGCCCTGCGGCACGATGCCGAGAGCGGGGGCGTCCTCCCCTGCCTGGGCGAGGATCTCTGCGACCGTGCGGACGGTGCCGTCGCCGCCGACAGCGATGACGACGTCGCTGCCCGCGTCGACCGCCTCGGATGCCATCGCACGCCCCGGATCGTCGGCGCTGGTCTCCCACCACAGCGCCTCCGCATCCGCCGGCAGCGCGGCCGCCACTGCGGCGCGCAGCGCGTCTTCGTCAACCTTGGTCGGATTCCAGACGATGCCCCAACGCTGTGCCATGTACTCCCCCTGCGATCGGTGCTCAGCCGTAGAACTGCTTCTCGAAGACGCGCCTCGCCCTCCGCGTGACCCTGAGGTAGTCCTCATCCAGCAGGGTCGCGGCGCGATCAGGATATCCCAGCAGCCGGCCGACCCCGTCGAGCTCGCGCATCTCGCTGGGCAGCACGTCCCTGGTCTGACCGGTGAGCAGTGTCATCGCGGAGCGAAGCCGGCTGGCCAGCACCCAAGCCTCCCGCAGCCGCTCGGCGTCGGATGCGGGGAACAGATCGGCCAGCACAGCCGCATCGAGCGCCTGCATGGTCGAGGTGGTGCGCAGATCGGGTACCCGGTGCCCGTGCTGCAGCTGCAGCAGCTGCACCATCCACTCCACGTCGCTGAGCGTGCCCGGGCCGAGCTTGAGATGCCGTCGGGGGTCGGCGCCCTGCGGCAGCCGCTCCCCCTCGACCCGTGCCTTGATCCGCTTGATCTCGCGGATGCCCTGCTCGGAGACGGTCTCGGGGTATCGGATGCTGTCGGCGAGCTCGGTGAATTTCGCGATGAGCTTCAGACTGCCGGCGATCCCCCGCGCACGCAGCAGGGCCTGGGCCTCCCACGACAGCGACCAGCGGCGGTAGTACTGCGTGTAGGCGTCGATCGTCCGCACGATCGGACCGTTGCGGCCCTCCGGCCGCAGATCAGCGTCGAGGTCGAGCGGCAGCCGATGATCGGTGAGGTGCTCGCGCAGTCCGGCGACGATCTTCGCCGCATGCTGCTGTGCCCGCTGCGGTTCGACGCCGTTCGGGTCGTAGATGAACAGCACGTCGGCATCCGATCCGAAGCCGAGCTCGGCGCCCCCGAAGCGACCCATCGCGATGATCGAGAAGTCCATCGCGTCGTCCTCGGGCGGGACGATCTCGCGGCGCACGGCGCGCAGCGCCGCCTGGATCGTCGCCTCGGTGATCTCGGTGAGCGCCTTCGCCATCTCGTCGACGCCGAGATGGTCGAGCACGGCGCCGATCGCGGTGCGCAGCATTTCGCGGCGTCGCAGCGCCCGCACCGACGTCATCGCCGACTGGATCGTGCTGTGCCGGGTCTGGATCGCCCGCGCCTCTTCGTCGAGCGCCGTCCAGCCGCGAGGGCGCAGACTCGCGGGACTGTCGAGCCATGCGACCGACTCGGGGATCCACTCCATCAGCTCACCGACGTAGCGCGATTGCGAGAGCACCGCGGTGAGTCGCTGCGCGGCGCCCGAGGAGTCGCGCAGCATGCGCAGGAACCAGTGGGTGTCACCGAGCCGCTCACTGATCCGCCGGAAGGCGAGCAGGCCGTAGTCCGGGTCCGTGCCATCGGCGAACCAGCGGAGCATGACCGGCATCAGGTGCTTCTGGATGGCGGCCTTGCGGCTCAGCCCCGACGTCAGGGCGGCGATGTGCCTCAGCGCGCCCGCAGGGTCGCGGAATCCGATGGCGGCCAGGCGCGAACCGGCCTGCTCGGGCGACAGCATCCGCTCCTCGGCCGGCAGCGCCGCCACCGCCGCGAGCAGCGGACGGTAGAACAGGCGCGTGTGCTGCTCGCGCACATCCCGCCGCAGGTCGTCCCAGACACGCCGCAGCCCCGAGGCGCTGTCGGCGAGCCCCGTGGCACGGGCGAGTCGGCGCATGCCCTCGTCATCCTCGGGCAGCAGATGGGTGCGGGTGAGCTCCCGCAGCTGCAGGCGGTGCTCGAGCAGGCGCAGCACCCGGTACTGCTCACCGAACGAGCCGGCCTCGGCGCGACCGATGTAGCCGCCCTCGACCAGGGCATCCAGCGACTCGAGGGTGCCGCGAGTGCGCAGGCTCTCATCACTGAGCCCGTGCACCAGCTGCAGCAGCTGCACGGTGAACTCGATGTCGCGCAACCCGCCCGGCCCGAGCTTCAGCTGGTAGGGCAGCTCTTCGGCCGGGATGTGCTCGGTGACCCGCTCGCGCATGTTCTGCACGCTCTCGACGAAGTCGGCCCGTTCCGCGCTCGCCCACACCTTCGGCTGCACGCCGTCGATGTACGCGGCACCCAGTTCGGCGTCGCCGGCGATCGCCCTGGCCTTCAGCAGCGCCTGGAACTCCCAGCTCTTCGCCCACCGGTCGTAATAGGCCATGTGCGAGCCGAGCGAGCGCACCAGGGCGCCCTGCTTGCCCTCCGGGCGCAGCGCGGCATCGACCTCCCACAGTGGCGGCTCGACGCCGTACGCCGACAGCGCGCGCATGGCCTCCTGGGCGAGCCGGGTGGCGATGTCGACGGCACGGGCCTCGGAGACGACCGACTCATCGGCTGTCCCACCGACGAAGATCACGTCGACGTCGCTGAGGTAGTTCAGCTCGAGCGCGCCGGCCTTGCCCATCCCGATGATCGCGAGCCGCGTCGCCGCGATCTCTTCGGCAGTGCCGGTGCGACCGGACTCCCGCAGGGCCGTGCGCGCGATCGCGAGTGCGGCCTCCAGCGCTGCGCCCGCCGCATCGGCGAGAGCGGTGGAGACATCTGCGATCACCTCGAGAGGGGCATCGGATGCCACGTCGGCCGCAGCGATCTCGGCGAGGCACCGCCGATACTCGATCCGCAGTGCCGAGGTCGGGTCGACGGCGCGTGCGAAACCATCCGCGGCGTCGACGGCGGACAGCATGCGCTGGGTCAGCTCTGTGACATCGGGAAGCTCGGTGCGCAGCAGGATCGCCGCGGCGAAGTGCTCGGGATGGCGTTCGAAGAAGCCCGCCAGCCCCGAGGACGCTCCGAACAGCCGCCACGCGGCCGCCCGGGAATCCGGTGCTGACAGCACGTCGCGCACGCGACCGGCGTCCCGGCGCGCCACGCACACCAAGCCGTGGACGGCGCCGTCCGGATCAGCCGCCGACATCCCGTCGGCGAGCTCGGTGCGCTCCAGCCCCGTCAGCTCGGCGAGCTCCGTGAGATCGGCCGAGGCGCCGGTGAGCTGCACGAAGCCGAGCCTCGCCAGCGCCGACAGCGAGACGGACGCATCGGGGCGCGTCATGACCGCATTCAGAGCAGCCCGAGGTTGCTCTTGAGCTCGAACGGCGTGACCTGACCGCGGTACGCCTCCCATTCCTTGCGCTTGTTGAGCAGCACGTAGTTGAACACCTGCTCCCCCAGGGTCTCGGCGACGAGCTCGGAGTCCTGCATCAGCTCGAGCGCGTGGTCGAGGCTCGCCGGCAGCGGGGTGTACCCGAGGGCCCGCCGCTCGGCGTCGCTCAGCGACCACACGTTGTCCTCGGCCTCGGGCGGGAGCTCGTACTCCTCTTCGATGCCCTTGAGCCCGGCCGCGAGGATGAGAGCGTAGGCCAGGTAGGGGTTGGCGGCGGAGTCCAATCCGCGGTACTCGACGCGCGTGGACTGCGCCTTGTTGGGCTTGTACATCGGCACCCGCACGAGCGCCGAGCGGTTGGCGTGGCCCCAGGTCACGAAGCTCGGCGCCTCGTCACCGCCCCACAGACGCTTGTACGAGTTGACGAACTGGTTCGTGACGGCGGCGATCTCATTCGCGTGACGCAGCAGGCCGGCGATGAACCGGCGCCCGGTGAGCGAGAGCTGATACTCGGCACCGGGCTCATAGAACGCGTTCGCGTCGCCCTCGAACAGCGACAGGTGGGTGTGCATGCCGCTGCCGGGGTGGTCGTTCAGCGGCTTCGGCATGAAGGTCGCGTAGACGCCCTGCTCGATCGCCACCTCCTTGACGACGGTGCGGAAGGTCATGATGTTGTCGGCCGTGGTGAGCGCGTCGGCGTAGCGCAGGTCGATCTCGTTCTGCCCCGGGCCGCCCTCGTGGTGGCTGTACTCCACCGAGATCCCGAGGTCTTCGAGCATCCGCACCGCACTGCGGCGGAAGTCGTGCGCCGTGCCCCCCGGCACGTTGTCGAAGTAGCCGGCGCTGTCGACCGGCACCGGCCCGTCCGGTCCCAGCTGCGAGGACTTGAGCAGATAGAACTCGATCTCGGGGTGGGTGTAGAACGTGAAGCCGGCGTCGGCTGCCTTCGCGAGTGCGCGGCGCAGCACATGACGCGGGTCGGAGACGGCGGGACGCCCGTCGGGGGTCGTCAGATCGCAGAACATCCGGGCCGTGGGATCCACGTCACCGCGCCAGGGCAGGGTCTGGAAGGTCGACGGATCCGGCTGCGCGAGCAGGTCGGACTCGAAGGTGCGCGTGAGTCCTTCGATGGCCGACCCGTCGAAGCCGATGCCCTCGGCGAATGCGCCCTCGACCTCAGCCGGGGCGATCGCCACCGACTTTAGGGTGCCGATGACGTCGGTGAACCACAGGCGCACGAATTTGACGCCCCGCTCCTCGATGGTGCGCAGCACGAAGTCCCGCTGCTTGTCCACCGTCACTCCTTCTCTGCGGAGCCGGCCGAGCCCCATCCTTCTTCGGCGGCCTCGTCCTCGGCCCAGGCCCGGGAGCGCTCCTTCATCAGCTCCGGTGCCTGCGCGGCCTCGCCCTCGGTGTCGAAGGGCCCGACGCGATCGACGGAGGCGGACTGCATTCCGAACTCGACCTCGCCGGTCCTCAGGTTGTACCAGTACTTCTCGTCGCCGTCGGACATGTCAGCTCCTTCGTCGGGATCCCGTCACGATCCTAATCGCTGAGCGACGGATGGATAGGCTATTCGACATGGCACAGGCAATCGGCGTAGACATCGGCGGCACAGGGATCAAGGCGGGAATCGTCAACCTCGACACCGGCACATTGGACTCGGACCGCGTACGCGTCCCCACCCCCGACGGCGCGCACCCCGCAGACGTCGTCGACACCGTGCGCGAAGTGCTCACCACGCTCGGCGTGGCGGAATCGACGCTGCCCCTCGGTGTCGCCTTCCCGGCGATCGTGAAGCACGGCAGAACGCTGTCGGCGGCGAACATCTCGAAGGAGTGGGTCGACTTCGAGGCGGAGAAGTTCTTCGAGGACGGCCTCGGCCGCGACATCACCTTCGTCAACGACGCCGACGCCGCCGGTGTCGCCGAGGCGCGCCACGGTGCCGCCCGCGATGCCAGGGGCCTGACCATCATGACCACCCTCGGCACAGGTATCGGGTCGGCGTTCCTGTACGACGGCATGCTTATCCCGAACACCGAGCTCGGCCACCTCGACCGCAAGGGCGAGTCCATCGAGCGCTGGACGGCGTACTCGGCGATGGAGCGCGAGAGCCTCTCGTGGGAGGACTGGTCCGCACGTCTGCAGGAGTTCTACCGCCACGTCGAGTTCCTGTTCAGCCCCGACCTGTTCGTCGTCGGCGGCGGCGTCTCGAAGCACCCGGAGAAGTTCCTGCCGCTGCTGGATCTTCGCACGCCGATCGTCGCCGCCGTGCACCGCAACGCATCGGGGATCATCGGCGCGGCTGCACTCGCCGGCTGAATCCCGTCACATGAAAGGCCCGGTCAGGTGACCGGGCCTTTCGAACGTGTGGGGCGAGCGGGCCGGCCTGTACGCCGGGTTCTGTTCAGGAGTTCTTCGCTCCCTTGACGGCCATCTCTCTCGACGACACGTTGCCGTGCCGTTCCAGCGACCTACCCGAGGACTCGGCGGGCCGCGTCGACGTCCTCTGTCTGGTCTTGCTCCGGGCGAGGTTTACCTGGCAGGACATGTCACCATGTCCCCCGGTGGTCTCTTACACCACCCTTTCACCCTTACCGCCTCCCCGAGGGGCGACGGCGGTCTTCTCTCTGTGGCACTGTCTCGCGGATCTCTCCGGGTGGGTGTTACCCACCGCCCTGCCCTGCGGAGCCCGGACGTTCCTCGGTGCGCTCTCGCGCCACGCGACCGTCCGGCCGACCCGCTCGCCCGCCCAGTCTACGCGCCCTCGCCCGCGTCCTCACTGACATGCAGATCGAGCGGCACGTCGATCGCGAAGCCGGGGAACAGCCGCTGAGTGGCCGCTGCGGCGGCGCCGCGCAGGGCGTCGGCGACAGCATCCGCCTGCTCGGATGGCGCGTGCACAATCACCTCGTCGTGCAGGAAGAAGGCGAGGTGCGCGCGCGAGGCGAAGACGGGACCCGACGCGACGGCGGGAGCGGATGCCGTCGGCAGCGCCATCAGACGATGACGGATCTCGGCCAGCCACAGCAGCGCCCACTCGGCGGCCGTTCCCTGCACCACGAAGTTCCTTGTGAACCGTCCCCGCTCACGGGCGCTGCCGCGCGCTCTGGCCTCGGCCGCGCTGCCCGCATCGGGATTCCCCGCCTGCGACTGCACCAACCGCCAGTCGTCGCCCGGTCTCGGCGAGCCGCGCCCGAGCAGCGTGCTGACGACTCCGCCCTGCTCACCGGTGCGAGCCGCGGCGTCGACCAGGCCCATCGCGCGGGGGAACACGGTGCGCAGACGCGGCACGAGCCTGCCGCTCTCGCCCGAGGTCGCACCGTACATCGCCCCGAGCACGGCGTACTTCGCCTCTTCGCGCGAGCCGACCGCGCCCGAGCGCACCACACCCTCGTACAGGTCGCGACCGCGCGCGGCGTCGGCCATCGCATGATCCTGCGCCATCGCGGCGAGCACGCGCGGCTCCAGCTGCGCGACATCGGCGCTCACGAGGGTCCACCCGGGATCGGCGCGCACGGCGCGACGGAGCTGCCGCGGGATCTGCAGCGCTCCCCCACCGGACGAAGCCCATCGGCCGGTGACCACCCCGCCGGTGACATAGACCGGTCGGAAGCGTCCATCGCGCACCCACTCGTCGAGCCAGGTCCAGCCGTTGGCGGTGAACAGCCGCGCCAGACGCTTGTACTCCAGCAGAGGTTCGACGACGGGGTGGTCGATCTCGGAGAGCTGCCACTTCGACGTCGACTCGACGAACACGCCGGCGCGGTGCAGTGCTCTCAGCAGCCGCGGAGGGCTGTCGGGGTTCAGGGTCGTGTCATCGAGCAGTTCGCCGATGCGCGCGGCGAGCTGTGCCATGAGCCGTGGTCGCCCGATGCCCTGCGGTCGCGGGCCGAGTTGCTCGCGCAGGATGCCCTCGTGCACGTCGACGCTCCACGGCAGACCGGCGGCGGTCATCTCCTCGGCGATCAGTGCACCGGCGGACTCCGCGGCGCACAGCAGTGTCAGTCGACCGTCGCGCGCGCGATCCAGGACAGCTATCTGCGCCTGCCACTGCGCGAGCACCTCGTCGAAGCCGTCACCGCGCTCCGGTCCCCCGTCGATGTCGAACAGGCCCGGCTGCGGCTCGGCCACGACATCGAGGCGCGTCCACCGCTCAGAGGATGCCAGCGGAGGGTCGAGCGCGATCGTGTCGCGCAGGATGGCATGGCACAGCAGCAGGTCGTGCGCGCGGCGCACTCGGATGCCCTCCGCCAGCATCCGCGGTGCGAAGCCGCGCAGACTGCGCACGGTCCACCGGGGCGCGCAGTCCTCTTCGATCGCCCGCACCCTCGCAGCCAGTTCGACGTCGGAGACGTGCTCGACTTCCAGCGGCCGCGCCGGTCCGCTGCACAGCGCGATCAGCCAGCCGCCATCGGGGCCCCGCCCCACGATCGCATGCAGGGGCGCCGCCGTCGCGCTCACGGCGTCTCGGCCGCCCGCGGGCTCATGCCCGCAGGGCGGCGCTCGCGTCGCGTCGCCGGGTCACAGCCCCGACTCGTCAGTGCGCACGAGGATAGCGCCGCACTCGGGGCACGAGACGACGTCGTCGGAGGCGGCACGGCGCACCTCGTTGAGATCGGTGCCGGCCAGCACCATCTGGCAGCCTTCACAGATGCCGCGACGCAGCAGCCCGACGCCGACGCCGCGGGCGGCCCGCCGCTCGTAGTCGGCGAGCAGATCGGCGGCGATGGATGCGGCCAGGGCAGAACGGTCGCGGCCGAGGTGCTCGCCCTCTGTGGCCGCTGCAGCCATGCCGGCCTTGGCCTCGGCGGTCAGCCTCCCGCCCTCGGCCTGCGTCTGATCGATGAGAGCCTGCTGCGCGTCCACCGCGGACTGCGCCTCTTCGACGCGCCCCATGACGTCGAGCTGCTCGTCCTCGAGCATGCTGATACGTCGCCCGAGGCTCTCGATCTCATTCTCGAGGGCCTGCGCCTGCTTGGGATCCGTCGCAGCCGCGAGCCGCTCGGCGTCGCGATCGCGACGCTGGGTCGCCAGCGACACGTCCGACTCCAGCCTGCTCAGCTCGGCCCTGGCGTCATCGAGGACCCCGGTGAGTGAGGTCAGCTCGCCGAGCTGCTGCTGGCGGACCGCGGCGAGCTCGTTGATGCGCGCGCCCTGAGCGGGCGTGGTGCGCGCCCGCTCGGCCTGAGCGATCCGACGGTCGAGGTCGGCGATGTCGAGCAGGGTGCGCTGGTTCTCGGGGGTGGCCTTCACAGTTCAAACCTAGTCGGTGCCGACGACGCCGTCGACGTAGAACCAGACACGGTCGTCGCGCACGAACCGGCTGCGCTCGCGCAGCGATCCGCGTCCGTCGGCGTGCCGGTAGAACGCCTCGAACTCGACGACCCCGTCGTCGTCGAACGGGCCGCCGCGCAGCTGATCGAGGATGTCGAGTCTCAGCCACCGCATCCCGTCATCGAGGTCCAGACGCGCCGGGCGGGTGGTCGGATGCCACGTGCGCAGCAGATGACCGGCGTCTCCGAGGGCGAACGCCGTGAAACGCGACCGCATGAGCCGCACAGCACCGGGTGCGCGCCCGGAGTCGATGACGGGACCGCAGCAGGATGCGTAGAGGTCACCACTCGTGCATGGGCACCGGTGGCCCTTCGGATGCGGTTCGGATGTCGCCATGCGTCCATCGTCGCACCGCCCGACGGGGGTGTCCGCGTAGGCTGGCCGGACATCACCCCGAGGAGCAGCCATGACCGAGACGCCGTCGTTCACCGCCCACAACGGATTCCGCCTGCCCGCGATCGGGCTCGGCACCTATCGCATGGACGGCGAGGCGGGCGCCGCAGCGGTCACGGCGGGAATCGACCTCGGCTACCGGCTGATCGACTCCGCGTTCAACTACGGGAACGAGGGTGCCGTCGGGGCCGGCGTCGCGGCATCCCCTGTCGATCGCGACGACCTCATCGTCACCACCAAGCTCCCCGGCCGCCATCATGCGGCGGCGAAGGCGCGCACGAGCATCGAGGAGAGCCGGTTCCGACTCGGGCTGGACGCGACCGACCTGCATCTCATCCACTGGCCGAACCCGCGCGTCGATCTGTACGCCGAAGCCTGGCAGGCGCTCGTCGAGGCCCAGTCCCGGGGCACGGTGCGGCAGATCGGCGTATCGAACTTCCTGCCGGCGCACCTCGACCGCATCGAGAGCGAGACGGGTGTGCGCCCGGTCGTGAACCAGATCGAAGTGCATCCGTACTTCCCGCAGACGGACGCGCTGCAGCTGCACGCCGAGCAAGGCATCCTCACGGTCGCATGGAGCCCGCTCGGCCGTGCCCGCGAGCTGCTGCAGGAGCCCGTGATCATCGAGGTCGCCGAAGCGCACGGCATCAGCCCGGCGCAGACGGTGCTCGCCTGGCACGTCGCGCGCGGCACCGTGTCGATCCCGAAGGCGTCATCACCCGAGCACCAGCGTGCGAACCTGGCGGCCGGGTCCGTGCAGCTCTCCCCTGCCGAGGTCGATGCGATCACCGGTCTCGGGCGTCCAGACGGTCGGCTCTTCGAGGGCGACCCGGCGACGCACGAGGAGATGTGACGGCGGCAGTCAGTCCCAGACCTGCAGCGCCTTGATCAGTTGGAGCACGCCCACGAGCAGCAGGATCCCCGCGCTGAGGTAGCCGTTGTGCTTCAGCATCCATCGCCGCAGCCCGCGCAGCATCGGCTCAGCGCGCTCCCGTCGCACGAGCACGATCAGCACCGGGATGGCGACGGGCAGCGCGGCGGCGCAGACGAATCCGATGCTCAGCAGCGTGCGCGTCACCGGTGCGAACGCCCCGTGCGTGATCGCCAGCCCCGCGGCGGCGACGAGCGAGACGTTCATGGGATTGAGGAAGATGCCCATGCCGAGGATGAAGGAGCGACCCGGGATGTAGTCCGCTGGCCTCGATCAGAGCGCCGCGGATGCGGCATCCGACCTGCTCGACCCGGCCACGCTGCTGAGCATCGCCGGCGGTGTCTGGTCGACTCTGCTCGGCATCGCGACCGCCCTGTTCTTCGTGTGCGCCTACGTCATCATGATGGCCGTCGACGCGGCACGCTACCGCGACGCCCCGAGGCTGTTCGGTGCGGTCAAGCGCGACACGATGCGCCGCATCTCGAACCTCACCTCGGGCATCCGCCGCTACTACGTCGTCAACGCGGCTTTCGGCGCCATCGTCGCGATCATCGACGGGCTGGCGCTGTGGTGGCTGGGAGTGCCCGCGCCCGTGGTGTGGGCCGTGCTCGCCTTCGTGACGAACCTCATCCCGAACATCGGCTTCGTGATCGGGTTGATCCCGCCGGCGATCCTTGCGTTCCTGGTGGGCGGCTGGCCGCTGCTGCTGGGCGTGGTGGCGATCTACTGCGTCGTCAACGTCACCCTGCAGGTGCTGATCCAGCCGAAGTTCGTCAGCGACGCGGTGGGCCTGAGCCTGACGATCACCTTCTTCTCGGTGGTGTTCTGGACCTTCATCATCGGTCCGCTCGGGGCGATCCTGTCGATCCCGCTCACGCTGTTCACGCGAATGCTGCTGTTCGAGGCCGACCCCGGTTCGACCTGGCTGCGATGGCTTTCCGGCGACCGCGACGCGGTACCGCCGCGGAGCGACGGGGGCGATGATCCTGATGTGGGCCCTGCCGGGATCGAACCGACGACATCCACGGTGAAGTCACGGCACTTCGAGCGCCCGATCGTGTCATTGGCCGACGAACGCCGGCGGCGGCTCAAGCAGACGGCGGTGACCGCATGAACCGCGGTAAGCAGTGCCCCGCTCGCGCGGTGATCTTCATCGACGACGAGAAGGCCAATGCCCGCTGCATCCACTTCGTCGAGTACCACCACGACCAGGCGATCGAGGATGAGGTCGTGTACCTGTCGCACCGCGTGCGGTTCGCGGACGGCACGAGCGTGACGTGGCAGCGGGACGGGGAGATCATCCACGCCAGCTCCTGGCCGGCGGTCATGCACGAATAGTCCCAGACAGTGCGCTCTGTTCTGTCGTGCTAGATCGTCGCGACCGATCTACCCGCGTCAATAGCCTCGGCAGTAGAACCACTTCTTCACCCAGGGGGACCCATGCTCTCACTCGATCTCGACGCACTCGCGATGTTCGACGACTACCAGCGCGCCCAGCGGCTCGCGGCCACGACGATCCGCAATCGGCGCAGCATCCTCACCGCACTCGCACGGCGCTCCGGTCGCCTGGTCGAGCTCGACGTGTTCACGCTGCGCCGGCACTTCGCACGAGACGACGTGAAAGCATCGACCATGCGCACCGAACGCGGCGCGATCCTCGCCTTCTTCACCTTCCTGCAGTCCGAAGGGCTGCGCGAGGACAACCCCGCCCTGCGTCTACCCAAGGTCGAGGTGCCGAAGGGTGAGCCGCGGCCGTTCACCGCCGAGCAGGTCGACGCGATGCTCACCAGCGGCGCCTACCAGCGCACCAGGGCGATGATCCTCGTCGGCTACTACCAGGGCTTCCGGGTCTCGTCGATCGCGCGAGTGCACGGACAGGACATCGACCTGCTGTCGAACACGATCCGGACCGTGGGCAAGGGCGGGAAGGAACGCCGGCTGCCGCTGCATCCCGTCATCGCCGAGCTCGCCGAGCGGATGCCGAAGGACGGCTACTGGTTCCCGGCACGCAAGGACCCGAGCCGGCCGATGCGTTCGTCGTCGGTTACCGATCTGATCACGAAGGCCAAGCTGCGCGCCGGCATCCTCGATCCCTTGCTCACGCCCCACTCACTGCGGCACGCATTCGGCACTGACCTCGTCGAGGCCGAAGTCGACATCCGCATCGTGCAGGAGCTGATGATGCACGAGTCGCTCTCGACCACGCAGATCTACACGCGAGTGAGCGAGCGCCTGAAGCAGGCCAGCATCGTGCAACTCGAGCCGCGGCCGATCCCCGCCCGGTCGGGTCGACCGGCGGCCGGACGGCACGCGGTGGCGGCGTAGTAAGCTCGCGAGTGGCCGGTTGGCGCAGCGGTAGCGCAGCTCCTTTACACGGAGAAGGTCACCGGTTCGATCCCGGTACCGGCCACAGGAAAGAAAAGCGCCCCATCTAGTACCCCCACGGCACCGAGGGGGTTTCTTCTGCTGCCGAAGCCAACAACACGTCGGCGCGACGCAGAAGCGCCCCCCGTTGGGCTACTGGTAACTCTGATACGGCACGAGGTCTGCGAAGGTGTTGACGTACACAGCGAAGTAGACGGCCGTACCTACCAGTACCCCGGACCGGAGGATCGTTCCATGCTTATGTGCGAGCAACGAGTTAGGCAACGCCAGGAGCACGAATAGTCCGAAGTAGTTGAATGCGCGAAGTGCAACTGGGGACTGCGTCGAGACGATCAGCAACGCGATCCCGATGAGGATCATAGCCAGCCAATCTGGACGCTCGTTCTCGCGAGATGTCGCGATCAGAATCGCCAGCAGAAGAAACAGGGCCATCATGATGTAGACCGTGATTCCGCTCTCCTGCGCGGAGTCGATGTACTCGAGATAGCGTTCATTCAGACTCTCAAGCAATGCCCGCACCGGCGGCACCGTCCATATCGCTCCTGCTACAGCCCCCATGCCCGCGAAGAGAACAACGGTGCTCCACAACCGCGGTTTCCAGAGGCGCCCGAGGAACATGATCGCCGCGACAATAATCGCGGTGGAGTGGAGAGAAGCAGCGATGAGCGCGATCACGATGAACGCGGTCTTGCTCCGCTTGATGAACGAGTACCCCCAGAACACCAACCCGAACGCCATCCCCTGACGGATGATGTTGAACGGAGCGACGTAGAAGCACAGCAAAAGGTAGAGCAGGACGGCGAACGGCAGGTCTTTCGATTGTTTCCTCAGCGTCGCATAGACCGGGACGATGGCTATGGCTGACGTCACCCAGAAGATCGCGTGAGGACTATCGGTCATCGCCCGTGTAGCTAGCGCCAGCAACGTGTACCCGAGATCCTGCTGGTACATCTGCGCTTGCGCCCACCAGTCCTGAGCCGGGTCGAGCCTGTCATACGCGACCTGATAGGCAAGATAGTCGGTGCCAACTTCGAACCTCATGGCTGAAAAACTGACAAGGAGCGCCACGCACGCCACGTCCGCAAGGTTCCACCGGGGTGCTGCAAACCGAGCCGACCACAGCTTGGATACGAAGGCCAGCACAAAAGCACCGGCGGCCAGCAGCACGTATGGCAGCAAGTTGAGTTCCCTCCAAAACGGGCTCCAGGCATTCCTCTTAGAATCAGTTGCGTGAAGCCCCTACGAATCCTAGCGAGCTTGTGTGCTTTGTTCGTGCTCCTCGCAGGATGCTCGTCCCCCGAACGAGGGCTTGCATTGCAGGCTTGCGTCGACAGCCTGGTGTCGTCCGGCGATCTTCCACCCGCCGACGACGTAACTCTCGACCTCACTGTCGAAGCGACTGCGGACGGGTTCCGTGTCTCAGGAATCGCTCACGTTCGCCCCCTGAACCGCGACCTCACGGCATACGAACTGACGTGCGAGGTCTATGCCGACGGGTCGGTTACCAACGCGGCGGCGAATCGTTCTGAACAGTGATCTCGAGGAATCGACGAAACGCCCCCCGCTCTCCAAGAAGGAGAGCGGGGGGCGTTTCGTCTCACGCGAGCATCTCGGTGATCGCAGTCTGGATGTCTGCTTCGTTCAGCGGTTCAGCGTAGATCCGAAGCTCAGCGACGTCAATCGCCGCATACCTGCCTGCGCCGCCAGAGAAGGCATAGCCGACTCGGAGGCTGTTCAGGCCAAGCTCGCCCACCGTCCCCGACACCGCTGCGTTCGTGCCGACGCTGACACGTGACGCCGTGTTGTTGAACCGCACCGCGACCACAGTATCGGTGGCGTTGACCAACTGCCCTGCTGGGGTCGCCAGGTTCGTCCCTCCATTCGCTGTGACGACGCCATTCGAGTCAGCAAGCACGGTGAATCCCGCGCCATCCGGTGCGATCAGTCCGACAGTCTGTGACTGATGGTCACGCAACCGCACTCGCATCAGGATTGTGGCCGGCTGCGTCAGCCCGATCCCCGTCGCCTGCAGAAAGTCGTTGATTCCATCGAACCGGACCCACTTCTTTCCACCGTCGGTGATGACCGACGGTCTCGCCGTGCTGCTTGACTGGGCAAGCGCGGTTCCTCCGGTGGCATTCGCCCAAGATGTGAGCGGGCCGTCCGCGAGTCCGTCCGCGATCCACTGGTGAGCGAGCGCGTTCGGCTCCGGGACAACCGGGGGGCTTGGCACGGGTGCGGGCTGGAGCAATGCCTGTCCCGCGAACACGGGTCGCTTGATCCTTTGCGAGCCGAACCATACGTAGTCCCCGTCCAGGACGCTGTCTCCTGCCGAAGCGAACAGGTTGGAGGTTGCAGGGATCGCCTCCGCGACCACGGCTTTTGAGAAATGCGGCCCCTTGGCGATCATGATGCAATCGAAGTCGCCGATGTCGCCAACCTCGCCGGTCTGCAACCAGATGAGGTTCCCTTCCGGGGTGAGCGTGAGATGCCGCATCGATCCGAAGTACGGCGGTGGAACCTGGCAGACAGGCACGAGGGGTCGCACGCCTACCAGTCCCTGCGTTGAGAACAGTAGAGGACCGACGAGGTGCCGAGAGTCGGATTCCGCGACGATCATCGGGGCTCCCCCGACTTCCATCGGGATGAAGTTGATCGGGTATAGGTCGTTGCCTGCCCACCCCGCGTTCGTCTCCGGAGATAGCGAACGCTTCGTCCATGCTGCGCCAGTGCGAGTGTGCGCGGAATGCAGGCCGCGATCGGTCCACCCGTTGCCTGCGTCGCCGAGGCTCACCCATGGCACGTCGCTGATCACCGCAACAGCATGGATGTGCCGCGCGGTGAACGTCTTCGCTTTCGCCCAGGTGCGCCCGTTGTTGCGCGAGTGATAGATCGACGGCCCTGGCGAGACGTTTCCGGCCGGGCTGTACTCCACGACATAGACGTCGGCTCCGTCGACTGCAAGGCAGTCCGATCTCAGCGTGGAGTTCCCACCGGTCACCAAACCTTCCGGTGGCGTAGCCAGGTCGAAAACCTTGCTCCACACGATCCCGTCGCCATTGGCATCGGGATACGGCGAACGCCACACCTGCCCTGACGGGGTGGCGCCGGCAGGCACCTGCAGCAGGTACAGGTATCCGTTGCCGAAGCGGATCGACGAGGCGCCCGCCTGATACCCCGCCGGCGGCGCACTCTTCGGCACGAACGTCGCACCATGGTCATCGGTGTATCCGATCATGCGGGTCGTCCCCGTGAGGTGCTGGCCCCAGATGCGACCGGCGACGGTCGGGTCGCGCATCAGCATGCGGATGCCACCTGATGCGTCGACGGGCGCTGGCCGGGTCCGTTCGTAGCCCGAAAGTGCAGCCTGGGAGGTGATCGGTTCAGCCTGAGCCCCGCCAATCACCGGCAGGAGTTGCTGGTGAGTCGCGGACGTCGGCGTCGCCACGTAGGCGGCGACCGCTGCATCGTTCTCGATGGCATTGCCGCCGGGAAGGCCAGGTTCGCCGCGTGGTACTCGAAAGTGCGCCCCGCGGTTGGACTCGGGACCGACCATCTCAGCAGTTGCCTGCTGATCGAATGGGATGCTTTCGGCTGTCGCATATGCGATCGTGCCGGTGTTGCCCTTGTCGCCCTGGAACGTGCCCAGCTTTGCGACGCCTACGGGAAGGACCATGGTCAGTTCTCCTCTGCGTTCACGTGACGATGCCGTACTCGTTCGGTGGCATCTGATCGATATACAGACCCGGGGAAAGGATGGTCGGCCACGGCGGACCGATCCACACGGCCAGCAGCGACGCACCGTTCATCTCACCGATGTTCCCGCCACCAGCTGCAGCGGTGAACCGCCACGAGTCCGTACCCGTCCAAGTGGTCGTGTTGTCGTCGCCGAGCTCGAACCGCCCGACGCTGATGATGTAATCCACCCCCGGTGACCCGCCCCCGGTTGGGGTGAGTTCACCAGACGGGATCAGCTGCACGCTGAACGCGCCCGCCGCGTCGATCGTGATCGGCACCGGCACCGCGGACACCAGCCCGTCCGGCCCGTACGCCTCGACGACAGGACGGATCGCCATCTGCGGCAACCATCCGCCGATCGGCACCTTCGCGACATCGGTCAACAGACCGGTGTACGTGTACACGCTCATGCCCGCTCCCTCTCAGCTCAGCGGGTAACGCCGCTGCGCAGACAGATCCGCGACCTGCTCGACGTCGACCGCGCCGGGAATGCCGCTGCGCGATCGGGGCACGTTCACGACGACGGTGGTCGGTGCCGGCGCGGTCGGGTCAGCAGGCAGGGTCGCGAGCACCAGACGCAGCAGCGAGATGAACGCTGCGAGCGCGGCCGCCTGCAGCACGAGCAGCCAGTCGATCTCGTGCAGGAACGTCGCGCCGGCCAGACCGCCGGCGAGCGACTGCCCGAACGTCTTCGCCGTGCGCTCGAGCGCGGCCAGCCACCACGGCAGCTTCACACCTTCGGACTCGGGCAGGCCGAACAGTGACGTCGCCAGCGATGTGATCGCTCCGACCGCGGCCGCGGAGGCAGCCATCAGCCAGGGGACGTCGGCGAAGCGGACGGCGCCGATGTACGGGATGCCGATCGCGATCGCGGTGTAGAGGGCGCGCAGCAGCGCGGCCTTCCACCAGGTGCGGGAGGTGAGTTTGCTCATGGTTCCTTCTTTCACGGGATGAGGGTCGTGACGACCAGGGAGACGATGGTGTAGAGCACGCCGGCGCCTGCCACGGAGAGGCCGATCGCCCACCGGGTGGTGACCCGGAAGCCGTCGAGCTCGGTGCGCAGCTCGGCCCGCACTGCCTGGTCGTCGGCGCGGGCCTGCGTGGCCCGGGTGGCTGCCTCGGTGTCGTGCGCGGAGAAGTCGCGACGGAGGGTCTCGTGCTGGGCGTCGAGGCGGGCGACCGTCGCGGTGAACTCGCCCTTGGTGACCATGTTGTCGATGCGTTCGTTGACGCCCTTGAACCCGTCGCGGACGTCGGTCTTGATGTCGCTGAGCGCTTCGCGAATGTCGGGCTCCATCAGATCACCGCACCGAACAGCATGGTCAGCTCCCAGATGAGAGCGCCGATGAGCGCGACAAGCACGAGGACGGGCCAGACCACGCTGTGCGGGAGGCGCCGCGCCCGCCCGTGCTGGATGTTCCGCCGGCGGGTCACGTCACCGGCTCCGTCCATGCGGCTGCCCAGGTGGACGCGCCGATGAGGCCGTCGACGCGGAGGCGCTTCTCCTTCTGGAACGCGACCGCGATGCTCCGGGTTTGCGGGCCGTAGAGGCCGTCCGGATTGATGTCCCAACCCCTGTCCTTCATCCGCTGCTGCCAGCGCCGCAGGTCGCTGCGGTGGCTGTAGTAGCCGGACACGGACTGCTTGGGGCCGGACTTCGGGCCGAAGTACCAGTCGTCGTTCGGCAGCGGGAACGCGGGCGCCTTGAGGCCGGTCGGCTTCGCAGTGCCCGGCTTGGCACTCAGGCGACCCCACGTGTCCGGGCCGACGATGCCGTCCACGTCGATCCCCTGGTCGTCCTGGAACGAACGGATAGCGCTGATCGTGTCGGTGCCCATGTCGTTGTCGATGCCGTGCGGGCCGACGTTGTAACCGTGCGCGACGAGGCGCTCCTGCACCTGCTTGACGCTGACGCCGACTGTGATGTCGCCGGGGCGGAACCGCGGCCCGCCCGTCGAGCCGCCGCCTGCCGGTACGGTGCCGCCCGAGAGCCCACCAGCGTGCACCCATGCGGCGATGTCGTCGCCGGGGCATCCGGTGCGGTTCACGTCACGGTGCGCGAGCTGCCGCAGCTGACGGCCGGTGTGCTTGCACGCGAGCGCATACGCATCCCGCAGGCCCTGCTGGCCCTTCTCCGTGAGGTTGCCCGGCCCGCCGATCAGGATCACGCCGATGTTCGGGGTGTTCGCGCCGCCGGCGTGCGCCCCCACGACATCCAGGCCGCGGCCCTCGTAGATGTTGCCGGTGATCGGGCCGACGGCGAGGTTGTAGTCGAACCCGCCGGTCTTGGTCGTGTGGAGGTGGTAGCGGTGGTAGGCGAGCAACAGACGGATCTCGTCGGCCGCGTCGTCTGGGTTGGGGCCGCCGTCCCAGTGCACGACAAAGCCCGTGCGGCGCGACGGATCGACCCGGCGGTTCGGCCAGGTGGCGGGCAGGCCCCATTCGGAGCGCGGGATGAAGGCCATGGTCGGTCCTTTCCTGAAGGGGGCTTGAATGTGTTTACGTTTGTATGTACGCTTCTGGCATGGTCAAGAAGCCGATGGTCGCCAGGCAGATCCGAGTCCCCGCCAAGCTCTGGGACGAGGCGAAGGGCGCGGCGGCCGCGAACGACGAGACCATCAGCGACGTCATCCGGCGAGCGCTCGTGGAGTACGTGAAGGAGAACCAGTCGTGAAGACCCGCATCGCCGCCATCGCGGCCGCCGCTGTTCTCGTCGTCGGCGGAGGCACCGCCTACGCGCTCAGCACGACCGGGCAGGAGCCGGCTCCCGTCGAGACGACCGCCGCCAGCACGCCGACGCCGGCCGCGTCAGAGCCGGCGGATGCTGCACCCGCAGCGCCCTCGGCCGACACGACGCCTACGCCGGAGCCGACGGCCGACTACATCACCACGAACGACGACGCCGGATACCTCGCCGAGGTCGAGAAGCGGACGCCTCCGCAGACGGTTCTCGATCAGTTCACGGATGCTGAGCTCATCGCGCTCGGGCACGAGGGATGCAAGCAGATCGACGCCGGCGTGAAGTTCGAGGACCTCCGCCTCGTCGAGGGTGAGACGCCGAGTGCCGGCGGCTACTACCTCGACACCTCGGCCGTCTTCAACAGTGCGTTGCTGAACTACTGCCAGCAGCTGATGACCATCCCGCCGGCTAAGTAACCCTGTAGAAGTAGCCCAGCGCGTTGCACCAGACCGTGCCCGGGACGGCACCGCCGGCGGATGCTGAGTCGATGGTCGGAAGGTAGGCGATGCGGACGCCGGCCGAGCTGCTGATAATCGACGGGCCGCTGCCGGGGTAGATGCCGACGCCACCGTCGCCGCCGCGGATCTCGGAGCCGCCCATCAGGATGTGCGCGGTGCCGCCGGACTGCTCGAGGACGATCGGGTTACCGCCCTCGACGACGATCCGCCCGCCCGCCTTGACCAGCAGGTCGGACAGCAGGCTCAGGATGCCCTCGAGGTCGACATTCCCGGTGATGCTGCCCGCGCCGACCAGGGTCCACGGCCCATTCACCGTCATCTGCCCGGTGAACGTCGTCGGGCCGGTGACGTTCTGGTCGCCCTGCAGGTTCATCCCGCCCGTCCATGAGAACGTGCCCGACCCTGACAGCGTGCCGTCGACCCGCGCTGAGCCGACGACGATCAGCCCCTCTGCGGAACGGATCTCCAATGCACCTTCGGAGATCGACGAGTAGCCGAGTGGGGAGGCTGACTCGAGCACCCGGATGCGGCGCTTCAGCTCCCGGATCTCCTGCCCGAGATCGCCGTGGAAGTCGACCATCACTGCACCTCCGGTTTCAAGGTCCGCGACATGTCACCGCTGATCCCGACGAGCCGTAGCGGGTGCACGCCGTCGGTGATGTACTCATCGCCGCTGGACAGCATCCGCATCGTCGCGCCGGGGATCAACGCCGCGACGTCCAGCTGCTCGACTCCGTCCTCGTCGACCTCGGCGACGAGGGAGAAGTCCCACTGCTCCGACGGATGCCGACGCTGGGTGAGCTCAGCGGTCGCCATCTCGTTCAGACGGCTCACGTTGGCGACGTCCTTCATCGAGACGACCGCGTCACGCACGGGGATGACCGGGCCGTCCATGAATCCGGCTCCACCCTTGAGCATCTTGTCCTCTGACCCCTTGCCCAGGGTGAACACACCAGAGAGCTGCTTCGAACCATCTCGGCTCACGCTCAACTCGGTCACGGGGGTGCGTTCCGCAGTCACCGCGAACTCGAGCAGGCCGGCGGTGATCTTCGACGCTACGACCGTCTGATAGCGGAGCGCCCCCGCCGCAGTGAGATACGGGCGGAAGTCGATCTCATACCCGAGGTCCTCGATCTGTCCGAGCAGGTCGTCGATCATGTGGAAGTCCCACCGGCGCCAGGTGAAGCTGATCGGCCCGGCACCGTCCGCAGGAAGGTCGATGGGCAGATCCCACGTGCCTCCCCAGTACCCGCCGGCACCACGGTGCAAGATGGCCCGCACAGCCCCGGATGCCGACCGGCCCGAGACGACCAGGTCACCGCCCGCGTACCCAGCGCCGATACCCGACTCCGCACCGACTCCGAACGTCGACCGGTTCCGCAGAATCTCCCGCAGCCCCTCGTTGTGCCGAACTGTCAGCGCACCGGTGGACCGCTTGTAGTCCGCCTTGATGATCGCCCCCGCGTAGAGCACCACGTCTCCCCAGCACACCACCAGGCTCGCTTGGTTCGGCTCAGACAGCTGGCGGGCGGTCGCCGGAGAGATCTCCTCACCGACGGCGCGCAGCTGCAACGTGTGCTGACCTGATCCACCTCCGCCCAGCGCCCGCCGCCACGAGCCCGCCGACGGCTGCACGTCCAGCAGCTTCGTCCCCGAGATCGTGGTGTGAATCGAGAACGACCACATCGCGAGGCCCCCTCTCAGACGAACGTGTCCGTCACCACTGTCACTAGCGATCCGGCGCTGATCGTGTGCGTCACGCCCGGCAAGCCCGTCGGGATCGTCCAGAGATCCGCACTGGTGACGATGCCGAGCTGCAGCACGCCGTTGCGGTACACCCGGCCGTTGGCCATGTCGATCCGATCGGTCCCCGATCCGGGCCCAGACGAAACAGCGAAGGTACGCCCGGTCGGGCCGCTGATCGTGTACGCGGCACTGGTGCCCGTCACTTCGTGCACCGGTGTCGCGTCGAAGTTGCCGCGGTGGAATGCCACCTCGCCGCCGGTGAAGCGGTGAACCTCGCCGTATCGGCGAGGATCGACCGCCCAGAGCTGGACCATGTACGTCGCGAGCAGCCCCCAACGGTCGCGGGTGATCGTCGGGGCACCGTTGCGCTGCACCGTCGCCCACGTCGAAAGCCCGCCCGACTCGATGACCAGTGCGCCCATGCGACCGGCCGCGAGGATCCCGCTCAGCGCGAGCACCGCATGATCCTGCTCCTGCGGCGAGTGCGTGTAGATCTCGCCTTCGATGGTGATGGGTCTGCCGGTGAGGTAGCCGGGTAGTCCGAGCTGGCCGTGGGCGGCGGGTCGGTCGATTGCTTCGCGGCGGGTGCCGACGCCGTCGTCCCAGCCGGTGATCTTGGTGATCGTGTAGGGGCTGCTGGTGCTGTCGGTGCCGTCGAGGGTGAGGCCTTGGATGTGTGCCTTCATCAGCTGCTCCTGAGCGCTGTGGCGAGGCGGGCGGCTGCGGTGTCGGCGAGCTGCTCTTCGTCCATGCCTGGCAGGGCGTTGACCTCCTGGTGGATGGTGATCCCCTCCCCCGTTCCTGCGCCGCGCAGTTCGAGCACCGCGGCGCGGACCGCTGAGCGGATGTCGGCCTGCCGGTCGGCGCGGAGTGAAGCGAGGGGCTGGACGACCTCACGGCCGCCGGGGTTGTCGCCGATCATCGCGACCATCGGCCCGCTGGTCACGCCACCTGTCGCCAGTCGTGGCAGGGATACGTGGCCGATGTGCTCGATGCTCACGCCGAAGGCGCCGCCGACCAGGTTGACCCCGTCGATCATCCCGTTGATCAGGTCGATCGCACCGTTGATGCCGGACTCGATCCAGCCGATGATGCCGTTCCAGATGTCCTTGACGATCTGCTCGATGCCGGCCCAGAAGTCCGACCAGGCCTGCGAGATGCCCGCCCAGGTGTCGTTCCACCAGGCGACGAACCCGTCGATGACCTCACCGATCCAGGCCATGAATCCGCCCCAGATCTCGGTGATCCAGGCGACGACCGTGTCCCAGTTCGCGACGAGCCAGATGATCGCCGCGACCAGGGCGACGATCCCGACGATGATCCACGTGATCGGCGACGCGAACATGGCCGCGTTGGCGGCCAGCTGTGCCACCGTCCACGCGCCGGTCGCGAACTGCCACGTCGTGTACGCGGCCGCGATCGCGAGCACACCGCCCGCCACGACCCCGTACACCCACTGGTTCTCCGCCAGCCAGCCGATCACCGCCGACAGGGCCGGCAGCACCGAGCTGAGCAGGAACCCCTGCAGCGCCGTCCACGCCGGCAGCAGCTGCTGCCCCAGCTCAGCCTGCTGCTCCTCGAGCGTGGCCGTCATGATCTTCTGCTGGTTCGCGGCCGAGTCCGACGTGCGAGCGAAGTCGCCCATCGCCGCCGCGCCATCCTTGTTGATGATCGCCAGCGTCGCCGCCGCCTTCTCCTGCGCCGTGAGCTCCTTCGCGCTCTCCTTGCCGGTCGCGGCGAGCGCCTCCTGCTCGACGCGGGCGGCGTTGATGTTGGGGATCAGTGCCTGCAGGGAGTCGTACTCGCCGCGCATGGCTCCGGAGATCTTGTCGAGGACGTCGCCGGTTTCGAGGTTGCGGAAGGAGCCGAGGTCGGCGGCCATCTGCAGCACGTCCTGGGACATGCCTGCTGCCTGGTCGCCGGCGAAGCCGAGCTGGGTGAACATGTCGCCGAACCCGGTTGCGGCGTCGAGGGCTGCGCCCTGGGAGAGGCCGAGGTTCTGCGCGGCGTTCTGGGACCACTTGTCCATCGCTGCGGTCTGCTCGCCGAAGATCGCCTCGGCGGCCGAGAGCGTCTCGTTGAGGTCGGAGGCCTTGTCGATCGATCCGCTGATGAAGTCGCCGGCGGCGGCCGCGGCATCCTGGAAGAGGTCGGCGGCGAGGTTGCCGGCGAAGGAGTCGAAGAAGCCCTTGAGCTTGCCCTCGCCCTCCTCGAGCTTCTTGTTGAACTGGTCGACGGCCTTGTTCGCGTTGTCGCTGTCGCCGAGGATGCGGATCAGGAAGTCGCGCGAGTTGCTCGCCATGCCTCTCCCCTCTCTGCTTTCAGCGGCGCCGGCTGTGGCGGCGCTGCGCCTTGCGCTTGGCCTGCTGCTTCTTCTGCTCCGCGACGTGGTCGTCGACGGCGGTGGCGAGCGCGAGCCAGTCGCCGTAGGTGATGTCCCAGATGCCGGGGGCGGTGTGGCCGGGGAAGAGGGTCAGGAAGTTCGCGAGCCTCTTGCGGACTTGGCCGGTGATCCACGGTTCGGTTTCTTCGAGCGGGTGGCCTCCGGCTGGGGCTCTTCGGGCTCGGCGTCCGGACTCGAAGCCGGGGATGCTGGGTCCGAGGCATCCCCCTCCCCTGCGTCGGCGAGGGCCTGCTCGGCGGCGGCGCGGTCGCCGGGTTCCTCGATGAACTCGAGGTCGTCGGTGGAGAGGTTGGCTGCCTGGTCCCAGGTGATGGTGGTGAAGCCGGCGTTGTGGAGGGTGAGCCAGGCGGCCATGGCGATGCTGTACATCGTGGCCTGTGCCTCGCGGAACGTCTTCAGGTCCCATCCGGTCTCCATCTGCAGCTCGGCGAGGAGACGGATCGGGGCGTTCTTCTGGTTCATCGCGCGGAGCGGTTCGCGGGTGACGCCGCCGGTGAGGTGGTCGGGGAACTTGATCTTCACGGATCAGCCTTTCGAGAGGGTCGCGACGGCGTTGTCGAGGATCTTCTGCACCTTGCGCTGCATGTCCTCGACGCCGTCATAAGCGGGGCCCCAGAAGTAGGGCATGCCCTGCTGGTCCATCCAGCCGAGGTGCCCGAAGATGGGGTGTCGGAAGCGGCGGGCCTGCCACACCTTCGCCATGTTGTAGCCGTCATTGCGGGGGCCGGTCGTCTTGATCTGGACCGACGAGCGGGTCTTGCCGGAGGTGACGGAGGTCTTGAGGCCGGCGCGGATCTTCGAGCGCAGGTCATCGACGCCGCCGTCGGATCCTTCGCCGGTCTCATAGACGTTGCGGATCGCGAGATAGGGTTTGCGGCCCTTGGGGTACACCATCCGGAGCTCGGAGCCGGTCTTGCGGATCGGGCCGGGCAGCCGGCCGGTGAGAATGGCGCGCTGCTTCGCGATGATGTCGTCACCGGAGCGGCGCAGATCCCGGCGTACGTCGGTCGCGAGCTTCGGCTGGAACGCCTTCAGGTCGGCGAACAGGCTGCGCAGATCCGGCAGGACGAACTCGAACTCCGGATCCGTCTTCCCTGCCATCAGAGCACCAGGTCAGCCGACCTGTAGACAAGGTAGATCGGCTCCTGACCGGCGACGAGCGGGTCGAGGCCGACGAAGTCCGACGAGTGGGTGATCACGTCGCCGCCGTTCGACTTCGGCAGGTCGCCCTCAAGCTTGATCTCGGGCACCACGATCTGCACGACGGGGCGCAGCCCCGAGATGCCGATCTCGGTCGGGCCCTCGAAGGTGAGCACGAGCGCCAGGCCCTGCTGCTCGAGCACGGCCTCGGTGATCAGCGTCGTGTCGTACTCGACGGTGAGGCTGCCGGTGATCTCTGCCAGGCCCACCGCGCCGGGACGGGAGCGGGCGCCGCCGCCGCCCATGTTGCGGCCGTTGTCGTCGAGGGCCTGGTCGACCGACAGCGAGCACTCCCGGATGTTGCCGGCCACCGTGCCGCCCGTCGACAGCGACGTCGACGTCGGCATCGTGATCGTGCCGCCGAGCACCAGGCTCGCGTCGACGAAGCTGAACAGCTCGCACCCCTCGGGGTACTTCCCCGCCGACGGGACGTACGGGGTGAGGGTGTCGACGGCGCGGCCGCCGATCCACGAGGTCGTCATGGTGAGCACACCCTCGGACGACATCTCGAACTCGATCGACGAGACCTGGCATCCGGCGAACGTGAACGCATCCACCCCGCCGGGGGTCGTCGCGGTCGGCAGCCGCGGCACACCCTTCTGGATCGTCGCGGAGGGCAGAAAGTCGTCCTTCGCGAGGGTGAAGACGCTCTGGAAGACGCCGGCGTCGACGGCGATCTCCGTCCACGCCGAGGCGACACCGAACGCGAGCTCGAACAGGGCGCCGAAGCCCTTGGTCTGCACCTCCTGCGTGATGTCGCCGGCGGCGCCCTCACGGGTCAGGATGCGCTTCTGCGAGCGCGCGACCCTGGTGCCGGGGCGCATGTTCTCGCCCTGGTGGTATGCGCGGTCGAGGTCGAGGGTCTCCGAGGTGAACTCGAGGAACCGGTCCACCGCGACGGCGGTGCCGTAGGCGGCTTCCTTCTTGAACGCGATCGAGCAGTCGGCCTGAGTGACCATGGTGTTGCCCTCCTGAGGGGGTGAAGAGTGTGTGCGGGTCCCGGTCAGGCCGGGCGGGTGATCATGGCGCGGGAGACGAACGTGACGGACAGGGCGCAGATGCGACCCCAGCCCGCGTCGGATTCGTCGGTGATGCCGTCGGATGCGACCTCGTCGGAGTAGCACCAGAGGACGGCGCCGCCGAGGGTCGGGTCGGTGCGGATCGCGGCGTCGATGACGTCGAGCAGGTGGTAGGCGCGGTCGTGTACTTCTTCCTCGCTGCCGGTCTCGCGTTGCACGGTGATCGCGACGTCCTGGCGGATGTCGACGTGCTGGCGGCGCTGCATGCCGATCGTGCCGTCCGTCGGCGACTCACGCACCGCGCCGACCGACACGGAGTCCTGCCACTTGGGCGGCCATACGAACCCCATGCCGATATCGACCTCGGACTCGCCCGCCGCGGTGAGCGCGGCCGCCGCGGTGTCGAGGATCGTCCTCTTCACCGTGGCGACGGCCGCGCCGGCCGAGGGGTAGAAGCTGCTCATGCGAAGCTCCCCGGGGGTACGTAGTCGGCGATGAGCTCGGACACGGCGCGCGGCAGCGCGAAGCCCTGCTGCACATCGAGGTCCTTGTCTGGGCCGCCGGCGAATCCCGGTTGGCGTGGGCCGACGAGCTCCTGCTTCGCCAGGTGTGCGCCGAGCTTGCGGGCTGCGAGCGCCACGTCAGGTGGGCAGGACGCGGTCGACCTAGCCGTCGCGGAGACGACGTAGCTGCCCGGCGGGAAGGTGCCGTAGACGACGCCGGCGCCGATGTCGACCATGTCGTACTCTGCGGAGGCCCCGTCGCGGGTGATCGCGGTGACGAGAGCAACCGGCCAGGGCAGCACGAGCCGGGTCAGGTCACGACGGGTCGTGATGGCGTGGGCGAGGTCCTGGCCGTGCCAGGGGCCGACCTTCTCCTCGATCTTCGACACCGCGACGGCGGCGTAGTCCTCCAGCTCGGCAGCGCGATCCGCGGCCCACCGGAGCGACGTCGCGATGGCCGCGCCTGTCGTGGGCCACGGGATCGCCATGCGTCAGTCCTTCGCCGCTGCGGCGGCCTTCGCACGGCCGCGGCTCTTCGGCTCGGGCGTCGACTCGGCGTCTGCGTCGGTGCTCTCGCCACCGGTGGACTCACCGTTGGTGGACTCACCGCCGGTGGACTCACCGTCGGTGGACTCGTCGCCGGTGGACTCACCGCCGGACTCGACGGGGATGCCGGCGATGCGGGACCAGTGGGCGATCTCGTCGTCGACGGCTTCGATCCCCTTCTCGTCGCCGCGCTGCACGTAGCCGCGACGCTCCACCTCGAGGGCGGAGAGGCGGTCGGCCGCGTCGGCCTTCTGTGCGGCCGCGGCGCGTGCAGCGGCGGCGGCCTGCTTGGTGATGCTCATGATGATCTGCTCTCCCTGCTGTTCGTGTCTGCTGGGATGCTGGGGCCCACCGTGGCGGGCCCCAGCATCAGTTCAGTCAGAAGGTCGGCGCGACGAGGCCGGTGCCGGTGATCTTCTGGTGCACAGCCTTGGGCGTGCCCTGCGCGTCGACGACGCGGTCGAAGCACGCCGCGAAGAAGCCGAACACGACCAGGTCGATGCCGAGCTTCTTCGCCTGCGTCTGCTCGGCGCGGATGAAGTACGGCGCGGACGGGTCCTCCCACAGGTGCGCCTCGTGCTGCGCGACCACGACGAGGGTGTCCTCGTTCGTGCCGACACCGCCGTTGGCGGGGAGGTTGTTGTCCTTGACGACGCGGCCACCGTTGGGCAGGAACCCGGCGACCGCCGAGGCGTAGCCGCCGGGCTCGTCCGCCGCGAAGGTGTTCGTCGGAACACCGATCTGCTGCACGAACGGCTTCTGGTCGGTGGTCTCACCGTTGAACCAGGCCCAGCGGCGTCCACGCATCAGCGTGAACAGGTCGTCCTCGTCGAGGTCGAGCAGGGTGTCCTCGATGGTCGCCGAAGCGCCGAGGATCTTGCGGTACAGCTCCGCGGCGGTCGGGGCGCCCGAGGTGTACGTCACCGGGTTCGCGACCGCCAGCAGACCCCACGTCGCGGAGTTGATGAGCATGTCGTCGAGCTTGGTGTTGTACGACTTGAACAGGTCCTGCAGCACGATGTCCTCGGTGCCGAGGCCACGCATCGACGCCTGCGCCGAGATCGTCTGGGAAGCTGCGGCGGTGCGCACCTTCACCGGGATCATCTCGTCGTCGTAGTCGTTCTCGGTCACCGGGTCGAGCTCGTTGACCTGCTCGCCGGCGGCCGTCCGCGCGGTCTGCCGGGGGATGTACACGGTCATGCCCGTGTCCGGCAGGTCGTGGTGACGGCACATGTCGGCGAACTTGCGGCCGGGGTTGCCCTTCGGCGCGTAGAGGTCGACGAGGTACTGCGGGATGATCGTGCCTGTCGCGCCGGTCGTGGTCACCGCGCGCTCGACGGTCTCGCCGCGCACCGCCCGCTCCTCGCGGAGGTGAGCGGACAGGCGGCTGCCGGCCTCGCGGTCGCCGCGGAAGTCGGCGAGCACGTCGCCGAGGAAGCGGAGGCCGCGCGGGTCGGTCTCGCGCGAGTAGGTGCGCGGCTCGTTGACGCTTGCCGGCGCGCCGCGCTCCTCGCTCTCGCCTGCGCCGGTGCCGGCCCCGGTCGGGGTGTGGCGCTCGGCCATGCGGGCGATCGCGTCGTCGGCCTTCTTCTCGGCCTCGAGCTGACGCATCTCCTCGTCGAGGGACACGAGCTCAGCGTCGAGCTTGGCCTTGCCGGCGCGGAGCTCCTCGACCCGGGCCTGGTCGGCCTCGGTGGGGGTGTCCTTGCCGCGGAGAGTCTCGAGCTCGCCCGAGTACTCGTTGCGCATCGAGATGCGCGCGTTCATCTTCTCGCGCAGCTGCGCGATCAGCTTGTCGAAGTCCATGACCTGTGGTCCTTTCGATGGTGCCCCTCAGGGGCGGATGAGTGTGTGTGAGGGGTGCCAGTCGACGGAGTCCAGTCGGCCGCCTCGGGCACGTGGCGCGGGCGGGCTCGAGCAGCTCGTGCGAGCAGCAGGGGCGCTCACCGGAAGGTGAGCAGTCGCGTGTCGTCGGCGCGGATGCCGAGATCGAGACGCGGGGTCTGGGTGCCGGCCTGCTCGCGCAGGTCGGTGTATGCCCCGGTGTGCGGGTTGGCGCCGTAGCCGACGATCGCGACGTCTCCGCGGTGGATGTCGTACCGCTCGATGCGGTACTCACTCCAGTCGGGCGACCAGCGGCCGACCTCGATGCGGAACATGAACGACATCTCGTCGATCAGCTCGGCGCGGATCTTCGGGGCGATGTAGGCGACGTCGCTGTCTCGAGGGTCCAGCTGCGGGGCGTCGACGTGCAAGCCGGTGTCGTCCTCGGAGAGGGTCAGCGAGCCATTCGTGGTGCGCGCCATCCGTCGGAGCGACTGGTGCTGCAGCACGAGCGGCACGTCGAGGTCGGCGCGGTTCAGCGAGAGCTCGCCGGCGCCGGCCGAGACGACCTCCATGTACGGGCCGGCCCAGTCCCACATCTCGTAAGCGCGCTCGTAGACGGAAGCGTATCCGGTGAAGTGCAGCGGGCTGTCGTCACCGTCGCCGGTGGCTCGCAGCTGCATCTGCACGCCGGGCACCAGCACCGAGGCGCGGGTGCCCTGCGGTTCCGCGCTGCGGCGCTGACGGGGACGGTCTGCCCGGCGCACGTCACCCTGTGCGCGGGCGTGCGCGGCTCGTTCGAGCAGCTCAGGGTTCATGATCACTCCATGGGTGTGAAGGTGCCGGAGAGGTCTGCTCCAGCGCGGTTGGCGATCGCGCGTGCTTCGTCGGCCGTGATGACCTTGCCGACGCCGAGATAGATCTTCTGGATCAGCTCGGCCACCGCTCGGGCTTCCTCAGGACTGCCCGACGGGGGGGGTATTCGATGGGTTCGATGTGCGGGATCCGAAGAGCCGGTCGAACTCGGCGTACTGCTCTTCGGTGAACGGCACCCGGTCCTCGAGCTCGCGAGCTTCCGAGGGCGCGATCTGCCGGGACTCGATCTGGATCTTGAATAGCTCCGCGCGTGTGGCGGGATCCATCGCGAGCACCGCGGAGCGGTTCAGCTTCGCGAAGCGTGCGGACGGCAGGATGCGGGTGGAGATCGCGTCCTCTCGACGCTTCACCGCGCCGCCCATGTTCATCACCAGCAGCTGCATGTTCCGCTGGGTGATGTTCGCGTACGTCACGCTGCCGGTCGACGTCTGGACGTCGACCATGTCGCCGGGGACTCCGAAGAAGCGCGTGAGCGCGGCATCGGTGTACTGCATCTGCTCGATGAAGCCCGACTCCGCGGCCTTCGCCGTGAGCGGCTTGTACTCCCAGTCCTTCCCCGACACGAACGGCTCACCGGCCGTGGTCGACTCGAGGAAGTGCTGCTTGATCATCAGCGCCTTAGTCGGGTCGGGGATCGCCTGGTCGACGTTGCGCAGATGGGCCGACGGCATCGCTCCGCTCGCGAACCAGTCCGTCGCGAACTTCTGCGCGCCCGCGGAACCGGCGATCGACAGTGCGGCGTGCGCGATCGGCGACAGCCCGAGCGGGAATCCCGGGATCGTGAACTGCCGCTCGTGCCACACGAACCGCGGATCGGTCTTCTCGCCACCGATCCGGTAGCTCACGATGCGGTTGTCGCGGACCGTGCAGGAGACCGTGTCGATCTTGACCAGGTCGATCAGTGCGGGCTTGCCGAGCCCGTCGACCTGCCGGATGACGCCGAATGCGTTGCCGTGGGCGTCGAGGTCCATCTGCGAGGTACTCAGCCACTCGCCGATCGTCATCGGCTGCCCGTCAGCCCACATGGACGGCGTCTGCAGGACCTGCGGCGTCGGCACGGCCACGTTGATGCGTCCGACCTTGCGGAACACATCCACGGGCATCAGGGAGAGCAGGTCGGCTCGCAGCCGCTGCGCGGCCCACACCACCGACTGCTGCCGTGCGGCCGTCGCGGTCACCTCCGCACCACGTGCTCGAGCGCGACGGCCGGGGAGCATCAGTTGCTGCGCACTCGATCGGGTCCGATACAGGCTCACCTCTGCTCCCTCCCTCGACCGGCAGCCTGCCGATCGATCAACCACGACAGGGCCAGAAGGCCCACCCCGGCGACGGCGAGGCCGCCAGCGAGCGTGAACATGGCCACGAATACGGCGAGCGCGGCGATGACGAGCAGCGATCCGACGAGGTCGAGGAGGGTCGTGAGGTTCACCGGTCCTCCTCTGATTCGATCTGAGAGCCGATCACTGACTCGGTCGGGTCGTACTCGGCGGGTGCGCGGGTGACGAGCCCGTGGCGGGCGAGGGCGGCCGCGTAGAGCGCGGTGATGTCGTCGAGGGACTTCCCCCGGCCGAAGCGGCGGGAGTCGCCGGAGTTGACCCACACGGCGCTCTTGGCGGCATCCAGGAGTTCAGTGTCGCCGCCGTGGCGGATGTTGGTCTGCACGACGTCGTCGTACAGACCGCCGCACGCGGCGTTGACCTCGCGCATGGAGAGCAGGACGACCTCGAAGCCGGCCTTCTCCAGGTCGGCTTGCAGTGATGCTGCGGGGCCGGCGCCGTCGAGCATGACCAGGCGGCCGCCGAACGCTTCGCGCAGGGCGAGCATGGCGTCCAGAATCCACGCTGTGCCGCCGGACTGCCGTGCGACTTCGAGCCACGCTCTGGCGCCGGGGGTTAGGCCGGCGAGCGCGATGGATGCGAGCGCACGATCCGGTGACACGTCGATGCCGTAGACGGGGCTGCCGGTCCAGTCGATCGCGTCGGCGTCGAGCTCCTGCGTGTCGATCCAGGACTGCTGCGGGATGATCCACTCGCGACGCTTGGCCTGCGGCCACCAGCCGAGGTAAGCGCGGTCGAAGTTCTCTGGTTCCGCCTCGAATCCCTCGAGCGCGGCCTGCACGTCTTCCTCGTCGATGAGCCCGCCGTTGAGGCCCGGGTGGTAGGTCCACCAGGTGAGCGGGTCGGCGCGGTCGGCGTCGCGGGGTGCTGCGAACTCGACGAACATCGTGCGGGAGCGGGTCGGGCCGAGGTATCCGTACTGCTCGGTGAGCGACCGGAACCGGGCGTGCTCGCTCTCGCGCTTCTGCGCCAGGTACAGCGACGACTCGTCGCCGGCCGCCGACGCGACGAGCAGCTGACCCTTCTTGGTCTGCAGCGCCGGCCGCATGGCCTGCTCGACGCGGGCGTCCTCGTGAGCGAACGCCTCGTCGATCGCGCCCTTGTCGAGCGGCGGACCGTGGCCGGAGTCGGCCTTGACGGCATCCGTCTCCCAGCGCGACTTCGTGACGAAGCGGATGTGCTCGGAGCCGGAGCGCGCCGACCAACCCGGCGTGCCGCGCTTCGCACTGCCGACGCGATGGTCGAGCAGCGGATTGAGCGCAGAGTCGCGGATGGGCTGGTAGAAGTCGAACTCGAGGCGCTGCAGCCCCATCTTCTGGTTCTGCGCGGTGTAGCGCACCAGGGCGCTCTCGGTGAACAGGCACGTCTCGGCGAGGTCGGCGCGAACGAAGGTGGTCTTGCCGATCTGCCGCAGCCCGATCAGCACGAGCGTGCGGTACCAGTAGCCGCCGGTCTTCGGGTCGATCTCTCCCCACACCTCGGCGAGGGCGCGCTGCCACGGGATGTACGGTGCGCCGAGCGCCTTGGCGACGTTCAGCTTGCGGCGAGCGCGGGTCTCGCGGTTCGGGTTGCGGGGCGTGTGGAAGAGCGGGATCAGGTCGGGCTTAGTCGTCGCCATCGCCGGACGCTCCGAGCGCGTTCAGCAGCGCCTCGGCGCCGCCGGCGACCGTGCCGTCGGTCGGGCCGACCGAGCGCAGCAGCTTCATCCATTCCTGGGCGCGCAGCTGCATCGGCGAGAGCAGGTCGAGACGGTCGACTGCCGGGGCCTGGTCGATCACCCTGGCGTTGAGGCGCAGGATCGCCGCGGCGGTGCGCTTCCACGGTGGCTCGCCGACGAGGTCCTTCAGATCCTTGCGGACGGCCTTCTCGACGCGGCCGGCCGGCGCCTGCATGTCGATCGTCGGGGCAGGGGCGTCGGGGTCGATGTTGACCGCGATCGTCGCGACCTGCTCCCGCTCGCTGTCGACAGCGGCCAGGCGGGCGCGGTGGTTGCGCACCCGGTCGCGGTTCGATGCCCGGCAGGGCTCGCACTTGCATCCGCGGCGGTAGCGGGCGAGGGTGCCGTGCTCGAGCTGCTCGAGCGGAGTGCGGGGACGGCCCATGTCGAACCTCCCTCGATATCGGTCACTCCCGTGCCCGGTTACTCGGGGGATTCGGTGCGTGAGAAAAAATGAACATGCGCGGGTCTTGTCGCAACCGCGTTCCTAAAAAACCGCGCTGACCTGGGCCTCTCAGCGAGGCGGGCTGTCAGTGGTCGAGCGCTGATGCGGTCCTCTTCGCTCTTGATGGGGCCGCTGCCGCCTTCGCTCTGCCCGCGCGGGCGACGAGGCGCAGCAGTCCTGCCCGGTGTTCCTTGCGGAGGCGGTTGGACTTGCGGACGTTACATCCGAGGTGGGCCGGCCTCAGGTTGTGAGGGTCATAGGGTGCGCCGCCGTACTGCAGCTCGATGATGTGGTCGAGGCTGGGGCCGAGCGGATGCCGATGGCGCAGGCCGAAGATGATCTCGCGGGATGGTGCCGCGCACTCCTCGATCTCGCACAGCGCACCTGGTCTGACGAGCAGCTTGACCAGCTGGCGCCACCGGTGAGTGTTGTAGATCTCGGCGGACATCACAGCCTCCGACCGGGTGGAAGGGTCGGGCTCGAGCGCCTCGCATCGCCGAGCCCGACCGCACTTTCCCCCGATACGACGAGAGCCCCACCCGCATGGGTGAGGCTCTTCCGTCAGTTCTCGTGCAAGCACAGCGTAGCACCGACCGCGCTACTCCCGGGAGGGTGAGAGTTCCGGCGTGTTCGTCTTCGCCCCGAATCGGGTGGCCTCCCCACGGGCGGCCATATCCCTCGCGACGCGGTCGACCTGCGAGGCGTAGAGCATCAGCATCACCGATCCGCGCGGGCCGCGGGCTCGCATCGCGACGGGCAGATCCCCGGATGCCACCCACTTGCGAACCGTCACCGGCTTCACCCCGACACGGGCGGCCGCGTCCTTCACGCTCAGCGTCGGGTCGTACCACTCACGCACCGGCTGCGCGGAGATCTCCCGATCCGGCTCGGCGTCGACGTCGGGATGCACGTGACGGTCGCGACGCTCGACACCCCACCGATACGCGGCATCCGCGATCGACCAGGCCGGCCGCTCTCCCCCGTCCTCCGGATGCACGACGATGACAGCCTCAGCCAGATCGACCACCCGGGCCGGGTCAGCGGTGAGCTGCTCGAGCTGGTCGATGATCGCACCGGCGTACTCCTTGGCCAGCAGGTACGCCGATACGGCCGACATCCCCGAGAACCGGGCATGCCACGGCAGCGGCCACGGACTCGGCACCGCATGCGCCCAGTCGCGCAGGTTCGCCAGGATCGCGTCGGCCGCGTCGAGCAGATCCGGACCGACCGGAGCGACCGCCTCGACCGGACGAGACGAGACCTTCACCGGCGCGACCTGCATCGCCTTCGTCGGGTCAGACAGCGACCGCAACCGGCCGACCATATCGGGCGCATCACGCAGCATCCCCCGCATCCGTCCGAAACAGCGCGAGCAGATCACCGACCCGGTGTGCGCCGGCGAGGGCGCGCACCCGCGGCACCGGGCCGGGGCGTTCGGCAGCGCGGCCACGGCCGGGGCGACGTTGTCGTCGACGCCGTACCAGGCGCAGGTCGCGAAGTGGACCCCACGCAACGTGCAGCCGAGCACGCACACACCATCGCGCACCCGCTCAGCGATCATCGTCGAGTCAGAATGTGTCACGGCCGAGGTCCTCCCACTGCGTCGCCTGCGATTCTTCGAAGAGCACCAGCTCGTCGAGGTACTTCTCGTTTGCCAGCCAGGTCTTGCGGATGTCGGCCGCGGTGCCACACGGCCCGCACTCCTCGTCGACCGTGCCGTTGGGATGATCTGCGCAACCCCGCGGCGGAGCATCCAGAATCCGAGGTCGCTTGGGTGGTTTCCGAGGCCGACGTTCCGCAGCTCCCAGCGCCCACCGGTCCGAGGACTCGCGGTTCTCCGCCTGCACACGCGCCAGCGCCCGCTCTCGTGCGCTCTCGCGTTCCTTCTCTCTTTCTCTCTCTCCCAAGCCGATGAAAATGGGCCGCGTCGAGGGCGGCTCGCAGGAGGCCCCGCGCGGGCTCGGAGCATGCCGGGCGGCGGCGGGCCCAGATCGGGGCAGGGCGAGCCATTCGCGGCCGTCCTGCGCCCACGTGACGACGTGTCCGGCGTCTTCCAGCACGAGCACGTCGCGCTCGATGCGGTCGGTCGCCCAGCTCAGCGGCATCCCGTCGAACAGCTGCTTCGCGATCCACCCCGGGTCGAGCGGGATCCGCGACTCCGACCCGATCAGCGCCTGCAGCCCGAGCAGGGTCTGCGCAGCCGACGCGGGCACGGCGGCGAGCGCTCTGGATGCGTGTGAGGTCTCGGAGCCATGTGGGGGTTGCGGGTGGGTTCTCTCCAAGGGAGTTACCTTCTCTCAGGCAGGCTTCGAAGACCTCGCTACGGGCGAGGATGAGGTCTTCGGGGTCGACGGTGTAGCAGTCGGTCCATCCGGCGCCGCGGGGTATGACGTGGGATGCGTCGCGGCGGCTGGTGAATGCGGGGGCGAAGATGCGGTCTAGGGTGTGTCGGCCGGCGGTCTCCCATGACTTGTCGACGTCGCGGAACTCTTCGATGTGGATGCCGCCGGCGTCGAGCAGTTCGCGGAGGCGTGTGCTGCTGGTGTGGAAGCCGATCTTGAGGACGCGGTGTTCTGGGTAGTAGATGAGGTATACGCGGCCGTAGCGGAGGGTGCGGGATGGGTCGCGGACGCATTCGCGGCAGGAGAGGGCGCGGCCGTAGCGGAGGGCGCGGCCTTCTTCGATGGTTCGTCGGCCGCAGTCGCAGATGCACCCCCAGCGGGGCTGGCGGGCGCCGCTGGGGGTGATCCGGTCGGCGAGGCGGAGGGCGACGCGCAGGCGGCCGTACTGGCGGCCGGTGAGGTCGATAAGCGCCGGCACGATCAGCTCCCAACCTCGCGGTCTGTGCGCTTGGCGCGGCGGTGATCCTGTAACGCCTTATCCCCATCCGCTGCGCCCCGATCGGTGAGGGTGCGACCCACGACGATGCCCAGATCATCGCCGCACGAGCAGGCGGCTCGACCACGGCGGTTCCACCAGTAGGCGTGCTTATCCATCGTTTCGACTCCCGTTCTCGCGATCCGTGATACCCGTGCATCGCGCGTAGGCGTCGGGCTGGTGGATGTCGCACGGCTCCGACTCGACCGGCACGCCGCACGCCGAGCAGACGTACCCGCCCATGCCGTTGATGACGATCAGCTCGTCGGGTGCGTCAGGCATCCCGGCCCCCGTTCTCGCGGTCTGTGCGGAACGGCCCGAACGGCATCCGCTCCTGATCGACGTGGTAACCGTTATGCCGTTCTTCGAGCTGACAGTGCAGGTCGTAGGCCGGATTGCCTTGCGCTCGATCCCATGGGCTCAGGTAGCCAACGATCCGGCCTTCACACTTCGGCATGCTTACTCCCGTCCTCGCGGTCTGTGCCGCGTCCCATCTCGCCCAGGAACTCGCACTGGCTGAACTCGGCTTCAGCCTCGTCCGCGATCAGGCGGAGCATCGTCGCCACCTGGCGCGGGTTCTGGTTCGTCCAGATGCCAAAGTTTCCGGCCTCGTCCACGGCTACTTGGATCGCGGACGGGCCGCGCCCTGGCGACGACTCGAACCGTGTGCCGGCGACGTGTGCGGTCATTGTTCGTCCCCCGCGGCGAGCGCTGCGGTGAGGATCGCGCGGGCCATGGTTCGCTCGAAGCGTCCGATGCGTGGTTCGCCGGTGACTTCGGCGACGACTGCTGCGGCGCGCTCTTCCATGTCGACGGTGATGTTGGGCTGACGGGTTGCGTCGTCCCACTTCTGCAGTACGAGCTCGAGCGCCCGTTCGGTCGTGTGGAGTGCGGTGGATGCCGCGGCGAGCGCGTTCTGGAGGTGCTCGATGGTGCGGTGGTCCTTGAGGAGTTCCTGGGCGCGGATGAGGCGTTCGTGTTCGCGTTGTTCTTCGCTGCGGGCGAGTTCTTCTCCGAGGCGGGCGGCGAGGTCGCGGGCGCGGTCGCGTTCTGCGATGGTCTCGGTGAGGTCGTGCTCGAGGTTCATGGTGCCGTAGTCGGGGCGGTCGTCGGCCTGGGTCTTCTCGGCCTCTGGTGTGGTTGCGGGTGCGTCGAGTTCGGCGATCCAGGCGGGCAGGCCGGCTCGCTCTCGCAGTGTTGCTTCCTGGGCGACGCGGCTGGTGTTCAGTGATCCGTCGTCGTTGCGCAGTGGTCCGACGAATGCCCTGATCTTGTGGGGGTCTGTGAGATCGATGGTGGTCTTCGGGGTCTGGTCCGTCGGCTGTTCGGTGTCGGCGGTGTCGTCGAGGAGGCCGTGGGCTTCCCAGTAGTGGTCGACGATCTCCTGGCGGATGATGCCGCGGTCGCTGACGTCGTAGCCCTTCTGGCGGGCCCAGGCGCGGACGTCGCGGGTGGTGTGCTTCGGGGTGGTGGTCTGGTCGGTGGCGTCCTCTGCCGGCGCTTCTGCCGGTGCTGGTGGCTCGTCGCTGTCGACGTCCGCGGTTGCCGTGGCCGGCTGGTCGAGCTCGTCGGCGACCTTCGGTGCGGTCTTCGACTTCCGGGCCGGCTTCTTGGGTGCGGCGGTGGGTGCGTGGCCGATGAGACCGAGGGCGTCGGCGATCTCGGCGACGGTCGCGCCGGAGCGGGCGAGCTGCTGGTACTGGTAGTCGTTGCGGGAGCGCATCTTCGCGGTCTTGCACGACAGGCCGTACTCGGCGCCGGTCGGGCAGCCGCCGGCGCTGTGGCATCCCTGGTCGTAGCCCTGGGGTGTGCCGTGGGGGAAGCCGTCCTCGAGGAGGTCAGCGCTGCTCATCATGGTGTCGTCTCCTTCATGCGGGTGGGGAGGTTGTCGAGGGTTGTGGTCCAGACGATCCCTGCGGGGGCGCTGGATGCTTCGAGGACGACCTGGTCGCCGTCGAGGTGGCGGATGATCCACCGGGTGCCGCCGACCTGCACGAGGTCGTCGACCTGGTAGGCGACCTCGACCGTGATCGGGCGGGGTGCGGTGCTGCGGCGGTTCATCGCTTCGCCCACATCTGCAGGACCACGACGGCCAGACCGACGAGGACGAGGATCACCGCGGCGACCGCGGCGAGGATGTCGGGGATGCTCATGCCGCGGCCTCGCTGTCGTCTTCCTCGTCGACGTCGACGCCTTCGATCTCGGCGACGCCGGCGACCGCTTCGCCGTGGATCTCGGTGTCGAGGTCGCTGAACGTGTAGCCCCAGCTCTTCAGGTGGTCGAAGTACTTCGCGACCAGGTGCGGGGCGTAGCCGCGTGCCTGACCGGGCCGAGTGGCGTACTCGTCGCAGGCGGCGAGTGCGATCGCGACGAGGGCGCGGAGTGCGGTGACTCGCCCGTCGGCGAGCATGTCGGCGAGCGGTGTGTCGGAGTAGCTGTAGGTGTGCTTCTCTCCGGTGAGGATGAAGACCGCGGTCGAGAGCGTGGTCGGTTCGACGGGCTGCACCTGGTCGACCTCGGCGGCGCCGACCACGGCGTCGGCGATCAGGTCGAAGATCCCGGCGGTCTGGTTCAGCCGGCCGGTGATGAACCCGCGCAGCCACTCGCGGCGCGCGGTCGCGTTCGCGTCGTACGCCTCCTGCTTCTTGCGGGCCTCCTCCTGCTGGCGGGCGCGCTCCTCCTGCTGCGCGAGCTGCTCTGCGGTGAGGCCGGGTTCCTGATCGTGGCCGTTGCCGTGGTAGTCGGTGCAGACGTACACGATGGCGGCGTAGTTCGAGCTGCTGGCGTTGTGGATGATCGCGGCGTGACCCGGGCAGCTGGTGTGGTCGCGGCGGTTGATGCCCATGCGGTCAAGTGCCCGGCCCTGACCGTTCGGGACGGTCTTGCCGTCGCCGTTCCAGTAGCTGTCGTTCCAGCGGACCGTCTGGATCAGCGGGCATCCGTCGATGCGGAGCTGCTCCTCGAGCTCGGCGACCTTCACCGCGGCCGCGGCATCCGCCTGCGCTTCCTGTGCCTTGTAGGCGAAGTTGCCGGGGTTGTTGATCGCGACGTCCGCGAGACGCTTCTGGATGTCGGGGTGGTCGTCGAAGTCGGCGATGATCGCTGCCTGCTCGAAGTCGATGCCCTTCACCATGGCCTCGGATGCCTTCGTGCTCTTCGTCGCCTTCAGCGCTGCGGTGACCCGCTCGGGGCGCTCGGCGACCGCCGCGGCGATGTCCTCGGGCCGCAGGCCGAACATCTCCATGTCCTTGTAGCCGCGGGCGACGTCGGCCGGCGTCAGCTGCTCGCGGCGCTCGTTCTCGACGAGCTGCTGCTCGAGGCGCAGCGCGCCCTTCGCCTCCTCCGCGTCGCGGACGAGGACCTGGATCGTGGGAAGCTTCGCGGCGATCGACGCGCCGACGCGGCGGTGCCCGATGACGACGATGTGCTTCTCACGGTCGGCGTCCCAGTACACGGTCGGCGGCTGCAGCACGCCGAAGCGCTTGACCGACGCGACCAGGTCGTCGTCAGGGGTCGCATCGGCGCGCACCTGGTCGTCGACGCCGATGGTCGTCGGGTCGATGTCGATGATGGTCAGCCCGGACGCGGCGAGCGCGGTCGGGGTCTTGGTGGTCTTGGCCATGGCGAGGGTTCCTTTCAGGAGTGGCCGAGGCGGGCCGCGCGGGTGCGGGCCTGCTGCTCTGCCTGGCGGCGGAGCCGGTAGGTGGTCTGGGGGTCGTGCTCGAGCGCCGCGGTGGTCTTGATCGCGCGGGACAGGAGCTGGAAGTAGCGGGCCGGGGTGATGCCGAGTTCGGTGCGGATCGCTTCGTCGACGGTGCCGTTGAACGGGCCGGGGTGGGCGGCGGCGAAGTCGATCAGGGTCGCGACGGTGGGCGCCTGGTGGGTGGTGGTCATCCGCCGGCCCTCGCAGCGGCGTGGCAGTCCGGGCAGGTGACCTTGTCCCAAGGGCCGGTCTTGGCCTGTGCCGTCAGGCGGCGGCCGCACACGGCGCGGCCGGCGCCCATGTTCGGGGCACAGACGCGGTCCTTGCCGGCGATGCGCATCGGGGTGTTCACAGCAGCCCCGCCTCTCGGAGCTTCGCCTCGGCGAGCGACACCCGCTGGAACGTGGCGGCATCACCGCCGAGATCGGGGTGGGTGCGGCGCTGTGCACGTTGCAGAAGGATCCGTGCAACGTTGGGCCCGATGGGGATCACGAGCTCGTCGTCGGTGAGGCGTGCGAGGAACTCAGCGGCGGTCTGCGCAGTGTCGAATCCGGCGGACGCCGCGGTCGCTTCGATCGCGAGGAACCCGCGGTACTGCTCACCGCGCTTCGTGACTCCGTATCGGTCGACCTTGCGCAGCGCCTCGAGGGCGAGGGCGATCGCGCGGAGGTTGTCCTGCCAGGTCGTGAACGTGTCACACGGGTACGACAGGTGCCCGTGCTTCGACTCGATCGAGAAGATCACACCGGGGTGCTCGGCGATCGCGTTCGCACGAGGTCGACCGTCGAGCCGCCACATCGCGCCGATAGGGACCGCGATCAGCATCTGAGCGCTCTTCCTCTGAGCGTAGGTATCCGTCAGCTGGTAAATCTCCCGCTCGAGCACGTCGAGGGTGTCGTCCAGGCCGGCCCGAAACGGCGAGCGCTGCCGCACTCGTGTGAGCTCTCCCGGCCACTCGCGGATCGGTGCGACCGTCAGGTCGTCAGGCCAGGCACTCATCGCCGCCACCAGGTGGACCGGCCCGATGCGTGCTTCTCGATCTGGGCTTTGAGGTTGTCGATCTCTTCGGCCTGTCGCATCACCGTTGAGGCGAGCTGGCCGGCCCGGCTGAGGAGCATCGTGGCTATCGCGTACTGATCCTGACGGGTGGATGCGAAGTGGGCGCGGATCGCTCGCGCTGCGGCGATCGCCTGATCAGGGGACCTCGTCTCCGTGAGCACGATGGCGTGCTCGAGCAGGTGGTCGACTTCGGCCTTGGCCTGGTCGAGGACGGCGCCCGCACGGGTGATGTCGTCGTCGTCGATCCCCTGGTCGTGCAGGTAGTCGCGGATCGTCTTGTGCGCCATGGTCATGCCCCTGCCTTCAGAGGGATGAGGTTCGTCGGCAGCAGGTGAGCGACGACGACTCCGTCGGTCAGGTCGACGGATGCGGGGAACAGCGGCACGTCGGCGGCGTTGTTGCCGAGCACCGCCTCGATCGCGATCGGCAGCAGCCCGGTCAGGTGCTCAATCGTGTGCACCGTCGTCTCGACGTGGCCGCTCTCGTCGGCGAGTGCGGCGAGTGCGAGGTGGACGAGGCGTGCGATGGGGCTGTTGGGTTCGGTGGTGAAGACAGCGGCGATGACGAGGGGCGAGGGGTTCACTGGTGGGCCTTTCGGTTGCGAGGTGTGCCGTAGGTGAGGCGTGCTTGGCGGTGTGCGTAGGCGAGTGCCTTGGTGCGGCTGGTGAAGTAGGAGGGGCCGCCGATAATGCGGCGGTCGGCGCCGTTGCCGATGGTGGGGCGGACGGCCCAGACGACGCCGGCGATGGCGGGTTCGCCGAAGCGGGTGGGGCGGAGGTGTTCGCGGGCGACGTACCAGCGGTGCTGGCCGTGCGCGGTACCGGTCGGTGCTGTGGTGGTCATGCGGCGTCCTTGGTGACTTCGAGCTCGTCCATCTGCCAGGCGGTGAGGTCGAGTTCGTTGCGGATGCGTTCGACGGTGCGGTCGGCGCAGCGGAGCCGTTCGGCGATCGCCTGGTCGGACCAGCGGAGAGAGTGCAGCTTGCGGACGCAGACGCGTCGCTCCCCTGGGGTGAGGCGGACGCCGTTGCCTGCGAGGGCGAGTTCGATGGCGATCTCGTCGAGCGGGTTGCCGGTGGACTGTTCGACGGCCGGCGGGGTGGGGTCGGTGTCGATGTCGTCCCAGGCGAGGGCCGGCGCCCACCGGCGGCGCATCGCGAGACGGCGAGCGCGCTGCGCCCATGCTCGTTCCTGTGCGGTGGTGTGCGGTGGTGTGGCCAGCTCGAGGCGGTCGAAGATGGTGATGATCGTGCGGGCGTTCGCTGCGGTGATGAGGTTCGCGTGGATCCACCGGGAGAGGCGGAACTCGGAGACCTCCCCGTTGGTGGTGCGGGCGATCGCGGGGAGGGTCCAGCCGTGGGCGACGAGCGCCTGCAGTCGGCGGCGGTACCCGGTTGCGTCGATGAACGCGCCGTCGGCGAGGAGGTTCAGGTCGGGGCGGACAGCGAGGAGGCGTGCGGCGGTGTCGCTGCGGATCCTCTTGCGGTGGGTGAGCTCGCCGGTGTTGCGGTCACGAGAGCGCCAGATGATGCCGGTGATGACCGTGAAGGAGACGCCGGATGCGGCGGCGATGTACTTGGCGCCCATGCCGTGCTCGCGCAGCCACGCCAGGTGCTGGCGGACCGGGCCGGCGTCGACGAGCGCCCGCGTGTAGGTGCCGTACGCCTTCTCGCGGCGGCGGAGCCGCTCGCCCTCAGCGCGGCGGGCCTTGCACACGTGGTCGCGGCATCCGTGACGCAGGTAACAGGTGTTGTTGTGCGGGTGGTCCGGTGGGCAGACGTGCTGCGAGGTGGTGGCCATGATGCTTCCTTCAAAGGGGGGCGAGGGTCAGGACCACGACACGGTCAGCAGTCCGACGGTGAGGACGGCGAGCGCGGCCGCCGCCGTGGTGCCGGCGATGATGAAGCCGGCCTGCGCGAGGACCCGGTCCCGCAGCGGCGGGATGCCACGGCCGGTCACGACGCACGCCTCGCGAGGCGGCGCTCGAGCACGAGCAGCGCGACAGCGACCATGAGCGCGGCCGGGACGGCGGCCGCGGCGGGGGCGGCTTCGAGGGCCGCGGTGGCGACGATGACGGCCGCGACGGCGAGGGTTGCGAGGAAGGTGAACACGGGTGGGCTCCTAGATCGGGAGGGTCTCGGGCGTCGGCGGCGTTGCCGGCGCGTCGGGGTGGAGGGCGTGAAGAGTGCGGCGCAGCTCGGCGAGGCCTGCCGGGGTGATGTACAGCTGCGGGTACGGGTGGGAGTTCTTCCCGGCGCGGACGGTGACCCGGCGGACGGTCACCCAGTCGTCGCGGATCGCGGCCGGCATCGGCAGCCAGACGCCGTTGAGGCCGCGGGCGGCCCACCCGATCAGCTCGAGGTGCTCGAACAGTGCCCGCCGGCCGACGGAGACGGCCGGGTCGCGGTCGAGGATCGCCGCGGCCTGCTGCACGGTGAACGCCGTCAGGAACGACTCCATCCGCGTCGCACGGTCATGCTCCTGAAGGGTGAGCACCTCGGGGATCTCGACCAGCATCCACTCGAGCAGGTCAGCCGCCTGCTGCGTCGATGCAGCCTCGAGCAGCGCGACGGCATCCGCCAGGGTGTAGTACTCGACGACGTCGGCATCCGGGTTCTTCGCCCACCGCACGGTCGAGCAGAGGATCGCGGGGTGCCCGGTGGTGTCGAACTCGGCGAGCGCGTGCAGGTCCGTGGCGGCGACGAACACGTCGCCGGCGTCGGTGAGGATCCGCAGGTCGCCGTGGTGAGGCCAGCGGATCGGTGTGCGGTGCCCGCCGGTGCGGTCCGGGGTCGGGGCGGTCGGGATCGGCGCGACGGGCCAGTCGGTCGTCTGGTGGTGTGCCGAGGCGGGGCGAGGGGAAGACCCCGCCTCGGCACTGTGGGCCCCGGCGCCCGAGGGGACGACGCCGGGGGTCTCCGCTACGGTCGGGTCAGGCGCGGCTGAGGTGACCACCTCAGCCGCCTGCAGCGTAGGGAGAGGGCAACATCACGCGCTCCGGGGGTTCTGGCGCGGGTCGCGGCGGACGTACTTCGCTGGCGGGTTGTCGCGGAGGTCTTCGACGTCGCCGCGGCGGAATCGCCGGTCGCCGCCGACTGTCCGCGTCGAGGCGATGACGCCGCGTGCTTCGTAGTCGCGCAACGTCTGCACGTGCACTCCGAGGATCGCGGCGGCTTCGCCGATGCGGATGCGCTCGTCCGCGTTCTGAGTCTGCTTAGGTTGCATGCGGTACACCTAAGCACACTCAGAAAGAAAAAGCCAAGCACGATTAGCGCGTGTCGTGGTAAAGTCCTGAGGTATACGCAGGTACGCATAGCAGAACGGGGAGAAGGACATGAACGCACAGATCGCGCTCGAACCGTCAGGCCCGGTGATCCCTCAGTGGACGTTCGCCGACAGGCTCCGCAAGGCACGCCAGCAGACCGGTTTCGGGCAGAAGGAGTTCGCCGAGCACATCGGCGCGAAGGCCAGCGCTTACGCACAGTGGGAGGCCGGCAACAACCAGCCGCGGAACATCGTCAGCGTCGCGAAGAGCATCGAGCTGCTCACGCGCATCCCTGCAGCGTGGCTGCTCGGCATCGGCGACGCTCCGCGTGCCCCCGAAGCGCCGTCACTGACGGTGTAAACGTGGCGCTCTACCAGCTGAGCTAAAGGCCCTGACCGCCCCATTCTAACGGGCTCACGATGCGGCATCCGACCCCCGAACGGATATAGGCTGAGGACAGCGCGCGTTGTGCCGAGCCGACAAGGCTCCCCGCGTCGCATCCCGTTTCCTTGGCACGACCTGCCAGATCGACGAAAGGCTCCACGGTGACCGTCCACGATCAGGATCCGTACTCACAGGCACCATTGGACAGCGACCCGGAGGAGACCGGCGAGTGGCAGCAGTCACTCGACGAGCTGGTGGACGCGAAGGGCCACGGCCGCGGGCGCGAGATCATGCTCAGCCTGCTCAAGCGCTCCAAGGAGCTGCACCTGGGTGTGCCGATGGTTCCGACCACCGACTACATCAACACCATCGCCCCCGAGAACGAGCCCAGCTTCCCCGGCGATGAAGAGCTCGAGCGCCGCTACCGCAGCTGGATCCGGTGGAACGCGGCGGTCACCGTGCACCGCGCGCAGCGCCCCGGCATCGGCGTCGGCGGTCACATCTCGACCTACGCGTCATCGGCCTCTCTGTACGAGGTGGGCTTCAACCACTTCTTCCGTGGCGCCGACGCCCCCGGCGGCGGCGACCAGATCTTCATCCAGGGCCACGCCTCCCCCGGCATCTACGCACGCTCGTTCCTCGAGGGACGCCTCAGCGAGGACCAGATGGACGGCTTCCGCCAGGAGAAGTCGCGTGCTCCGCACGCGCTGCCGTCGTACCCGCACCCGCGCCTGATGCCCGAGTACTGGCAGTTCCCGACGGTCTCGATGGGTCTCGGACCGATCAACGCCATCTACCAGGCCATGTCGAACAGGTACCTCGAGAACCGCGGCATCAAGGACACCTCGGCCTCGCACGTGTGGGCCTTCCTCGGCGACGGCGAGATGGACGAGATCGAGAGCCGCGGTCAGCTGCAGGTCGCCGCCAACGAGGGGCTCGACAACCTCACCTTCGTGATCAACTGCAACCTGCAGCGTCTCGACGGCCCTGTGCGCGGCAACGGCAAGATCATCCAGGAGCTCGAGTCGTTCTTCCGCGGTGCCGGCTGGAACGTCATCAAGGTCGTCTGGGGCCGTGAGTGGGACGACCTGCTCGCCCGCGACTCGGAGGGCGCGCTGCTGAACATCATGAACTCCACGCCCGACGGCGACTACCAGACCTACAAGGCCGAGTCCGGAGCCTACGTGCGCGAGCACTTCTTCGGCCAGGACGAGCGTGCCGCCGCCCTCGTCAAGGACTTCACCGACGACCAGATCTGGCAGCTGCGCCGCGGTGGTCATGACTACCGCAAGGTGTTCGCCGCGTACAAGGCCGCGCTGGAGCACAAGGGCCAGCCCACCGTCATCCTCGCCAAGACCGTCAAGGGCTACGGCCTCGGTCCGCACTTCGAGGGCCGCAACGCGACCCACCAGATGAAGAAGATGACGCTGGAGAACCTCAAGACCTTCCGCGACACCATGCACATCCCGATCACGGATGCGCAGCTCGAGGAGAACCCCTACCTGCCGCCGTACTACAACCCCGGTGCGCAGGACGAGACGATCCAGTACATGCTCGAGCGCCGCAAGAACCTGGGCGGCTTCCTGCCCGAGCGTCGCGCCACGCACGTGCCGATCAGCCTGCCGGGCGATGCCGCCTACGCGCTGCCGAAGAAGGGCTCGGGCACACAGGAGATCGCCACCACCATGGCGTTCGTGCGGCTCTTGAAGGATCTGCTGCGCTCGAAGGACTTCGGGCACCGCATCGTGCCGATCATCCCCGACGAGGCGCGCACCTTCGGCATCGACGCGTACTTCCCCACGGCGAAGATCTACAACCCGAACGGCCAGCACTACACCTCGGTCGACCGGGAGCTGCTGCTCGCCTACAAGGAGAGCCCGCAGGGCCAGATCATGCACGTCGGCATCAACGAGGCCGGTGCTGTCGCGGCCTTCACTGCCGCGGGCACCTCGTACGCCACGCACGGCGAGCCGCTGATCCCGATCTACATCTTCTACTCGATGTTCGGCTTCCAGCGCACGGGTGACGCGCAGTGGGCAGCGGGCGACCAGATGGCGAGGGGCTTCATCATCGGCGCCACCGCAGGGCGCACCACGCTCGCCGGCGAGGGCCTGCAGCACGCCGACGGCCACTCGCTGCTGCTGGCGTCGACGAACCCCGCGACGGTGTCGTACGACCCCGCCTACGGCTACGAGATCGCCCACATCGTCCGCTCGGGTCTCGACCGCATGTACGGCGGCGAGCACGAGGACCCGAACGTCATGTACTACATGACGGTCTACAACGAGCCGCTCGTGCAGCCGGCCGAGCCCGAGGATGTCGACGTGGACGGCATCGTCCGCGGAATCCACCGCGTCTCGGTGGGCGAGGGCGATGGCCCGCGCACCCAGCTGTTCGCATCGGGCGTCGGCGTGCCCTGGGCGCTCGAGGCGCAGCAGCTGCTGAAGCAGGACTGGGGCGTCGTCGCCGATGTCTGGTCGGTCACCTCGTGGGGCGAGCTGCGCCGCGACGGTCTGGCCGCAGACGAGCACAACTTCCTGAACCCCGACGCCGAGCCGCGCACCGCGTACCTGACGCAGAAGCTGCAGGGCGCCGAGGGTCCGGTGATCGCGGTCAGCGACTTCATGCACGCCGTGCAGGATCAGATCCGTCCGTGGGTGCCGAACCGGTACTACACGCTGGGCGCCGACGACTTCGGCTTCTCGGACACGCGCGCCGCTGCTCGCCGCTACTTCAAGATCGACGGCCCGTCGATGGTGGTGCGCGCGCTGCAGGCGCTGGCCGACGACGGCAAGATCGACCGCGCACAGGTCGGGCAGGCGATCCAGAAGTACAGCCTCTCCGACGTGAATGCGGGCACCAGCGGGAACGCGGGCGGCGAGAGCTGAGCCTGTGACCGGATCCTCGAAGCCGGCCATGGACAAGGCCGCCACGCTCGCCTGGTTGCGCAAGATCTCAGGCGATATCGCCACGGTCACCATCAAGCGGCTCGAGGACACGCTTCCCTGGTACGCCGACATGCCACCGGCCCGCCGCTCTGCGGTCGGGCTGGTGGCGCAGGCCGGCATCACCTCGTTCATCCAGTGGTACGAGGACCCGACGTCGACCCCGTGGATCGCCGCCGACATCTTCGCCGCCGCACCGCGTGAGCTGCTGCGCAGCGTCAGCCTGCAGCAGACGCTGCAGCTGATCCGGGTGACGGTCGAGGTCACCGAGGAGCGCGTCGCGGGCCGCGGTGAGGACCTGCGCGAGGCGATCCTGCTGTACTCGCGCGACGTGGCCTTCGCCTCGGCGGATGTGTACGCGCGCGCCGCCGAGGCCCGCGGACTGTGGGATGCCCGCCTGGAGGCACTCGTCGTCGACTCGATCCTCACGGGCGAGGCCGATGAGGAGCTGCCCAGCCGCATCGCCGCGCTCGGCTGGCACGGGCACGGCGAGGTCTGCGTCATCGTGGGCACGACGCCCCCGCAATTCGACGTCGACCTGGTGCGCCGCACGGCGCGTCGCCTGTCGGTCGACGTGCTGATCGGCGTGCAGGGGTCTCGTCTGGTGCTCGTGATCGGCCGGGCGCGTGTGCCCGGCAAGGAGGTCATCGAGGACGAGCTGCCGTTCAGCGAGATCGCGCAGCGTCTGGAGCCGTCGTTCGGGCCGGGATACGTCGTGCTCGGCCCGCCGGTGGCGGCGCTGGTCGATGCCGGACAGAGTGCGCGCGCGGCGCTGGCGGGATTCGCGGTGGCACGCGCATGGCGGGGCGCTCCGCGGCCGGTCGAGGCCGATGATCTGCTGCCCGAGCGGGCACTCGCGGGCGACACGCTGGCGAAGCAGACGCTGATCGAGCGGATCTTCCGTCCGCTGCAGGCGCACTCCCCCGATCTGGTGACCACGCTGTGGAGCTATCTCGACAACGGACGTTCGCTCGAGGCGACGGCCCGCGAGCTGTTCGTGCATCCGAACACGGTCCGGTATCGCCTCAAGCGCGTGACCGAGGTGATCGGCTGGGATGCCACGGGGCCGCGCGAGGCGCTGATCCTGCAGACCGCGCTGATCCTGGGCTCGATAGGCGCCGTCGATCCCGCGCGTCGGCGCCCGGCTGCCCGGCGTCGCTGACGACGCATCCCCGCCACCCCGCTGTACGCCACGCACAATCGATGCGTCGATTCTTGTGATGGTTCATCCACCGCATTGCGGGATTCGTTGGCAGACTGGACAGGTGATTGTCGTCGCCTGCCCTGGACAGGGCTCACAGACCCCTGGCTTCCTCGCACCCTGGCTCGAGCTCGACGGTGTCGCCGACGAGCTCGCCGCATACTCGGAGGCCGCCGAGGTCGATCTGATCGCGCACGGCACCGAGTCGGATGCTGACACGATCCGCGACACCCGCATCGCCCAGCCGCTGATCGTCGCGGCGTCGCTGGTCGCCGCCGGCCAGCTGACACTGCGGGCGCGTCGTCCGGACGGCGTCGCAGGCCACTCGGTCGGCGAGCTGGCCGCCCTCGTCGGCGCCGAGGTGCTTGCCGCCGTCGATGCGATGCGCCTGGTCGGCGTCCGTGGTCGTGCGATGGCGGATGCTGCCGCGCAGACGGCCACCGGCATGAGCGCCGTGCTCGGTGGCGACCCCGAGCAGGTGCTCGGCCTCCTGGCGGACCTCGAGCTCACCCCCGCGAACTACAACGTCGCCGGTCAGATCGTCGCCGCCGGAGCCCTCCCGGCCCTCGCAGCGCTCGCGGAGAGCGCGCCCCGCGGAGTGCGGGTCATGCCTCTTCAGGTCGCGGGGGCGTTCCACACCTCGTACATGGCATCGGCCGTGGACACCCTGCGCACCGCAGTGGCAGAAGTCACCCCGAGCGATGCGAGCATCCCACTGTGGTCGAACCGCGACGGCGCGACCGTCACGTCCGGGCAGGACGCCCTCGACCGCATCGTCACGCAGGTGTCCTCCCCGGTGCGCTGGGACCTCTGCATGGAATCGTTCACCACCGCCGGAATCGCGGGCTTCATCGAGGTCGCCCCCGCCGGCGCGCTCGTCGGACTGGCGAAGCGCGGACTCCGCGGCGTGCCGAACGTGGCAGTGAAGACCCCCGACGACCTCGACGCAGCCGTGGAGCTGCTGAACGGAGCAGCCGCATGAGCCAGTTGAAGCAGGCCTCGGGTCCCGCGTACACCCGCATCTACTCGGTGGGTGCGGCGCGCGGCGAGAACGCCGTGCCCAACGACGACCTCGTCGGCCCGATCGATTCCAGCGACGAGTGGATCCGCCAGCGCACGGGCATCGTCACCCGCGCGCGCGCGGTTCCCGAGACGACGGCCATCGAGCTGTCGACGGCGGCCGCCGCTGAGGCGATCGAGCGCTCCGGGGTCGCCCCCGAGGAGATCGATCTGGTCATCGTGGCCACGATCAGCAACCCGAAGCAGACGCCGTCTGTCGCGGCCATCGTCGCCGACCGGGTCGGCGCGAACCCGGCCGCCGCCTATGACATGAATGCGGCATGCGCCGGATATGCCTACGCCGTGGCGCAGGCGGATGCCCTCATCCGGGCCGGCGCTGCGCGCCATGCCGTCGTGATCGGCGCCGAGAAGCTCTCCGACGTCGTCGACCCGACCGACCGCAGCATCTCGTTCCTGCTCGGCGACGGCGCGGGCGCCGTGGTCATCGGGCCGAGCGAGACGCCCGGCATCTCCGCCACCGTCTGGGGGTCGGACGGCTCCAAGTCCGACCTGGTCGGCATGAACCACACGCTCGTCGACTTCCGCGATGGGAATGCCCCCTGGCCGACCTTGCGGCAGGAGGGCCCGCGGGTGTTCCGCTGGGCCGTCTGGGACATGGCGAAGGTCGCGCGCGAAGCGCTCGAGAAGGCCGGCATCGAGGCATCCGATCTCGCCGCCTTCATCCCCCACCAGGCGAACATGCGCATCATCGAGGAGTTCGCCAAGCAGCTGAAGCTGCCCGAGTCCACCGTCATCGCCCGCGACATCGAGACCACCGGCAACACCTCGGCGGCCTCGATCCCCCTGGCCACCCACCGGCTGCTCGAAGAGCACCCCGAGCTCAGCGGTGGTCTGGCGCTGCAGATCGGCTTCGGCGCCGGGCTCGTCTTCGGCGCGCAGGTGGTGGTGCTCCCCTGAGCGGGGGCACCGGTTCCCTAGACTGTTCACCGGTTCGAAACCACTCCGAGAAAGAGGAAACAACATGGCTCTCACCAACGACGAGGTCCTCGCGGGCCTCGCTGAACTGGTCACCGACGAGACCGGCATCGACGCATCCGAGGTCGCGATGGAGAAGTCGTTCACCGACGACCTCGACATCGACTCGATCTCGATGATGACGATCGTCGTCAACGCCGAGGAGAAGTTCGGCGTCACCATCCCCGACGACGAGGTCAAGAATCTCAAGACCGTCGCCGACGCCGTGAACTTCATCGTCGCCGGCCAGGAGTAAGAACCCGCGGATGCCACCCCCGCGGACCGCGGGGCGTGGCATCCTCCTTCCCTGAACCCACTCTCCTCACGAAGGACCATCCATGACCAAGCGCATCGTCGTCACCGGCATCGGCGCCACGTCCGCTCTGGGCGGCACGGCACCGGAGAACTGGACGAACCTGCTCGCCGGCAAGCCGGGGGCGCGCACGCTGACCCACGAGTGGATCTCGAAGTACGAGATCCCGGTGACGTTCGCCGCAGAGGCCACCGTCCGCCCCGAGGAGGTGCTGCCCCGCCACGAGGCGAAGCGGCTCGACCCCTCGACGCAGTTCGCCCTGATCGCCGCACGCGAGGCGTGGGAGGACGCCGGAGCACCCGAGGTCGCCCCGGAGCGCCTCGGTGTCGACTGGGCCACCGGAATCGGCGGCGTGTGGACGCTGCTGGATGCCTGGGACACACTGCGCGAGCGCGGTCCGCGCCGGGTCATGCCGTTGACGGTGCCGATGCTGATGCCGAACGCCGGCGCCGGCAACCTGTCGCTGCACTTCAAGGCCAAGGCGTTCGCCCGCACGGTGGTGAGCGCCTGCGCCTCCAGCACCGAGTCGATCGCCAACGCCTACGAGCACCTGCAGGACGGGCTCGCCGACGTCGTCATCGCCGGTGGCGCCGAGTCGGCGATCCACCCGATCACCATGGCATCCTTCGCCTCGGCGCAGGCCCTCTCGCGACGAAACGACGACCCGGCCGGCGCATCCCGCCCCGGTGCCATCGACCGCGACGGCTTCGTCATGGGCGAGGGCGGTGCCGCGATGGTTCTCGAGACCGAAGAGCACGCCAAGGCACGCGGGGCGAAGATCTACGCGTACCTCGTCGGCGGCGGGGTGACCGCCGACTCGTACCACATCACCGGCAACGACCCCGAGGGCGCCGGCGCAGCACGGGCCGTCGAGCAGGCGCTCGCACAGGCGGGGGCATCGCCCGATGAGGTGTCGCACATCAACGCGCACGCCACCTCCACTCCGGTCGGCGATCCCAACGAGTACGAGGCGCTCAAGCGCGTCTTCGGCGCTCGCATCGACGATATCCCGGTGTCGGCGACAAAGGCGTCGACGGGCCACCTGCTCGGTGGAACGGGCGCGCTCGAGGCGGTTTACACCGTGCTCGCTCTGCGCGACCGCGTCGCGCCGCCGACGATCAACATGACCGAGCCCGATCCCGCTGTGCCGTTCCGCCTGTCGGGAGAGCCTCAGCCCCTGGGCGACGGCGACCTGCTGGCCATCAGCAACTCGTTCGGCTTCGGCGGCCACAACGCCGTGGTGGCGTTCCGCAGCGCCTGAGTGAGAGTCGCGACGGGGGCTTCCGGATCAGATCCGGAGGCCCTCCGTCTCTGTCGATCCACCCGTCGAAGACGCCGTCGCGAGCGCACGCGACGCACGGCGGCGTGCGAAAGCCGCGAGGAACCAGCCGATGAGCGGGCCGACGCCGAACGCGAACAGCACCGTTCCGACGCCGACCGGACCGCCGAGCAGGAACCCGATGACGAGCACGCTTCCCTCGAGGGCTGTGCGCACCAGCCAGACCGGCTTGCCGGTTCGTGCGACGAGTCCCGTCATCAGTCCGTCCCGCGGTCCCGGGCCGAAGTCGGCCGAGATGTAGAGACCGGTGGCGAAGGCCAGCAGGACGAGCCCCGCGAAGAACATCGGAGCGCCGATCCACGGCGTACCGGCTGCGGGAACGAGGGCGAGCGTGACATCGGCGCTGGGGCCGACGATCACCGCGTTGAGCAGGGTTCCGAGGCCCACGCGCTGACGCAGCGGGATCCACAGCAGCAGAACGACGGCGGCGACGAGGCAGGTGACCAGCCCGAAGCCGAGTCCCGTGGTCGCCACCAGTCCGACAGCGAGCACATCCCATGGCGCGACGCCGATCCCGGCGCGCACCATCAGCGCCATGCCGGCACCGAACAGGAACAGTCCGATCAGCAGCTGCACGAAGCGCCCGAGGAAGTCCCTCGGACCCGTCGCGGAGATCGGAAGGAAGACGGATCGAAGTCGCATGCCCCCATCGTGGACGCGTCGTCGGCGGTGAAACGGAGGCCACTTCAGGGAAAGTGGTCTTATGATGTCAGTCCACTCTGCGGCATCCTGGACTCATGGCCTCACGACTCGTCGAGCAGCTCGGTGCGGAGAACGTCTCCGGAGCGAGCGCAATCGCGCTGTCCGAGCAGATCCGCGCCGTGATCCTCGACGGACGGATGACCGTCGGCGAACGGCTGCCGAGCGAGCGCGCGCTGGCGTTCGAGCTGCGCCGCTCCCGATCCACAGTGACCCGGGCCTACGATCTGCTCGAAGCCGACGGATACGTCAGTCGACTTCACGGCGGCGGCACTCGAGTCGCGCTGCCCAACGCATACGTCCCGCCCACGGCATCCGACGACGTCTCCGCGATCGACCTGTCGATCGCCTCGATGGACTCCACTCCCGGCCTGTACGACGCGACAGTGCGCTCACTGCCGCGCCTGGCCGCCCTGCGCGGCACCAGCGGATACTCGCTGCAGGGCCTGCCGGAGCTGAGGGATGCGGTCGCACAGCGCTTCATCCAGCGCAGCCTGCCCACCTCCCCCGACGAGATCATCATCACCTCCGGCGCGCTCAACGCCCTGAATCTGATCCTCACCACCATCGGCAGGCGGGGCGAGCGAGCCCTGGTGGAGCAGCCGACCTTTCCGCACGCGATGGATTCGCTGCACCTGCACGGCTACCGGATCGTGCCCACTCCCGTGGACGTCGACGGCTGGGACGCCGTCCACCTCATGGACGTGCTGCTGAAGGTCCGCCCGCATGTCGCGTATCTGATCCCGGACTTCCACAACCCCACCGGCGCCACCCTGCCCGAGCACGTGCGCGACCGGATCGCCGCGACGGCGCGCAACGCGGGAACGCACCTGATCATCGATGAGACCACCGCCGAGCTCGACATCGATCGCGGCTGGACACCGACGCCCCTGAGCGCCTTCGGCCCGCACGTCATCACGATCGGGTCGATGTCGAAGATCGCGTGGGGCGGAATGAGGCTCGGCTGGATTCGGGCGGAACGAGATCTGATCCGTCGGCTGCTCGCGGTGCGGCCGTCATTCGAACTGGGCACAGCCCTGCTGGAACAGTGCATCGCCGTCGAGCTGCTCGCCGACATGCCTGCGCTGACCTCGCACGTGCGGGCCCGGTTGCACGCCGGGCGGGAAGCCGTCTCAGCCGGGCTTGACGGGCTGCCGGGTCTGCATATGCCGCCGACTCCTGGAGGGCTCTCGGCGTGGGTCGATCTCGGTGCGCCGCTGTCCACCCGACTCGCGCTCGCCGCCAGGGATCACGGACTGATCGTGCCGCCGGGCCCTCGGTTCACGGTGGGCGGTGTCCTCGAGCGCCGGCTGCGGCTTCCGATCACGCTCACCCCCGAGCGCACCGCGGAGGCCATGTCGCGCCTGCGGAGCGCCTGGGACGATCTCAGGACCGGGGCCTCGGTTCCCGACCGTGCGCTGAAGCAGGCTGCGGTGATCTGAGTCGAGACGACTGACGGCCCCTGCTTCCCCGCAGGGGCCGTCGGTCGTTTTGCGGAGGATTCGCTTTCTCGGTCTCCGGGAGATGCTCACCGGCTTCCGTTACTCACGCCTCCCCCGCAAGTCTCATCCGGCCTGACCAACCCAACAGCGCAGCGGCTAACCAACTTTGTGGAGCCACACGACGCGGGCATCGTCGCTCGCGTGCCGGAACGGCTCGAGCTCCTCATCCCAGGCCGAGCCGAGCGCGACGTCGAGCTCGCGCTGCAGTTCGGCCGCGCTACCGGCCGCGATCTCCATGGCGTAGCGGATGCGGTCCTCGCCGATCACGATGTTGCCGGCGGAGTCGGTCTGCGCGTAGTGGATGCCGAGATCCGGCGTGTGCAGCCAGCGGCCGCCCTCGGATCCGGGCGTCGGGTCCTCGGAGACCTCGAAGCGCAGATGCTCCCAGCCGCGGATCGCAGTAGCCAGAGCGGCACCGGTGCCGACCGGGCCGTCCCAGTAGAACTCCGCGCGGCGCGTGCCCTGCTGCACGGGCTGGTCGCTCCAGTCGAAGCTGACGGCACGACCGATAGCGCGTCCTACCGCCCATTCGAGGTGCGGGCAGAGCGCGCGAGGAGCGGAGTGGATGTACACCACTCCGCGTGCGTATCCCGTCGCCATGATCTCTCCGTTTCATCAGGTACGTCTTCCCCTACGACCTGATCCGGAGCTTCGGCGAACTATGTGGTTGTACGGCGATTATCGCCCAGTTCCGCGGGAATCACAAGCGTGTGATTCCCGCGGAACTGGGCGGCTCAGCTGTGCGGTGTCACGACGGCGCGCCCGGAGAGCTTGCCGTCGTGCAGGTCGTGGTACGCCTGCAGCGCCTCGTCCATCGTGTACCGCGACACGCTCGGCGTGATCTGCCCGTTGCGGTACAGCGCCGCGACCTCGTGCAGCTCCTCGATGGTGCCCCAGTACGTGTTGGTCAGCTCGGCCTCGTACGGGTTGGAGAAGAAATCCCATTGGGTGGGACCGCCGGCGACGCCGACGACCGTGATGCGGCCCTGACGACGCACGACCTGCGGCAAATCGCACTGCTCTCATGGCGTCCTCCTCGGTGAACAGCGTCGTCGCGCGTGCACCGCGCTCCGAACGAGGCTGTACTCACTCCGAGCCTAGTGATCGACTGCACCCGGCGGGCCGGAGAATCGGCCGGGAAACAAGACGACGGCCCCGATCCGAGGATCGGGGCCGTCGCAGCGATGGTCGAGTGGGACTCAGGCCTCGCTCATGGCGAGCTTCGCCTGCTGGCCCTTCGCGGCGTAGTAGGCGGCGCGCGCGGCATCCTTGCGGGCCTGCTCGGCGTAGCCGGCCTCGAGCACGTCCTGCGGCACCTCGACCTGCTCGTGCTGGTCGGTGCCGTTGTACTTCTCGATGTAGGCGTCGAGCTCAGGACCCGACTCCCACGAGGTGATCAGGCAGTAGCGCGGCTCGGTGCCGTTGTGCGTGGTGGCGTGCCACAGACGCTGGGTGTCGACGATGAGCTGCGCACCCGCGGGAAGCGCGATGCGGTACTCGATGCTCGGGTCGGTGCGGTTCTCCCGCAGCACGAAGTAGCTGTCCTTGTCGTCGGTGAGGTTGAAGAAGCCGCGCACGACCCACCCGGTGCCGTCGGGGTTGAGGCGGTTGTTGTCATCCTGGTGCAGGTTGTACAGGCACTCGCCGTACGGGGTGGGCTGCAGCTCGATGACCCGGCAGCGACCGACGTTGGCACCCGGCTCCTTGGCGCGCGCGGTGAGCGTCGGGGCGATGGCGGTCTGCGAGTCGATCCAGACGCCGTCCTTGTCGGTGCGCGGCGGCTTGTGGTTCCAGAAGCCGTTGCATTCGATCTCACCCTTCGCCGAGGCGAGCGGCGAGAAGCGGGTGTCACCCGAGGACTTCCAGTCGACGTACTCGATGTCGAGCCATTCCTTGGGGTCCATTTCCCCGCCATAGCTGTCGAGGATGACGAAACCCTTGTCCTCAAGGGCTGCGGACTTGATGTATCCCATGATCCGAGTCATGTCCTTTCGTAGCGGGCCAGCACGTTTTAACAGGCCCTACTTAGGTAAGCCTACCTCCGCGTCCTGAACACTCCCCCGTCACCCACCGGAGAAAATCGGGCCGCGGCTAGACTCGTCCCGGCGGAACCCGTCTTCCCGCCGCACGGAGGAATCACGCAGTGATGGCAATGGCGACCAACGTCGAAGCGACCGCAACCGGCACCATCGAATGGCTCGCCGATCCGATGACGAACATCGTCGTCCCGGTGTATCAGCGTCAGTACCGCTGGGACATCGGCGGCTGCGAGAAGCTGCTCTCCGATGTGCGCGCGGTCGCCGGTGAAGACGCCGCGCATCGCCACTTCATCGGCTCGATCCTCTCCGGACAGGACGCGGATGGCGGCGATCTGATCCTGATTGACGGCCAGCAGCGCATCACGACGATCATGCTGCTCATCGCGGCGCTGCACCACGCCGTGCGCGAGAGCGACCCGGCGATGGCATCCGAGCTCGAGCGCGTGCTGGTGCGCGCCGACGACCCCACCCGCACCAAGCTCCGCCCGCACCACGCGTGGGCGGACCTGTACGAGTCGGTGGTGCTGGATCGTCGCGACGAGGCCGACCGCGAGTCGCGCTTCGACGACAACTACGCGTTCTTCCGCAGCCAGGTGCACGCCGACGAGGCGGCCTCGATCTGGCGCGGTCTGCAGAAGCTCGAGCACGTGTCGATCACCCTGGGCGCCGCGGCGAACGCCCAGCAGATCTTCGAGAGTCTGAACTCCACCGGTCAGCCGCTGCGCGATCACGAGCTGATCCACAACTACATCCTGATGGGGCTCTCGCACGCCGAGCAGCTGAGCGTCGAGGAGCAGTTCTGGCTGCCGATCGAGCGCGCCACCGGTGAGAGCATCGGCGCGTTCTGGCGCCACTACCTGGTCATGACGCTCGGACGCGAGATCGACGTCTCGGGCGAGCACGGCGTGTACGCCGCGTTCCGCGGCTCGTTCCCGCGGCTGGATGCCGACAAGCTGCGCGTCGATGCGGACGTCTGGCGCGAGTACGCCGAGATCTACGGCATCCTCCTCGACCCCGCCGGAGAGTCGGATGCCGGGATTCGGCGTCAGCTGGAGTACGCGAACACCTTCGGCCGCGCGACCTACCCTCTGGTGATGAGCGCCTACGGCGACTACCGGCGAGGCGTCGTCGGCCGAGATGAGCTGATCGAGGTGCTGGAATGGGCGCAGGCGCTGTTCCTACGCCGCGCCGTCGTCGGTCTGCCGACCGACCGCCTGATCGCCCGGCTGTGTCGGGCACGCCAGACGGGTCGCGATGAGCTGATGCGCGCGATCGCCAGGATCACCCCGTCGGACGAGCGCGTCAGTGCTGTGCTCAAGTACGTCGAGCTCCCCCATGCGGCCTACGTGCTCGGCCGCATCGAGCAGGTCGACGACACGTCGGCCTTCGACGTCGAGAACATCGTGCCGATGGTGCCCGCCACGGGCTGGAGCGGCGACGGCGTGCGTCCGTGGAAGGAGTACAGCGAGGATGAGCAGAACAGTCACCGCGCGCTCGCTCCCACCCTCGGAAACCTGACGCTGCTCGAACCCGCGTTGACCGAGCGGGTGTTCGGCGCATCCTTCCCCGTCAAGCGCGACGACGCGTACGCGCGCAGTGCGATCGACGCGACCCGGGCGATCGCCGACGTCGAGGTGTGGAACACGGCGGCGATCTCGGAGCGCGCCGCGCGACTGACGTCGGAGTTCGTCCGCATCTGGGCACGACCGGCGCTGCCGGAGATCGATGACGACGGCCTGACACCCGTACTCGACGCGGTGCGTCGCCGCGGCTGGCCCGCCGGTTGGGAACGCGAGTTCGACTACTGCGAGTACCGCGGCGAGCACTGGGAGATCAAGGACGTCAAGGCGCTGTTCAATCGCATCTTCCGTCGCGCGTGGACCGACGACCGTGCCGCTGCGCTCTCGTACAGCGCGAAGCACGGTGGACCGATCTACGACGAGATGGCCTGGAAGGGTCACTGGGACGCGCTGGATGCGTCGCACTTCCTCTACATGGGCTGGGACTCGAACTACATGATGACCGCACTTCAAGGGGTGCTGGAGGAATCCGGCATAGCCGCCGAGGTGTTCGTGAAGTACTCCTACATCGGGAACGTGATGTGATGACGATGGATCTCAGGACGACGACCCGCCAGCTGCAGGACCTCACCGTGGTCGAGCATCGCCTGACGGTGCCGCTGGTGTGGTCGGATGCCGCCGATGACCGCACGATCGAGGTCTTCGCCACGGTCGTGGCGCGCCCCGGCGGAGAGGATCTGCCCCACCTGGTGTTCCTGCAGGGCGGGCCAGGGCACGAGGCGCCGCGCGCGTTTCATGCGCCCACCTCACCTCTGTGGCTCGACGCCGCTCTCGAGCACTACCGCGTCGTCATGCTCGACCAGCGCGGCACCGGGCACTCGACGCCGGTCGGCGACGACCTGCTGGAGCGGGGAGCTGAAGCTGCGGCCGAGTATCTGACGCACCTGCGCGCCGACTCGATCGTGCGCGACGCCGAGGCGCTGCGGACGGCGCTGGGCATCGAGCGCTGGAGTCTGCTCGGTCAGTCCTTCGGTGGGTTCACGACGCTGGCCTATCTCTCGACCGACGCCGGCTCGCTGGATCGTGTGTTCATCACCGGCGGTCTCAGCACCGTCGATCGGCACCCCGATGAGGTGTACGCGCTCTGCTACGACAAGATGCAGGACGCGTCCGAGCGCTACTACCGGCGCTTCCCCGAGCACCGCGAGCGCATGCGACGTCTGGTCGACCTCGCGGCCGCGGGCGAGATCACCCTGCCCGACGGCGAGGTTGTCTCGGTCTCCCGGCTGCGCTCGATCGGGTCGGCGCTCGGCACGAACGACGGGTGGCAGACCCTGTGGTCGCTGCTCGAGCTCGATCCGGCGTCGAACGCCTTCCGCTACGACCTCGCGGCCGCCATGCCCTACGGCGGCCGCAATCCGCTGTACTTCGTGTTCCATGAATCCAGCTACGCCTCTGGCCACGCGACCCGCTGGTCCGCTGAGCGCATGACGCCGAAGGCGTTCGCCGACGACCCCACGCTGTTCACCGGCGAGCACATCCACAGCTCATGGACCGAGACGGTGCCGGCCTTCCGGCCCTGGCGCGAGGTCGCGATGCTGCTCGCCGAGCACGAGTGGCCGAAGATCTATGACTCCGAGGCGATCACTGCGTCGGGTATCACGGGCGCCGCCGCCGTCTATGTCAACGACGTATACGTGCCGTACGAGTTCTCGATGGAGACAGCGCGGCTGCTGCCCGGCGTGCTGCCCTGGGTCACCAGCGAGCACGAGCACAACGGGCTGCGTGCCGGCCCCGTGCTGGAGCGCCTGATCGACGTCGCCGACGGTCGCGCGGTGCGCTGAACGATCATTCTCCTGGTTCGTCGCGCTCGCCGTCGTCGTCGGGCACCTCGATCGCCTGCTCGGCGACATCCGCCGGGTCTGCCTCGACCCCGTCCGCCATCGGCTCGGTGGTGCTGCGCTCCGGATCCTGAGGTTCCGCGACCAGTTCGCGCTCCTGCTCCAGAGCATCGGCCTCTGGCACCTCCACCGTGCGATCGTGCTGTGGGCTGCTCATCAGTTCCTCCTCGTACGTGGGATCCGGTACCTCGAGACTGCCCGATGACGGCGCCCCGGTGAAAGGGGGTTGCCGATGCGGGCGCGTCCTGTCAGCGACGCGAGCGCCGCACCCGACGCGCCCTGCGCTCGTCGGCCGCATCGTTCGCGGCGGCCCGCTCCATGCGCTCGGTGTCGCGCAGCTCCACCTGCAGGTCGCGCTCCGCCGGGATACCCTTGCGCAGCTCGCGGACCCGCTCGAGCTCGGCGTCGAACAGCGCGCCGATCAGCAGCGCCATGTTGCCGATCCACAGCCACAGCAGAAAGATCATGATCCCGGCGAACGACCCGTAGATGCGGTCGTAGTCCGCGAGATCGCTCACGTAGAAGCCGAAGCCGGCGGATGCTGCGGCGAAGATGCCCACGGCGACGACGGCGCCCACACTGACGAGACGGAAGTGCGGATGTGCGATGTTGGGAGCGAAGTAGTACAGGATGGCGACCACCAGGATCACCAGCAGCACGAGCACCGGCCAGCGGGCGATGCGCCAGATCTGCAGCGTGAGGTCACCGGCTCCGATCGCACGGCCGAGCGACTGCGCGAGTGGCCAGCTGAGGGCCGCCACGATCGACGCGATCGACGCGAGTGCGAAGACGGCCAGCGTGACCAGCAGGTGCACAGGCTTCGCTTTCCACAGCATGCGCCCCTCGGCTACACCGTAGATGCGGTTGATCGCGCGGCCGAGTGCGGTGACGTAACGCGCGACCGACCACAGTGCGACGGCCAGCGAGGCGATCAGCACCCAGCCTGATCCGGCGAGGGATGCGACCTGCTCGATCGGATCGGTGATGCCGTCGAGCACGTCGGGCGCGACCACCTCCTTCGCGACGTCGAGCACAGCGCGCACGCCGTCGCGCTTGTCGCCGATCAGGCCGATCAATGAGAAGGCGGCGATGAGGGTGGGGATGATGCTCAGCACCGCGTAGAAGGTCTGCCCCGCGGCGGCATCCGGCGCTGAGACGCGGAAGAACCCGCGGGCGACCCGACGCACGATCAGCACGGTCGCCTCGCGGCGTCCGGCTCCGCCTGGCGGTCGTGCTGTCTCACCGGCGCTGTTCGTCCCCATGCTCTTAGTGTGACGCGTCGGTGCACGTTCCGGCGCAGCCTTGCCTTCGTCGAGACCGGGATGCTACGGAGGATGTGGTGGGGCGGGCGGGACTTGAACCCGCGATCGTTGGGTTATGAGCCCCTTCCAAAGCCACGTCACGGCGCCCCTCCCCCGGAATTACGCGGCAGGATCGACGCTAATCGGCACGATTGACGGCCCATGACGGTGCAAATGTGGGCAAAATGTGGGCACGCACGCAGCAGGTGACGACGCTAAGTTGAGGTACATGATCCTGATCCTCATCCTCATACTCCTCATCGCCTCACTGGTCGTGAACGTTCTCGGCATCGTCTACACGAGTCGAGACGGCGTGGGAGTAGACCGAGGGGGCAGGCCGTATTTCCAGATCCCTGATAACACGTGGCAACGCATACGTGGAGTGACGTGCCTAGGACTTGGACTAGTGCTGAATACTGCGGCGGGGGTCGTGAGCGTCCTTTCGAGTGTTGCGGCCCCTGGCGCGTAGTCAAAGCGTCGGCGACTCGGCGTACCGTGACGACATGCCATCCCACCCGCTCGACCCGCTCACGATGCTGTCCGTGGAGCTCGCGGCGACGATGAGCCGGCACCGGTATACCCAAGACCCTGGTCCGGTGATCGCCGAGCTGCAGCAGCTTGCAGGCCCGCACACCGACCTGCTCGCGGCCGAGGCGGGAAGGTGGGCAGGGTTCAACGAGACCGACCCGCACACCGCCGGCCTTGTCGCCGCGCTGATGGAGATCGGCGCACCGGATGCTGTCGAGGTCGGCCGGCACCGGTTCCGGGCCCCGTCGCATTCGACGCTGTCAGGCGCACGGTAACCCCTGGCATAAGAGGGTGAGCGCAGCTGACTCGGAAAGCCGTGAAGACCCCCACCTCCGGAGGAGAGTGGGGGTCTTCTGATGGTGTTACTCAGCTAGACGATCAGGTCGAGGTCGAGTGTGCCCGGTCCACCGTCGGTGAAGTGCCACAGCCCGGCCCCGCGCACGGCTGAGTCCGCTTCGGCGTAGACGTCGACGGTTCCGCCCTGGTAGGCGTTGCCGCCGAACACCCAGGATTCGACCCCCTGCCCTGCGGAGATCAGCGACCCGCGTGTCTCGTTCAGGCCGGTCTGGGAGTCGCGGACGGTGATACCCGCGTTGATCGACTGTGTGTCTGTGTGCACGTCGCAGACGACACCGCCCATCGTGTCCTGATAGGTGCCGCCAACTCGGATGATCTTGGCCCCGGTGTGGCCTGTCGAGGCGTTGCAGGACAGGTCGGTGGACTGGCCGAGGCCGTTGTGCCCCATGTCACAGTCCAGCTCGATGACGCGCGGCGACTCCATTTCGACGAACGCGATGTTCGATCGGGCGTAGTTCGCGCCATCCTTGTTCGAAAACTTCACCGCGCACTCCTGAAGGAACACATCACGCGCCCCGGCAGCCACAAGGTTGTCGCTGCGACCACTCGTGGGTCCCGTGGCATGGAACATGCCGACCCGGTGGGCGTAGAAATCCACGGTCCCACCGTCACGTCGATCCAGCGTCATATTTCGGTTGCCGCCGTAAAAGTCCACGCCCTCCACGTATACGGACACCGCTGACGACACCGAAGCGATCGTGAACCCTGACGTGTTGAGCAGCGCCAGCACCGTCTGCTCGTGCCTGCAAGCCGACCTCGGTCATGCACCCAACCGTGCTCCGCTGCGATCCGGTTGAGCACCGCGGGTTCAATACGCAACATCTCGCTCCTTGTCTGGTTCCCGATACATCCGTGCAGGGCTCACCATACATCCAGCGTCTGTTGCGCGCAACATCTTCCGCGTTGCCTTTTCGTTGCGTGCACGCAACACTAGTTCTCATGACCACGAATGACGCTGAGCGCTGGGGGCTGTGGCTCAGCCAGCAACTCAAGCAGCGAGACTGGCGACAAGCAGACCTGGTGCGCGAGTCGCAAGGGTTGATCAAGCGGGACCGGGTCAGCAAGTGGGTCAATGGCATTGAGCGACCGACCTACCGTTTGACGGTGGTCGTCGCGAACTCCTTGTCACTCCCACCTGAAGAGGTCCTCGAAGCGGCCGGCTACTCAACGCCGACCGATGAGACCGACGATGACTCCGACGAATCCGCGCTCTACGCTCGCCATCTCGCCGCTCAAGACACAGCAACCACACTGCCGATCGATGAACTTTCGCTTCGCAACATTCCATCCCAGGCGCTCTTGTCGGAGCTCGCCCGCCGACTGGCTGAGCGCGAGAGCAGCGGACAGGAGCAGTCCGCCTGATGGCTGGCACGATCACGGCGTACGAGACCGCCGCAGGGAAGCGGTACCGGGTCCGGTATCGCAAGCCTGACAAGGCCCAGACCGATAAGCGCGGGTTCAAGACGAAGAAGGAAGCGCAGCTGTTCCTGGCGTCGGTGACCGTCAGCAAGGCGACCGGCGAGTACATCGACCCCGCACTGGGTCGCACGACCGTCCTCGATCTTTCCGCCGGATGGCTCGCCGGCAAGAAGACGTCGCTCAAGCCATCGACGTACAGTGCGATCGACTCGAGCTGGGGCAAGCACGTCAAACCGGTGTGGGGCTTGAGGCCGGTTGCCGAGATCCAGCCGGCCGAGATTCAGGAGTGGGTCACAGGACTCGCAGAGTCCCGATCCGCGACAACGGTGAAGCGTGCGCTCGGCATCCTCTCAGGGATCCTCGACGTCGCCGTCGACAACCGGCGCCTGCCACGCAACCCTGCCGCGAAGACGAAGACACCACGGAAGACACCGAAGCCCCGGGTCTACCTCACCCACGAGCAGCTGCACGCCCTCGCAGCCGCCAGCACCCACCCCGAGCTCGTACTCTTCCTCGGATACACCGGCCTCCGGTGGGGCGAAGCCACCGGCCTGAAGGTAAAGCACGTCGACCTGTTCCGCCGGCGAGCCACCATCGCCGAGAATGCCGTGTTCGTCCGGACCGAGTTCCACATCGGCACGCCGAAGACGCACGAGGCGCGCTCGGTACCGTTCCCGAAGTTTCTGCGGCCGGCGATGCTCGCTGCGACCAAAGGCAAGGGACCGGATCAGATTCTCTTCGGCGACGGCAAGAACTACCTGCGAGCGCCGAAGACCGCGACCGGATGGTTCCGGTCAGCCATCATGAGGATCCGCTCTGCAGAAGCGGATGCGGCGGCTGAGGCGAGAGCCCGAGGTGAGCAGCACCCCGGGGTGACGTTCCCGATGCTGACCCCTCACGATTTGCGCCACACTGCCGCGTCGCTCGCGATCAGCTCGGGCGCGAACGTCAAGGCCGTACAGCGGATGCTCGGGCATGCGTCCGCAGCGATGACGCTCGACACCTACGCCGACCTCTTCGACGATGATCTCGACGACGTCGCGAAGCGCCTGCACAAGCGCGCTGTCGCTGCCGACGTCGCGAAGGTCTGGGCCACCGCCTGACACGACGAAGGAAGTCCCGCACCCCAGCGTGATTTGTGGGGTGCGGGACTTCTCTCGGTCGCTACAGTGGCGCGACGATCCATCAGCTCGCTGAAACGAGCGAGCCTTGCATCTGCTTGTGGTTGCTGGAGCCGTCTGAGGAGAACTGGATCAGGAACCCGCCGATCGTCGGCTGGATCGTGCGGAGGATGTCGATGTCGTCACTGTGGACGTGGAACTCGTCCACGAGACGTTGGAACGGGATCTTGGTTTCGAGTCCGAGGATCTCGATGCCAACAACGACACGCATGTCATCGACGTCGACGATGATCCCTCCGCCCAATTCATGCGAGTGGGCGATGCTGCGATTCGTCATCGAGATGTACGCGGCATCAGCATCGTTATCGATCGTCACCTCGAATGGTGCTTTGCGGTTCGTCATGTCTCATCCCTCCATACGACTGTCGTGATCGCGAGTGGCTCAGTCGGCGGCATCACACCTGACACGTAGATCGCAAGCTTCCGGCTCCCTACATTCCCGAGGATACACACCGAACCTGGCTCCGCGGGATATTGCATGATGATATCCATGAGTGCCGACACTATGTCGTCGTCGGTTATTCCACGTTGCGCCATCCGCTGGCGGGCGTGGAACTTCAGCTTGTACCTCACTGCGCTTCAGCCAGCTCAATCTCGAACGCAAGACGTCGCGCGTGCTCGCCGTTCAGATAGATATCGAAGGTACACAGTCCATTGGTTGCGACCGGCATCTGCAATGTAGCCGCGAACAGTAGCCCGACCTTACCCCGGTAAGGGCGAACGTCAGGAGTCTGCTCGAGCACACTCTCGAAGTTGACTCGGACGGAGTCACCGGGCGAGAGGACCTCTATGCGCACCGAGACCGGATCCTCACCCTCGTCGACGCGGACTCGCCCGACGATCGAGGTCAACCACAGAATCGGGAACGCCGGCACCGTGGCATGGGTGTAGCTCGCTCCAAGCGCTGAGATCTTCCCGCCCTCAATCTGTGCGTAGTCAGCCAGGTATGCGTAGTCCAGTTCGGCCATGACCAGAGCTTATGGCACAGCGATCGGCCCCTCACCCGTCACGAGTGCGGGGTGAGGGGCCTCTCGTCGGATTCAGATGTGGGCAAAACGTGGGCAGGTGGCGGTTATCCAAAGGTCGGGATGGGCCGCGTGGCCAGTGTTTTCTAGGTGGGGCGGGCGGGACTTGAACCCGCGATCGTTGGGTTATGAGCCCACTGCCTTCACCAGCTTGGCCACCGCCCCGAGAACATCCAGCCTAGCGGTGCCGGCGGTCAGTCCTGTGCGATCGCACCCGCGTGGGTCGCGCTGTGCGCCAGATAGATCTCCGCGTTGCGGCGCAGACCGTCGCGCTCCTCCTCGGTCAGCGGGCGGCGCACCTTCGCGGGCACGCCCGCCACCAGCGAGCCGTCCGGCACCTCGGTGCCGCCGAGCACGACGGCTCCCCCGGCGATCAGGCATCCGCTGCCGATCACGGCACCGCTGAGCACCACTGCGCCCATGCCGACCAGCGAGTCGTCACCGATCGTGCAGCCGTGCACGACCGCGTTGTGCCCGACCGACACGTTCTGGCCGATGATGACGGGATGCCCGCTGTCGACGTGCACCGAGACGTTGTCCTGCAGATTGCTGCCCTCGCCCACGATGATGGCGTCCGAGTCGGCCCTCAACACGGCGTTGTACCAGGCACTCGCTTTCGCACCGAGTGTGACGTCGCCGATGATGCGCGCGCCGTCGGCGACGAACGCGTCCGAGGCGATCGTGGGCGTCTTGCCGGGGAGGGAGAGGATGGATGCTGTCGCGGCGATGCTCATGTAGGTGAGACTACCCTCAGAACCGCGGAATTCCGCGGCAGAACGGGCCGGTAAGCGTTGCCTAGGCTTGCTTGCGGAATGCTCCAGGCTGAGTAGCGTTGTCTTCAGTGGACACCGGAAACCCACTCAGGAGGATCACGATGACCGATTCGAAGACCATCCGCGCCACCGCCGTCGACCCCACTGTCGCCGCGGCCGCAGCGCAGTTCCTCTCGCCGATCGTGCACAGCATGCAGGCGCTCGTGGTCAACGGCAAGCAGGCCCACTGGCACGTGCGCGGAGCGAACTTCATCGGCGTGCACGAGTTCCTCGACACCGTCGTGGCTCACGCCATGGACTTCGCCGACACCGCCGCGGAGCGCATCGTCGCCCTGGGCCTGCCGATCGACGCACGCGTGAGCACCGTCGCGGCGAAGTCCGCCACCACGCAGGTGCCGGCCGGTTTCGCGGCATCCGACGACCTCGTCCGCGCCGTCGTCGCCGACATCGACGCCGCACTGATCGAGATCAAGGCCGCTGTGGAGGGCCTCGACGAGGTCGACCTCACCAGCCAGGACGTCGCCATCGAGATCCAGCGCGGCCTCGAGAAGGACCGCTGGTTCCTGATCTCGCACATCGCGGCCTGACAACCGCCGTCTCCGAACGCCCGCCTCGCTCAGGACCCGGAACTCCCGGTTCCTGAGCGAGCGCAACGAGACGAAGGGCCGCGTTCAGGCCACGTGTGTGAGGCGCCCACCGAGCAGGGTCGCCGCCACGGGCATCCGACGCAGCTGCTCGCCCTCCGCGGTCAGCGGATCGGCGCCGCAGAGCACCAGGTCGGCGACGCCGCCGATCTCGAGATCGGTGGATCCATCACGGCTGCTGGCGCGCAGCGCCGCGTCGACCGGCACACGTTCCTCGGGATGCCATGCGGCGCGGTCGTCACCGGTGCGGTGCACGGCCGCCGCGATCGTCTGCCACGGGTCGAGCGGCGCCACCGGGGCATCCGATCCGAACCGCACCGGGATGCCGGCCGCGAGCAGCGACGCCACGGGGTGGCTGATCGCCTGCTGATGCTGCCAGAGCGCGCCGACCAGGTCACGGTCGTCGACGGCGTGCCCTGGCTGCACGCTCGCGACCACCCCCAGCCGCGCGAAGCGCGCCAGATCGGCATGCCGCACCAGCTGGGCGTGCTCGATCGTGCCGCGCGCCTGGGTGTACGTGAAGGCGTCGAGAGCGGATGCCACCGCGCGATCGCCGATCGCATGCACAGCCACCTCGATGCCGGCGCCCGTCGCCGTGGTGAGGAAGTCACGCAGCTCGTCGGGTTCGATGGTGAAGACGCCGAAGTTCGCCGGGTCATCGCCGTACGCGTGCGAGCACGCCGCCGTGCGGGTGCCGAGCGAGCCGTCGGTGATCAGCTTGAGCGCACCGACCTGCACCAGCCCGCCCGTGCCGGACAGCACCTCCCCCGTGCGCAGGCCTTCTTCGACCGCCCGCCCGAGGTTCGCGGCGTAGAACGCGAACTCCACCCGGTGCGCGTCGAATCCGGCATCCGCCCGCCGCTGCCACGCAGCCGCGTTCCACGCCATCTCGAAGTCGACGATGCCGGTGATCCCCCGCGCCGCGGCCCGTTCGCCGGCACGGCGCACGGCGGCATCCGCCATCGCGTCGTCGGCGGTGTTCAACCGCCGCGAGATCTCGAACGCATCCTCCTCGCGCAGCATCCCATCGGGCGTCGGCGCGAAGCCCTCACGACGGAACGCCGCCGAGTTCAGCCAGACGCTGTGCACATCCATGTTGATCAGGTAGGTCGCGCGCCCGCCGCAGGTCTCGTCCAGAAGCCGCAGCGACGCCTCATCGGGCCACAGCGCGTCGCGCATGCCGGCGCCGACGACGCGGCCGTCCGGCATCGGCTCCGACGCCGCCATCAGTCCCACGGCTTCTGCGGCGCTGCGGGCCTCCCCCAGCTGCACACGCTCCGCATCGAGCGCCCACTGCACCGTGTGCACGTGGTGATCCCACAGGCCGCTGACCACCCGGCATCCCCCACCCTCGATCACGACGCCGCGTGCGGGCAGCACGCCGGTGGGGGCGATGTCGACGATGCGGCCACCATCGATCACGAGATCCACGGGGTCGTCGCCGAACGGCACCCCTGCGGCGCCGCTGAGGCGCACGGCGCGGACGAGGTCGACGTGCTCTCCGCGCGCCGTCATGCCTGACGCTCCCGGCGCACCTCGTGCGCGCGGCGCATCTCGGCGGCGAGCTCGGCGCTCGCGTGCGCGCCCGTTCCTTCCAGCTGGGTCAGCACGTTTTCAACCGTCTCGAGGGGCTTGTTCTGGCTGAGCTTGCGCTTGGCGACCACCTTCGTCGGCGTGAGCCGGAAGCCGACGGTTCCCGCCGCCAGTCGACGCACGAACGCCTCATCGTTGGGCAGCGTCCACATGCCCCGCGGATCGGGCATCCGGCTCTCGAACACATCGACCATCCGCTCCAGCACCCGCAGGTTCTCCTCATCCGAGAGGATCTCGGGCACACCGCTCAGGTGCACCGACACGAAGTTCCAGGTCGGCACCGCGGCGACGTCTCCGTACCAGCCGGGAGAGATGTAGCCGTGCGGGCCCTGGAAAGCGATCATCAGCTCGCGCTCCCCCAGCCCGTGGATCAGATCATCCGGTCGGCCGACGTGCCCGACGACGGTGAGATCATCGCGCTCGTCATCGAGCAGCACGACGTAGTGCGAGGCGACCAGTCCGTCGTCGGCGTCGCTGACGAGCGTCGCCCACGGATTGAGCTCGATCACCCGGCGCAGCTCGGTCGGGTCGGTCATCGCGAAACTGGGGTTCTGGCGCACCATCCCAGCCTATGACCGACCCGACCCTGCCGAGTCGCGTCGAACTACTTGCCGACGACCTTGATCGCCTGCGTCTTCCAGTTCTCGTACGCCGGATCGCCCGCCATGAAGGCCTGCACCTCCTCGGTGGTCGCTCGCAGCTTCGGGTCGTTGTCGAGGTACTTCTTCGTCTCGCGCGCAACCAGACCCGACAGCACCAGCAGACCGATGAGGTTCGGCAGCGCCATCAGGCCGTTCATCACGTCGGAGAACGCCCACACCACGCCGAGCTGCACCGTGCATCCGATGAAGACGACGAGCGAGAAGATGATGCGGAAGGGCATCACCGCGCGACGACCGAGCAGGCGCTCGATGCTGCGTTCGCCGTAGTAGGACCAGCCGAGGATCGTCGAGCCCGCGAACAGGACGAGACCGATGGTGACGATGTAGTGACCCCACTCGCCCGGCAGGCCGTGCGAGAACGCCTCACCCGTCATCAGTGCCGCACTGATCTGCTCGCCCGTCTCGGGATCGGTCATCTTCCACGCGCCGGTGGTGATGATCACCAGCCCCGTGCAGGTGACCACGATGATCGTGTCGATGAAGGTCTGCGTCATCGACACCAGTCCCTGGCGCACCGGGTGGCTGGTCTTGGCCGCGGCCGCCGCGATTGCCGCCGAGCCCATGCCGGACTCATTCGAGAAGATGCCGCGAGCCACACCGAACTGCACGGCGATGATGATCGCCGAACCGGCGAAGCCGCCGACAGCGCTCGTGCCGGTGAAGGCGTCGGTGAAGATCTGGGCGAACGCCTCGGGCACGCCGCCGATGTTGGCGACGAGGATGTAGATCGCACCGAGTACGTAGAAGATGATCATCACCGGCACGAGACCCGCCGTCACGCGACCGATCGACTTGATGCCGCCGACCAGCACCAGCAGGGCGAAGACGGTCAGTATGATCCCGGTCACCCAGGTGGGCACGTGGAAGCTGTTCTCGAGGTTCGCTGAGATCGAGTTGCCCTGCGTCATGTTGCCGATGCCGAAGCAGGCGATGACGGCGGCGATCGCGAAGAATATCGCGAGGAACTTGCCGAACCTGTTCGGGATGCCCCGCTCGAGGTAGTACTGAGGCCCGCCGTTCTTCTCGCCGGCCGAGTCGGTGGTGCGGAAGCGCACGCCCAGGAACGCCTCGGAGTACTTCGATGCCATGCCGAGCAGGCCGGTGACCCACATCCAGAACAGTGCACCGGGCCCGCCGATGCCGATGGCCGTCGCCACACCGACGATGTTGCCGGTGCCGACGGTGGCGGCCAGCGCTGTCGTCAGCGCCTGGAACTGTGAGATGTCACCATCGGAGTCCGGGTCGCGGCGGGTGAACAGACCCAGCCGCAGCGCGGAGCCCAGACGGAGGAACTGGATGCCGCCGAGACGGATCGTGAGATACAGGCCGGTGCCGAGCAGCAGCGGGATCAGGACCCAGGGTCCCCAGATGATGCCGCTGAGCCAGCCGAGGAAGCCTTCGATTGCTGACAAGTCCAATGTGCTCTCCTGACGCATCGTTGCGAGTGGACTCCGCCATCCTATTCACAGGATCGTGTCAGCGCTGGCAGGACGGGCACCAGTACAGCTTGCGCGCGCCGATCTCCTCGAGGGCGATCTCGGTACCGCACACGCGGCAGGGCAGCCCGGCCCGGTGGTACACCCAGTGCCGGTCGTCGCGGCTGGCCATCGCCGCGCGGTACGCATCACCGGTGAGACCGTCCATGGTCATCATCTGTCCGGTCTCGACGCCGATCGCCAGCAGCCGCACCCAGTCGCGCCACAGCTCGCGCACGATCTCCTCAGGCACGTCGCGGCCCGGCGTGTGGGGGTTCAGCCGGGCGCGGTAGAGCATCTCGGCGCGATACACGTTGCCGATGCCGCTCACGACCGCCTGGTCCATCAGCAGGAGCGCGATGGGTGTGGGCTTGCGGCGCACGGTCGTGACGAATCGCTCCTCGCCCTCAGCGGGATCGCCGACCAGCGGGTCGGGCCCGAGCTTCGCGATCGTGGCGAGCATCTCGTCGGTGCTCTGCAGCACGCAGGCGGTCGGGCCGCGCAGGTCCGCGCAGGTCGTCTCATTCAGCAGGCGCAGCCGCACCTGCCCCACGACAGGCGGTGGCCACTCGTCGCCCTCATCGGCGAGGCCCTTGGTCTGCTCGGACATCCGCACGTGCACGCGTGCCCTGCGCGGTGCACCGATCGACGTCAGCGAGTTCTCGCCGGCATCGTCGAAGATCGCCTCGCCGTCGCCGGGAAGGTCGGTGCCGCGCTGATTGGTCTGCCCCATGCGGCCGTTCGCCGAGGCGATCGTCGGGTCGGCGATGATCTCGCCGGCGAAGTCCCACGCACCGTAGAGTCCCAGGTGCACGCGCAGCCAGACGGCGTCCTCGAACTCGAGGAACATCTGCTTGCCGACGGCGACCGACTGCATCAGCTCACGGCCATTCAGGACCGACGCACCCTCGGCGAACCGCCCCTGCGGACTGGACGCCTGCACGGGACGGCCGGTGAAGTTGCGTGCGAACTGCCGCGCGATGCGGTGGACGGAATGCCCTTCGGGCATGTCAGGCCCGGGGCCCGTCGGCGGAGCCGACCTCTCCTCGACGGGGATCGGGCAGCAGCGACCCGTCGTTCTCGAAGTCGGCGATCTGCCCGATGCGCCGCACGTGGCGCTCGTCGCCGCTGAACGGCGTGGCGATGAAGAGGTCGATGAACTCGGTCACCTCTTCGAACGAGTGCTGACGTGCGCCGATCGAGATGACGTTCGCATCGTTGTGCTCGCGGGCGAGCTCGGCGGTCGAGCGGTTCCACACCAGCGCCGCGCGGATGCCGGCCACCTTGTTCGCGGCGATCTGCTCTCCGTTGCCCGAGCCGCCGAAGACGACGCCCAGGGCCTCGACCCCCGCGCGCCGGTCGGCGATCACGGCCTGCGCCGCGCGGATGCAGAAAGCCGGGTAGTCGTCGAGCGCGTCGTACTCGACCGGGCCGTGGTCGGTGACGTCGTGCCCGGCAGCGCTCAGGTGCTGCTGCAGGCGGGTCGAGAAGTCCAGGCCGGCGTGATCGGTGGCGATGTGGATGCGCATGCCACCCATCCTACGGTCGGGCTGTGACACGCCCCGGTCAGGGCGCGACACCGGCCGCGGCGGGCTTGAAGCCCGCGCGGACGTTCTCACAGCAGCCGGGACGGCAGACGTCGAAGGCCGGCCCCAGCATCGTCACGTGAGCGCGATCGGATGCCGGGCGCCCTTCGAGCCGCTCCTGGACGAGGTCCACGATTCCGGCGACGAACGCCGGCGACACACCGGGGGTCGGGGTGCGGGCGAAGAGCAGACCCGCCTCGTCGGCGGCCTCCTTCGCCTCGGTGTCGAGGTCCCACAGGACCTCCATGTGGTCGCTCATGAAGCCCAACGGGACGACGATCACCGCCCGGCGTCCCCGCGCGGGCAGGTCGCCGATCACATCACACACATCGGGCTCGAGCCACGGCTGCGAGGGCGGGCCGGAGCGCGACTGGTAGACCAGCTCCCACTGCACATCGGCGGCTGCGGGGGTGAGCTGGGCGACGCGGTCCATCACCCAGGCCGCGACCGCCTCGTGCTGCGCGGCGTAGGCGCCGCCCTCGCCCCAGTCGACATCGCGCGGTCCCGAGCGCTTCGCGTCGTCGATCGGGATGCTGTGGGTGGAGAACAGCACCTGCACGTCCTCCGCCGGCACGCCCTCGTCCAGTCGAGCGCGCACCGCGTCGTCGACGCCTTCGACGAACGCCTGCACGAAGCCAGGGTGGTCGAAGAACGGGCGGATCTTGTCGATCGTCACGACACCGTCATAGGCGGACCCGTCGAGCACGCGGGAGAAGTCCTCGCGGTACTGCCTACAGCTCGAGAACGAGCTGTAGGCACTCGTCGCGAACGCCAGCAGCATGGTGTGCTCGTTGCCGGCGGCCTCGGCGACCGCGTCCTCGAGGTACGGCGCCCAGTTGCGGTTGCCCCAGTACACCGGCAGATCGATCTCGCGTGCGGTGAGCTCCGCCTCCAGCGCGGCCTTCAGCGCGCGGTTCTGCCCGTTGATGGGGCTGATGCCGCCGAAGGCGCGGTAGTGGTGCGCGACCTCTTCGAGGCGCTCATCGGGGATGCCCCGGCCGCGCGTCACGTTGCGCAGGAAGGGGATGACGTCGTCCTGCCCCTCCGGGCCGCCGAATCCGGCGAGCAGGATCGCGTCGTACGCGACGGGTGTCTCGACGTGCGGTGCGCCCGCGGCCGCGGCCGGGGACGCGTGAGGAACAGCATCCGATTCTGTGAGGGTCACGGCGTCATGATCGCACCCGTGTCTATGAACCAGCGCGGAGCCGCTCGCGGATCGCCATGCCTGGCGTAGGCTGTCATGGTTGCCGTCGGCGCCAGCCGCGTCGATGCACGACGACATCCCCTCCACCAACGGGAGAAATCAGCAGTGCCTGGAGAAAACCTCACTCGTATCGAGGCGCAGGAGCGCCGTTCCGTCATCGACACGCAGTCCTATGAGGTCTCACTCGACCTCACCAAGGGCGCGGAGGTGTTCGGCTCCCGCAGCGTTGTGCGCTTCACCGCGACGCCGGGAAGCTTCACCTTCATCGACCTGATCGCGAAGGACGTGCGCGAGATCACGCTGAACGGCGAGCAGATCGACCCCGGCGAGGCGTTCGCCGACTCGCGCATCGCGCTCGGCGACCTGCAGGCCGAGAACGTGCTGATCGTGGACGCCGACTGTCTGTACACGAACACGGGCGAGGGTCTGCACCGCTTCGTCGACCCGGTCGACGGTGAGGTGTACCTGTACTCGCAGTTCGAGGTGCCCGACTCGCGACGGGTGTTCGCCGTGTTCGAGCAGCCCGACCTGAAGGCGACGTTCCAGTTCACCGTGACCGCACCCGCGGTCTGGAAGGTCGTGTCGAACTCGCCGACGCCCGAGCCGATCGTGCACGACGCGTCGACCGATTCCGGGGCGCAGCAGGTGGCCACCTGGGGCTTCGAGCCGACGCCGCGCATCTCGTCGTACATCACCGCGCTGATCGCCGGCCCGTATGAGGCGACGTTCTCCGAGCTGACCAGCTCGTCGGGCAAGGTCATCCCGCTCGGCGTGTACGGCCGGAAGAGCCTGTGGGAGCACCTCGACGCCGAGTACATCTTCGACAAGACCCGCCAGGGCTTCGCCTACTTCGAGGAGAAGTTCGGCGTCGCCTACCCGTTCGAGAAGTACGACCAGCTGTTCGTACCCGAGTTCAACGCGGGCGCCATGGAGAACGCCGGCGCCGTCACCTTCACCGAGACGTACGTCTTCCGCAGCAAGGTGACCGACGCCGTCAAGGAGCGTCGCGTCGTGACGATCCTGCACGAGCTCGCCCACATGTGGTTCGGCGACCTTGTCACCATGAAGTGGTGGAACGACCTGTGGCTGAACGAGTCGTTCGCCGAGTGGGCCTCCACCATCGCGACAGCCGAGGCCACCGAGTGGACCGAGGCGTGGACGACCTTCAACGCCATGGAGAAGACCTGGGCGTACCGCCAGGACCAGTTGCCATCGACGCACCCGATCGTCGCCGAGATCAACGATCTGCAGGACGTGCAGGTCAACTTCGACGGCATCACCTACGCCAAGGGCGGCTCGGTGCTCAAGCAGCTCGCCGCATGGGTCGGCATCGAGGCGTTCTTCGCTGGCGTGTCGCAGTACTTCCAGAAGCACTCCTGGGGAAACACCGAGCTCGGCGACCTGCTCGCCGAGCTCGAGGCCACCAGCGGGCGCGAACTGACGAGCTGGGCCAAGAAGTGGCTCGAGACGGCCGGGGTGAACACCCTCAGCCCGGTGATCGTCGACGATGCTTCCGGCACCATCACGCGCTTCGCGGTCACGCAGACCGCGCCGGCCGACTACCCGACGATCCGTCCGCACCGCCTCGGCATCGGCTTCTACGACCTCGAGGACGGTGCGCTCGTGCGCACCCACTACGTCGAGGTGGATGTCGACGGCGACCGCACCGAGATCCCCGAGCTGCAGGGTCTGAAGCGCCCGGCCATGGTCCTGCTGAACGACAACGACCTCGCCTACGCGAAGATCCGCCTCGACGAGCAGTCCCTGGCCACGGCGATCGAGCACCTCGCCGACATCAGCGATCCGCTCGCACGCTCGCTCGTCTGGGGCGCAGCCTGGGACCAGACGCGCGATGCCGAGAGCGCGGCGCGCGACTACATCGACCTCGTGCTCGGCAACATCGGTCGCGAGACCGAGTCGACCACGGTGCGCACCACTCTGGCCCAGCTCCAGCTGGCCGCCGGCTCGTATGTCGACCCCGCCACCCGCGCCGCCGCGCGGGAGAAGGTCGCGGACGGCCTGTGGGCGCTCGCGCAGCAGGCCGAGCCCGGCAGCGACAGCCAGCTGCAGCTGGTGATGGCGTTCGCAGGCTCGATCGCCGGCGCGGAGCACGCCGGCATCGTCGGCCGCCTGCGCTCGGGCGAGGACACGCTGCCCGGTCTCGAGATCGACGCGGACCTGTCGTGGCAGCTGCTCATCGGCCTGGCCGCCGCCGGAGCCACCGATGCGGCCACCATCGACGCCGCGCTCGCCGCCGACAACACCTCGAAGGGCGCTGAGCTCGCCGCGCAGGCGCGTGCCGCGCTGCCGACGGTCGAGGCGAAGAAGGCCGCCTGGGCCTCGCTGATCGACAACAGCGACCAGCCCAACACGATCGTGCGATCCACGGCGCTCGGCTTCGTGCACCCGTCCGGTGTCGATGTGCTCGGCGAGTTCATCCAGCCGTACTTCGACATGCTGCTGCCGATCTGGGAGGGACGCACCTACCAGATCGCCGATTACCTGATCGTCGGCCTGTACCCTCGATCGCTCGCGAACGTCGAACTGCGCGACGCGACCCGTGCGTGGCTCGCGCAGCACCAGGATGCCGCGCCCGCGCTGCGCCGCCTGGTGCACGAGAACCTCGCCGACGTCGAGCGCGCGCTCGCGGCGCAGTCGCGCGACGCCGACGTCTGACGCTTCGACAGGCTCAGCGACCCATGGTCGCTGAGCCTGTCGAAGTGCCCCGCGCCCAGCGTGCGGAGAGACCTTCTCAGTAGAATCGACGGGATGATGATCCCGTTCCAGACCGATCCCGAGGCGCCCGCCGACCCTGGCCTGTGGCCGACGCTGTGGGCGAGCACCCTCGACGTGCTCGGCAAGGTTGGCGGCAAGCTGCTGCAGATCGCGATCATCATCGCCGTATGCCTGGTGCTGGCCTTCCTGCTGCGCCTGGTGATCCGCCGCGTCGTGCAGCGCATCGTCAACAATGCCAAGAGCAAGGCCGAGGTCGCAGACACCGTCGCGCTGGAACGCTCGCCGCTGGCCGACATGCGCCTCGTGCAGCGCACCCGCACGCTCGGAACGATTCTGCAGAACATCGTCAACGTGACACTCGTCATCGTGGCGCTGATCCTAATCGTCACGGCCATCGATCCCGGCATCCTCGGCTCCCTCACCCTCATCACCGCCGCCGTCGGCGCCGGACTCGGCTTCGGCGCGCAGAACATCGTGAAGGACGTGCTGAACGGCATGTTCATCGTCGCCGAAGACCAGATCGGCATCGGCGACGTGGTCGATCTGGGTCTGGCATCCGGCGTCGTCGAGTACGTCAGCGTGCGCATCACCCAAGTGCGCGACGTCAACGGCACGCTCTGGTACGTGCGCAACGGCGAGGTCACCCGCATCGGCAACATGTCGCAGGGCTGGGCGCGCGCCATCGTCGACCTCGGTGTCGCCCCCGACGCCGACCTCGACCGTGTCGAGGAGATCATGCTCGACACGGCACGCGATCTCGCGAAGGACGCGAAGTGGCGCACCCGCATCATCCAGCTGCCCGAGGTCTGGGGGCTGGAGTCGATCGACGGCGACGCGCTCGTGGTGCGCGTGGTCATGAAGACCAGGGCGAACGCCAGGGATGACGTCTCGCAGGAGCTGCGGCGCCGCCTGAGGGCGGCACTGCTCGAGCAGGACGTGCTGATCCCGAGCATGCACGCCGTCACCGTCACCGGCATGGACGGCGCCCGCCGCGTGCGCGGAGCCAATCCCCCGGTGACACGCCCCAACGCGGTCGCACCGGCGCCACCGGTGGTCGAGCGCGGCATCTGGCGGCGGAAGAAGTCCAGCGACGAGGAAGGCGACCAGCAGTGACGTTCTACGACGAGGTCGGCGGGTACGACACGTTCCAGCGCATCGTCGACGTGTTCTACCGCGAGGTGGCAGTCGACCCGGTGCTGAAGCCGATGTACCCGGAAGAGGACCTCGGTCCCGCCGCCGAGCGGCTGACGATGTTCCTGGTGCAGTACTGGGGCGGACCGACCACGTACGGCGAGAGGCGCGGGCACCCGCGGCTGCGCATGCGGCACGTGCCGTTCCACATCGATCCTGACGCGCGAGATCGCTGGCTCGCACATATGCGCACGGCCCTGGACGAGGTGAAGTTGTCGCCTCTCCACGAAGCCACGCTCTGGGACTACCTTGAGCGCGCCGCTTATGCCATGGTGAACACGTTCGAGCCTTCGGGCATCGGCCGCGTCCCGAGCAGCCGTCCGACGCTCGAGCACCGCATACCCACGGAGTCGACGGAGACCGAATGATGACCATGCCCACCTCCCGTGCCACAGATGTTCTTGTGATCGGATGGGGGTTGGCAGGTCTCGTCGCGGCCGCCGAGGCGCTGTCCGCGGGACGGCGCGTGACGATCATCGACCAGGAGCCGCGCTGCAACCTCGGCGGGCAGGCGTGGTGGTCGTTCGGCGGGCTCTTCCTGATCGACTCGCCCGAGCAGCGCAGGATGGGCATCCGCGATTCGCTCGAACTCGCCACCCAGGACTGGCTGGGCAACGCCGGCTTCGACCGTGACGAAGACGAATGGCCGCGGCGATGGGCCGAGGCGTACCTGCAGTTCGCCGCCGGCGAGAAGCGCAGCTGGCTGCGCGAGCGGGGCGTGGGCTTCTTCCCGGTCGTCGGCTGGGCCGAACGCGGCGGCAGCGGCGCGATCGGCCCCGGGAATTCCGTGCCGCGGTTCCACATCACCTGGGGCACCGGTCCCGGCATCGTGGCCCCGTTCGCCGCGGCAGTCGAGGCGGGCGAGGCCGAGGGCCGGGTCACGATCCTCGCACGCCACCGGGTCGAGGAGCTCCTCACCGCCGACGGCGCCGTCGTCGGCGCCCGCGGCGTCGTGCTGGCCGACAGCGACGCCCCGCGCGGAGTGCCGTCGTCGCGTGAGCAGGTGGGCGAGTTCGCGATCGAAGCGGATGCCACGATCGTGGCATCCGGTGGCATCGGCGGGAACCACGACCTCGTCCGCCGCGCCTGGCCGGAGAGGCTCGGCACTCCCCCGACGCACATGCTCACCGGTGTGCCGGCGTACGTCGACGGCTCGATGCACGCGGTCTCGGCCGCCGCCGGAGCCCGGCTGATCAACAGCGACCGGATGTGGCACTACGTGGAGGGCATCGAGAACTGGGATCCGGTCTGGCCGGACCATGGCATCCGCATTCTGCCCGGACCGTCGTCGCTGTGGCTGGATGCGACCGGCTCGCGCCTGCCCGTGCCGCTCTACCCGGGCTTCGACACGCTCGGCACCCTGGCCCATCTGCGCACCACCGGCCACGACCACTCCTGGTTCATCACCTCGCTGAAGATCGTCGAGAAGGAGTTCGCGCTCTCGGGCAGCGAGCAGAATCCCGACCTCACCGGCAAGGACATCGGTCTGCTGGTGAAGTCGCGTCTCGCCAAGGGACCCACGGGCCCTGTGCAGGCCTTCCTCGACGAAGGGGCCGACTTCGTCGTCGAGGACGACCTCGAGAGCCTGCTGGCCCGGATGCAGGCCATCCCCGGAGGCGAGCTGCTCGACATCGACCGGGTGCGACAGGAGGTCGTGGCGCGTGACCGGGAGATGGACAACGAGTTCACCAAGGACCCCCAGATCGCGATGCTGCGCTCGATGCGCAGTTACCGCGGCGACCGCCTGATCCGCACGGCGGCACCGCACCGTCTGCAGGATCCGGCCGCCGGGCCGATGATCGCAGTCAAGCTGCACGTGCTTACCCGGAAGTCGCTCGGGGGCATCCAGACCGATCTGGAGGGACGGGCACTGGACGGCGCGGGGCAGCCCATCCCCGGGCTGTTCGCGGTCGGCGAGGCCAGCGGATTCGGCGGCGGTGGCGTGCACGGCTACCGTGCCCTGGAGGGCACCTTCCTCGGCGGATGCCTGTTCTCGGGTCGCCAAGCGGGCCGCGCCGCGGCCCGCTGATTCACTCCGAGGCGCCGCCGGTGCCGCGCACCGCGGTGAGCCCCTGCACCGCCGGCCCGCGGCTGAGGACGTGACCACGGCCGAACGCGACCCGCGTCCAGCGACCGGACTGCGTGACGCGAACGCGCTCGGCGCCGGATATGAAGCCGAAGGCGTGCGCGGCGAACGCCACGCCGCGCGGCAGGCCGAGCAGCGCGTCCTCCGGCTCGCCCCAGATGCGCGCGCGCAGCGCGCGCACAGCATCCTCTCCCGCTCCATCCGGGCTGCCGTGAGCGACCGCCGAGATCCCCCACTGCGCGCGCTCGGCGATGGTCTGCGCCGCCAGCTCGCCGACGAGCTGCCAGCCGTCGCGCGGTGGGGACACGCCGGCCCACGCCGGGGCGCGCCCGGTGTCGGGCAGCGTCAGCTCGGTGGGCGCGGCTCCCGGCGTGAGTTCGTCCACCACGATGTCGCAGCGCAGCTCAGGATCGGCACGGGCGATGCGCATCGCGAGCACCGTGGGCGTCTGGTCGAACAGCCCCTGCGGGGCGAGCGCCGCCGCCGTCAGCACGAGCACGCCGTCGGCCCCCTGCAGGCGCACGCCGTCGGAGGATGCCTTCGCCGCCCGACCTGCGAAGGTGAGCACATCGCGTGCGGTCTGGGCGTCGGCGAGAACGAGAGGTCTGGTCACTCCTTCTAAACTAGTCGGATGACCGCCGACGAGACCGCCCGCCGCTCAGTGGACACCCTGCTCTCGGTTCTCGATCTCGCCTCATCGGAGGCGCGTACGACCGAGGACATCTTCACCGGCACCTCGCAGCCGATGCCGACCGGGCGCGTCTACGGGGGCCAGGTGCTCGCCCAGTCGCTGGTCGCCGCCGAGCGGACGATGCCCGAGGACCGTGTGCTGCATTCCATGCACGGTTACTTCCTGCGCCCGGGTGACGCGGCTCAGGGCATCACGTTCGCCGTCGACCGCATCCACGACGGCAGGTCCTTCTCGACGCGGCGCGCACAGGCCTTCCAGGACGGCGTGCCCATCTTCTCGATGATCGCCTCGTTCCAAGACCACGGGCCTGGCATCGATCACGCCGAGGAGGCGCCCGCCGGCATCCCCTCTCCCGAAGATCTGAGCGTCGACGAAGACATCCCCGGCGCGGGGATGCTGCTGTCGGAACGCCCCGTCGACATCCGGCACGTCGAGGAGCCGCTCTACCTGGGCCCGGCCGACGCGCGGGCCGCGCACCAGGCCGTGTGGATGCGGATGCGCGCGCCCCTACCCGACGACCCGCGCGTGCACCGGGCCGCACTCGCCTACCTCAGTGACATGACCATCCAGGAGTCGATCCTGCGTCGTCACGGTCTCAGCTGGCGCACCCCGGGACTCAAGGTGGCGAGCCTCGACCATGCGATGTGGTGGCACCGCTTCGGCAGGGTCGACGAGTGGGTGCTGTATGTGCAGGAGTCACCCAACGCTCGCGGCGGCCGGGGCCTCGCCCAGGGACGCGTGTTCACGCGCGACGGTGTGCTGGTGGCCACGGTCGCGCAGGAGATCATGGTGCGGGTGCCCGAGGGCGACTGACGACGGCGCGGCCAACGACGAGGCGTCGAATCCGCGGCCTCAGCGGTGCTGGTAGCTGATCGGATCCCCGACCAGCGGCTCCCACGCCGTTCGCATCTGCGGGGTCAGTCGCACGGGTCGCCCCGTGATGGCATCCACGAGCACGATGACCGCGGTCGAGCGCGCGTACAGCTGTCGTTCGACGCTCTCGGGGTGGTTGAACACCTCGTAGCAGACCTCGACGCTCGACCCGCCGAGCCTTCCGAACCACATCTCGACGTCGAGTGGTCGCCGCTGGTACGGAACCGGCGCGAGGTACTCGATCCCCTGCCGGGCGATCAGCGTCAGCACACCCTGGTCGACGCCGGTGGAGAGCACCGCGGTCTGCGGTGCCTCCTCTCCGGGCTCCGGCTTCCAGAAGGCGCGCACGCGCGCCTCTTCGAGCAGCTTCAGCATCGAGGTGTTGTTGACGTGGTTGAACGCGTCGAGATCACCCCATCGCAGGTGGATCGGGATGTGCAGGCGCATGATGCTCGGTGGGCGAGGAATCAGTCGCGCGTCAGCTTGCGGTGCGTGGTGCGGTGCGGACGGGCGGCCTCCGGGCCCATGCGCTCGATCTTGTTCGCCTCGTACGCCTCGAAGTTGCCCTCGAACCAGTGCCACTGGGCGGGGTTCTCGTCGGTGCCCTCGTAGGCGAGGATGTGCGTGGCGATGCGGTCGAGGAACCACCGGTCGTGCGTGATCACCACGGCGCAGCCGGGGAACTCGAGCAGCGCGTTCTCGAGCGAGCTCAGGGTCTCGACGTCGAGGTCGTTGGTCGGCTCGTCGAGCAGCAGCAGGTTGCCGCCCTCCTTGAGTGTGAGTGCCAGGTTCAGGCGGTTGCGCTCACCACCCGAGAGCACTCCGGCCTTCTTCTGCTGGTCGGGTCCCTTGAAGCCGAACTTCGACACGTAGGCGCGCGAGGGGATCTCGGTCTTGCCGACGGTGATGAAGTCGAGTCCGTCGGAGACGACCTCCCACAGTGTCTTGTTCGGGTCGATGTTGGCGCGAGACTGATCCACGTAGCTGATCTTCACGGTCTCGCCGACCTTGAGATCGCCGCCGTCGAGCGGTTCGAGGCCGACGATGGTCTTGAACAGCGTGGTCTTTCCGACGCCGTTCGGGCCGATGACGCCGACGATGCCGTTCGGCGGCAGGCTGAAGCTGAGGCCGTCGATGAGCTGGCGATCGCCGAAGCCCTTCTGCAGGTTCTTCGCCTCGATCACGACGTTGCCCAGACGGGGCCCTGCGGGGATCTGGATCTCCTCGAAGTCGAGCTTGCGGGTGCGCTCGGCCTCGGCAGCCATCTCCTCGTAGCGGGCCAGACGGGCCTTCGACTTGGTCTGGCGGCCCTTGGCGCTCGAGCGGACCCACTCGAGCTCGTCCTTGAGGCGCTTGGCGAGCTTCGCGTCCTTCTTGCCCTGGATGTCGAGGCGCTCGGCCTTCTTCTCGAGGTACGTGGAGTAGTTGCCCTCGTAGCCGATCAGGCGTCCGCGGTCGACCTCGGCGATCCATTCCGCGACGTTGTCGAGGAAGTACCGGTCGTGGGTGATCGCGATGACGGCGCCCTTGTAGTCCTTCAGGTGCTGCTCGAGCCAGAGCACGCTCTCGGCGTCGAGGTGGTTGGTGGGCTCGTCGAGCAGCAGCAGGTCGGGCTTCTGCAGCAGCAGCTTGGCCAGCGCGACGCGGCGCTTCTCACCACCCGAGAGGGGGGCGATCGGCGCAACGGCCGGTGGGGTGCGCAGTGCGTCCATCGCCTGCTCGAGCTGCGAGTCGAGGTCCCAGCCGTCCGCCGCGTCGATCTCCTCCTGCAGCACGCCCATCTCGGCGAGCAGCGTGTCGAAGTCGGCGTCGGGATCGGCCATCTGGGCCGAGATCTCGTTGAAGCGGTCGACCTTGGCCTTGATCGCGACGCCGTCCTGGATGTTCTCCAGCACGGTCTTCGACTCGTCGAGCTCGGGCTCCTGCATCAGGATGCCCACACTGAAGCCCGGCGTCAGCTTCGCCTCGCCGTTCGACGGCGTGTCGAGACCCGCCATGATCTTCAGGATCGTCGACTTTCCGGCGCCGTTGGGGCCGACCATGCCGATCTTCGCTCCGGGCAGGAACGCCATGGTGACGTCATCCAGGATGAGCTTGTCGCCCACCGCCTTGCGGGCTCGCACCATGGAATAGATGTACTCGGCCACGAAGCAGCTCTCCTTCTGTCAGCAGGCACGCGGAACGGATCCCCGGGGGAATCGACTCTCCAGCCTACCCGGCTTCGGGTGTGCTCGCGGCCGTCGCGGACGTCGGTGCGCTCACCCACCGACCGGCGTCGTCACCAGTCGATGGGCCTGGTCTGGCCGATCAGGCAGCGCCCCTCGGCCAGCTGGGGCATCACGGTTGTGACGGGCTCTCCCGTGGAGGGCCCGACCTGGCCGATCAGGCACTCCTCGTCACCCCAGGCGATCGAGAACTGCAGGCTCTCGGCGGGGTTGCCGACCGTGGTGAGGTCGGCGGTCACCTGCATCCGCTCACGGTCGAACCCGGCGGCGACCAGCGCGTCCACGTACGCCCGCCCCTCGGCGCGACGGTCGCTCCCCCAGACCTGGGCGGTGACCCGCGCGAACAGTGGAAGGTTGTCGGCCGCGGTGCCCTCGGGCACCAGCTGCGGCGCGCTCGCGTCGGATGCTGTCGGGCTGGGTGTCGCGACGGGTGCCGACGCCGGGGCCGATGGCGGATCGGCCGGTGCGGTGCAGGCACTGGTCGCCGCACCGATCAGCACGAGCCCCGCGACGAGCGCGAGGGTCGACCGACGAGAGCGGACGGCGGAAGCGGGCATCCCTCGGGGCACGCCGTCCAGTCTAGACGCGCCCCGAGCGTTCGCCCCGCATCGGCCGTCGGTCCCGTCCGGCGATCAGGCGAAGACGGCATCCTCCTCATCCACGGTGCTGCCCTGCGCGGCGTCGTCCACCGTCATGCCGTTGGCGCGCCACTCATCGACGTGCTCCTCGGGTGCCGGCTCCCCGGGGAATTCGGCGGCTTCCGTCTCCGCGGTCGCGGGCGGGGCGCCCTGCGCCTGGACCTGGGGCCGCTCCGCACCGGCGTTGGCGTGCGGGCGTCGCACGAAGGCGCTGGTGCCCTGCCCCAGATCGTGTCCGATGGCGTCGGCCACGATGTCGGCGCTGATCCCCTTGCGGCCGTCGTTCTCCCACTCCTTCACCTTCAGCGCACCGGTGACGATCACCGGGTCGCCGCGACGCAGAGACGCCTTGGCGTGCTCGGCGAGATTGCGGAAGGCCGAGACCGAGTACCAGCTGGTGCCCTCGTCGACCCACGCGCCGGTGCTGCGATTCCAATAGCCGCTGGACGAGCCCACGCGGAAGTTCACGACAGCATCGCCGGTTCTCGTGGTGTTGTACGTCGGGTCGTTGCCGATGTTTCCGGTGATGGTCACGGTGGCATTCTTGGTCGCCATGTTCTGCTCCTCTGTCATCCGGGACGGTGCCCGGCTGATCACAGCGTGCACCGTGGCATCCGACGCCGAGACGACGATTCCCAGGGCCGGTGGATAACTCGCCGAACGCGTCGATTGTGCAGGAGCACTCGGCAACGACGCCGACGGGGTCAGTGCACGAACAGCAGCAGGCCGGCCACCACGATGAACAGCAGTCCGAAGATCATGTTCAGCACCCGCTGGCCCCGGGGCTCGCGGGTGTATCGCCGGAACGGCTTCGCAGCCGCTGCGAAGAAGAACCACATCACCAGCACGTCGACGATCATCACCGTGCCGATGAGGATCAGATACTGCGGAAGCGGATCCTGATCGAGTCGGATGAACTGCGGCACGAAGGCGAGGAAGAACACGATCGCCTTGGGGTTGAGCAGGTTGACCCAGAATCCGCGTCGGAAGATCGACCACGCGTGCTCGCGCGGTCGAGCCTGGTCAGGGTCGTCAAGAACCTCCGGCCGCGCGAGCATGAGACGGATGCCGAGATAGACGAGGTAGGCGACACCGGCGTACCGGATGATCTCGAACAGGATCGGTGATCGGGCCACCACCAGGCCGACGCCCGCCGCGACGATCGCGACGTGCACGATGAGTGCGGCCTGCTGCCCGAGCACGCCCCAGAACGAGCGGCGCCAGCCCTGATTGAGGGCGTTGCTCATCGTGTTGATCGCCCCAGCGCCCGGAGTCAGGCTGATCACCACGCACGCCGCCAGCAGCGAGAGCCATACGGTCCACGTCACCAGCACAGTGTAGGGATCGAGAGACCTCGGCGTGGAATCGCGGCTCTGTCGGTGCCCCGCTCTAGCGTGAGGTCATGACCACCGGGATGCCGCTGCCGACCTGGCTCACGCGTGTGGGCGTGTTCGATCTCGAGACGACCGGCGTCGACGTCACCGAGGATCGCATCGTGACGGCCCACGTCGGCGTGCTCGATCGGCACGGGCGCGAGATCGCCGCCCGCGACTGGCTGGCCGATCCGGGCATCCCGATCCCCGACGGCGCGGCCGCCGTGCACGGGGTCACCACAGCGCACGCCAGGCAGCACGGACGCCCGGCGCGCGAAGTGGTCGCCGAGGTCAGCGAAGCGCTGGCGATGCTGTTCGCCCAGGGGCTCCCGATCGTGGCGTACAACGCGTCATACGACTTCTCGCTGCTCGCGCATGAGGCCCGCAGGCACGGACTGCCTGAACTCCCCGATCCGCAGCCGGTCATCGACCCGCTCGTGATCGACAAGGCGCACGATCGCTACCGGCGCGGCAAGCGCACGCTGTCGGTGGTCGCCGAGCACTACGCTGTGCCGCTGGATGCCGCACACGAGGCATCGGCGGACGCCGTCGCGGCCGGACGGGTCGCCCTGGCGCTCGCCAGGGAGTTCCGGCTGCCCGAGACCGCGGTCGAGCTGCACGCGCAGCAGATCGGCTGGGCACGCGCTCAGGCCGCGAGCCTGACCGAGTACTTCATCAAGGTCGGACGGCTCGACCCAGACGACAGTCTCGACGGCAGCTGGCCATTGCGCAGCTGAGCACAACGCAGCGCAGCAGCTGAGCACATCGCAGCGCAGCCCAGATCACAGCCACACTGTGCGCTCCGCCGCCTACGCTGGTCTCATGGAGGCCGCAGACATCATCGACGCGCTGCTCGGCTGGGGCGTCATCGCCCTGCTCGTGGCCGTTCCGGTGGTGCTCGGCGTGATGGGCCTGATCACGCTGTACGCCGACAAGCCCCTCGACAAGAAGTACGTCGTCGGTGGCGGCGGGATGGCAGGCGGATTCTCGAGCGGGTTGGATGCGGTGTTCTCACCCACCGCCCACGAGGCGGGCCTCGAGCGCGATCGCCAGACCGCACGCACGGCACCTGCTCCGAGCCCGGGCGATCCGCCGTGGACGATCGACGAGCGCCGCATCCGCATCGACGTCTGACCGCGCCCCGGGTACGACGAAGGCCCCGCCGAAGCGGGGCCCAGGTCGGTGCGGCTTACTTGGAGCCGCCGAAGCCCTTGAAGCGCTGGTTGAACTTCTCGACGCGGCCGGCCGAGTCCATGATGCGCTGCTTGCCCGTGTAGAACGGGTGCGATGCCGACGAGATCTCGACGTCGATGACGGGGTACTCCACGCCGTCCAGTTCGATCGTCTTGTCGCTGCTGACGGTCGAGCGGGTGAGGAAGGTCTCTCCCGAGCCGAGGTCGCGGAACACGACGGCCTGGTACTCGGGGTGGATGTCAGTCTTCATGGGATTCCTTACGTGGTGCCCTGGATTCTGCCAGGAGCGAGGGAAGTCTGCGGTGCGATTGCACCAAGGGTCTACTTTAGCAGATCGAGCGCTTTCGCCCGATCAGGCGGCGCGAGCCGAGTAGCGCCCGGCGTCGACGCTCAGCACGATCGGCATCCCGAACGCCTCGGTCAGGGCCTCGGCGGTCAGCGTCTCAGCGATCGGCCCCTGCGCGACGGCGCCGCCGTCGCGCAGCAGCAGGACGTGTGTGAACCCGATCGGGATCTCCTCGACGTGGTGGGTGACCATGACCATGGCTGGCGTGGTGGGCGACGCGGCGTACCCGCTCAGCAGCTGCAGCAGCTCTTCCCGCGACCCGAGGTCGAGGCTCGCCGTCGGCTCGTCGAGCAGCAGCAGCTCGGGGTCGGTCATCACGGCCCTGGCGATCTGCACGCGCTTCTGCTCACCGTCGCTGAGGGTTCCGAACAGCCGCTCTGCCAAGTGCTCCAGTCGCCAATCGGCGAGCACGCGACGAGCGCGGCGCTCGTCGATGCTCTCGTACGCCTCGTTCCATCGCCCCATCACCGAGTAGGCGGCGGTCATGACCGTGTTCAGCACCGTCTCATCGCGCGGGATGCGACGAGCCATGGCCGAGGAGGCGAAGCCGATGCGCGGACGCAGCTCGAACACATCGGTGCGACCGAGCGTCTCGTCGAGCACCGATACGGTGCCCGAGGTCGGGTGCAGCAGGGTGTCGGCCAGCTGGAGCAGCGTGGTCTTTCCGGCGCCGTTCGGACCGAGCACGACCCACCGCTGATCGTCCGAGACCTCCCAGGTCACGTGATCGACGATGTTGCGCCCTTCACGGCGCACGACGACATCGGTGAATTGCAGAGCGCTCGACATGTCGTCCAGCCTATCGGCTCATGCGCGCAGCTCTTCATACAGCGCGCGGGTGGTGTCGGCGATCGCCGCCCAGCTGAACGCCGTGCGCGCCCGCTCGCGTCCGGCGGAGCCGTACTCGGCCGCTCGCCGCACGTCGCCGGTGACCTCGGTCAGCGCGGCGGCCAGATCGGAGACGTAGCGCTCCGGGTCGACCGGCGTGCCGGTGCCGTCCTGCAGCTGCTCGATGGGCACCAGCCTGCCGGTGACGCCGTCGTCGACCACCTCGGGGATGCCCCCGGTCGCCGTCCCCACGACGGCGGCACCGCAGGCCATCGCCTCGAGGTTGACGATGCCGAGCGGCTCGTAGATCGACGGGCACACGAACGTCGTCGCCGCGGTCAGGATCGCCGACAGCTCGTCGCGCGGCAGCATCCGCTCGATCCAGATCACCCCGTCACGGCTCTGCTGCAGCATCCGCACCCCCTCTTGCACCTCCGCCATGATCTCGGGCGTGTCCGGTGCTCCGGCGCACAGCACCAGCTGCACCTCCGGGGGGAGCTGCTGCGCCGCGCGCAGCAGGTACGGCAATCCCTTCTGCCGCGTGATCCTGCCGACGAAGACGACCGAGGGCCGCGCCGCGTCTATGCCGATGCTCGCGAGGAAGGCCGGATCGTCCACCGGACGCCAGCGCTCGACGTCGATGCCGTTGTGGATCACCCGCACGCGGGCCGGATCGACCTGCGGGTAGCTGCGCAGGATGTCCTGCCGCATTCCCGCGCTCACGGCGACGATCGCGGCGGCGTTCTCGTACGCGAGCCGCTCGATGCCGCTGGAGACCGCGTACCCGCCGCCGAGCTGCTCGGCCTTCCACGGGCGCAGCGGCTCGAGGCTGTGCGCGGTCAGCACGTGCGGGATGCCGTGCAGCTGCGAGGCGATGTGACCGGCGAAGTTCGCGTACCAGGTGTGACTGTGCACCACATCGGCCCCCGCCACGTCGCCGACCATCGCGAGGTCGGTTCCGAGCGTCTGCACGGCCGGGTTCGCGGTCGTCAGCTCAGTGGGCGTGCGGTACGAATGCGTGCCCGGTTCCCCCCGCTCGGCACCGAAGGCGCGCACGCGCACATCGATGCTGCGCCGCAGGGCCGAGACGAGCTCGGCGACATGCACACCGGCGCCTCCGTAGATCTCCGGCGGGTACTCCTTCGTGATGACATCGACGCGCATGACTGCACGCTAGTACAACCCGTCCGCGCGCTCTATGGTGGAGCCATGTCGGCACCAAAGAAGGTTTTCGGGATCATCCTCGCCGGCGGCGAGGGCAAGCGGCTGATGCCCCTCACGGCAGACCGGGCGAAACCGGCAGTGCCCTTCGGCGGGCAGTACCGGCTGATCGACTTCGCGATATCGAACCTCATCAACTCAGGGCTCCGACAGCTCGTCGTGCTGACCCAGTACAAGTCGCACAGCCTCGACCGGCACATCTCGCAGAACTGGCGGATGTCGGCGCTGCTCGACTCGTACGTGGCCTCGGCTCCCGCGCAGCAGCGGCTCGGCAAGCGCTGGTTCTCGGGTTCGGCCGACGCCATCCTGCAGAGCCTGAACCTCATCCAGGACGAGAAGCCCGACATCGTCGTGGTCATCGGCGCCGATCACGTCTACCGCATGGACTTCATGCAGATGATCGACGCGCACGTGGCATCCGGCGCGGCGGCGACCGTCGCGGGCATCCGGCAGCCTCTCGCCCTCGCCTCGCAGTTCGGCGTGATCGATGCCGACGAGCAGACCGGTCGCATCCGCGATTTCCTCGAGAAGCCGAGCGATCCTGTGGGGCTGTCCGACTCCCCCAACGAGGTGCTCGTGTCGATGGGCAACTACGTCTTCGACACCGACGCGCTGATCGCGGCGGTCGAGGCCGACGGCGAGTCGGCCACCTCCGGTCATGACATGGGCGGCGACATCATCCCCTATTTCGTCGAGAGGGGCGAGGCGGGGTACTACGACATGAAGCAGAACGACGTGCCGGGCTCATCGCCCCGCGACCGGTCGTACTGGCGCGATGTCGGGACGATCGACTCGTACTTCGACGCGCACATGGATCTGATCTCGACGCTGCCGATCTTCAACCTGTACAACACGGCGTGGCCGATCCGCACGCAGAGCGTGAACACGCCACCGGCGAAGTTCGTGCGCGATGCGGTCGGTCGCATCGGCAACGCGATCGACTCGATCGTCGCGGCCGGTTCGGTGCTCTCGGGCACGCACCTCGAGCGGAGCGTGGTCGGGGTCGGTGGGGTCGCCGCGGGCGGCTCGACCATCACCGACTCGGTGCTGCTCGATCAGGTGCAGATCGGTCCTGGTGCTCGCGTGCACCGCGCTGTCCTCGACAAGAACGTCGTACTCGATGAGGGGGCGACGGTCGGCGTGGACCGCGAACGCGATCTGGAGCGCGGATTCACGGTGACCGAGTCGGGCCTCACAGTGGTGGGCAAGGGCATTCACATCGCGCGGTGACCGGTACGCTCGACGGGTGACCGTCGCGCGCTTCCTCGTCGTCCTCGATGCCGATTCCACGCTCATCCGCAATGAGGTGATCGAACTGCTCGCCGACGAGGCGGGTCGCCGTGCCGAGGTGCAGGCGGCGACCGAGGCGGCCATGCGCGGCGAGGTCGACTTCGCGACCAGTCTGCGTTCGCGCGTCGAGGCTCTCACGGGCGTGCCGGTCGACGCGTTCCCCCGTGTTCGGGCCCGCATCGAGCCGACTCCGGGCGTGCGCGAATTGACGGATGCCGTGCACCGGCGCGGCGGCGTCGTGGGCGTCGTGTCCGGGGGCTTCCACGAGATCCTCGACGAGGTTGCTCCCGTCCTCGGGGTCGACCGCTGGCGGGCGAACCGGCTCTCCGTGGCCGATGGCGCGCTGTCGGGCACGGTGGACGGCGAGATCGTGGATGCTGCGGCAAAGGCCGCCTCGCTGACCGAATGGGCCCGCGAGCTCGGCGTCGCCCCCCGTGCGACGATCGCGATCGGCGACGGGGCGAACGATCTGCAGATGATGTCGGCGGCCGGTCTCGGACTCGCGTTCAACGCCAAGCCCGCAGTGCGCGCCGCCGCTGCACTCGTGGTGGGTCCGCAGGATCTGTCGGCGGTCATCCCGCTGCTGCCCTGACGGACGCGGGACCCGTGGCGGACGTCGGTGGCTCCGGTTATCGTCGGCCCATGGACATCATCCTCGTACCAGGACTCTGGCTCGACGCCTCCTCATGGGACCCCATCGTGCATGCGCTGCGTGCGGCCGGTCATCGACCGCTCGCACTGACCCTGCCCGGTGTTGGTGCACCCGCATCCGAGTCGGCCGACATCGGCATGGCCGACTGGGTCGGTGCCGTCGTCGAGCAGATCGATGCTGCTGGTGAACCCGTCGTGCTGGTCGGCCACTCCGGCGGCGGCAACGTCGTGTGGGGCGCGGCGGACGCCCGACCGGAGCAGGTGCGGCGCGTGGTGTTCGTCGACACGGCGCCCCCTGCGCCGGACTACTCGATCAGCGAGTTCCCCGTCGTCGACGGCGTGGTGCCCTTCCCCGGCTGGGATTTCTTCGACGATGAGGACGTCTTCGATATGGATGCCGAGACGCGCGCCCGCACTGCGCCGATGACGAAGAGCGTCCCGGCGCGGGTGCCGACCGATCCGGTCTCGCTGACACGCGAGAGTCGGCACGGCGTGCCCGTGACGCTGCTGATGGGATCGCTCGACACTCAGGGCTTCGAGACCGTGATGGCCGAGTGGCCGGAGTCGGACGCCGAGTACCAGGCCATCGCCGACACCGAGGTCCTGAAGATCGGCTCGGGTCACTGGCCTCAGTTCACCGTGCCGGACCGGCTCGCCGAGCTGATCCTCGCGGTCGTCGAGTAGCGCGTCAGCGGGTCAGTGCCCCATGCCCAGACCGCCGTCCACGGGGATCACGGCCCCCGAGATGTAGGCCGCGTCGTCGCCGGCCAGCCACACGACGGTGCCTGCGACCTCGTCGGGTGTGGCGAAGCGCCCCGCGGGAATGCTCGCCTTGTACTGCTTCTGAGTCTCCTCGGGCAGTTCGGCGGTCATGTCGGTCTCGATGAAGCCGGGAGCGACGACGTTGGCGGTGATGCCGCGTCCGCCCAGCTCGCGGGTCAGCGAGCGGGCGAAGCCCACCAGTGCGCTCTTGGATGCCGAGTAGTTCACCTGGCCGGCCGAGCCGTACAGCCCGACGACGCTGGAGATGAGGATCACCCGGCCGAAACGCGCTCGCAGCATCCCCTTCGATGCCCGCTTGACCACACGGAAGGCGCCGCCGAGGTTGGTGGCCACGACGCTGTCGAAGTCGTCCTCGCTCATGCGCATGAGCAGCGTGTCCTTGGTGATCCCGGCGTTGGCGACCACGATCTCCACCGGACCGAGCTTCTGCTCCACCTCGGTGAAGGCGGCATCCACGGCCGCGGCGTCGGTCACGTCGGCGCGGACCGTCAGAGTGCCCTCCGGGCCCTCGCCGCTGCGCGCTGTCACCGCGACGCGGTAGCCGTCGCGGACGAAGCGTTCGGCAATCGCACGGCCGATGCCGCGGTTACCGCCGGTGACGAGGACGACGCGCTCAGCGCTCATGTTCGGGCTCCTGACTGGGGAAACGGACGCAGGCCATCCTACCGACGGTGACCCATTTGACAGCCTCGGCGGCGACTGGGAGCCTTCAGGGGAGCGCAGAGGGAGACACCGTGAGCAATCAGAACGACGACGGACGGTACGCAGCCGGATATGAAGCGCCGGTACCGCCCGCTCCCCCGCAGTACCTGCCGCCGCAGCCACCGGCCGCGTCGCCGTACGCCCCATCGATGCCCGAGCAGCCCACGCAGTCCCCGTACCCGACAGCGCAGTACCCGACAGCGCAGTACCCGGTCGCACCGTACGCGCAGCCGCAGCATCCCTACGCGCAGCCCGCGGCTCCTTACGCGCCCGTTTACACGCCGGTGCGCCCGACCAACGGGTCGGCGGTCGCCGCGCTGATCTGCGGCATCGTCGGGCTGTTCATCAGTCCGTTCATCGTGGTGTTCTTCATCCCCCTCGCCGTTCCGGTCGCCGCGGTCATCCTCGGCCACATCGCCCGATCGCAGATCAAGCGCGCACCGCACACCGGCGGATCGGGCATGGCGCTGACCGGTCTCATCCTGGGCTATATCCCGATCGCTCTGAGCGCCCTGGGCCTCGTGCTCGTGATCATCGGCTTCGCGCTGTTCGGCACCATGATGACCATGCCGGGAATGATGAGCTGAGCGCCGACCGACGGCATCCGACCACGCCCCACCCGGCGTAGGCTGGAGGCACTGTGAAACGTGCCCACGCCGCCCCCTCCGTCACCTCCCTGCCGCAGTCGCCGCAGGACGAGGCGACGCACCGCGTGCGTCGCTACGCGGTGACGATGGGCATCCGCACCGTGTGCTTCCTGCTGATGGCGCTGGTGCAGCCGGTCGGCTGGTGGACGTGGGTGTTCGGGGCTGCGGCGATCTTCCTGCCGTACATCGCCGTCGTGTACGCGAACGCCGGTGAGGACAGCACGCCGTCCAGCGTCGAGTCGCCGGTGCAGCAGATCGAGGCGTCCGCTGCCGCCGCACCGCCGCAGACCGACGACGCCGCAGCGGTGTTCACGATCCGTGAGCACGACGCCGGCGATGACCCGATCGATGAAGACCCGAAGGACGACGCGCGATGACGGAGGAGTTCGAGTGCGCACGCGCCGAGTGCCGGGCCGCGGCGACGCACCACATCGTGTGGCGCAATCCGCGCATCCACGACGCCGACCGACGCAAGATCTGGCTGGCGTGCGATGAGCACGTCGGCTTCCTCAGTGAATACCTGAGAGCCCGGGATTTCCCCGTCGAGGTGCATGAGGGGCTGCCCACGTGAACAAGACTCTTCTGCGATGGGGCTCATACGTGCTCGTCGCCATCGCCTTCGCCATCGGCTGCGTCTTCCTGTCGCAGTGGCAGTTCGACCGCAACGAATCGCGGGCGTCGCAGATCGCTCTCGTCGAGGAGAACTACGACGCCGACCCGGTGCCGCTCGCCGATCTGATCGCTGCGGACGGTGCGCTGGATCCTGCCGATGAGTGGCGGCCAGTCGTCCTGAGTGGTGAGTACCTGGCCGACGAGCAGCTGCTCGTGCGCAACCGTCCGCACGGCGGCACCAGCGCGTTCGAGGTGCTCGTGCCGTTCCAGGACGAATCGGGGCTGGTATTCCTGGTGGACCGCGGGTGGATCTCATCCGGAGAGAACCCCGCGCCCGAGGTCGTGCCCGCTCCCCCGGCGGGCGAGAGCACGGTCATCGTGCGGCTCCGCCCCGGTGAGCCCCTGCCGTCATCCGGTCGCAGCGCTCCCGAGGGACAGGTGCCGACCATCCATCTGCCCACAGTCGCCGAGGATGTGGACGCCGATCTGAGCACAGCGGCCTACGGCCAGCTGGTCTCCGAGCAGCCGGCGCCTGAGACCACGCTCGGCGGATTCGACAAGCCGACCGAAGATCCGGGGCCGCACCTCTCGTATGCGATCCAGTGGATCCTGTTCGCGATCATGGGCTTCGGATTCATCGTCTACGTGATCCGCATCGAGATCGTCAAGGCGAAGGAGGACGCGGGCGAGATCCCGAAGCAGCAGCCGCGCCGCCGACGCGACCGCGACGCCGACGACGAGGACGCCCTGCTGGACTCGGTCCCAGGCTGATCGACCCCGACCTGTCTGCTTCGCCGCGGCGGCTCCTCGGAGATCTGCACAACTGCGGACACAGCTGGGTTGAGCTCTCCGAAGTTGCGCAGATCTCCGGACCTGTGCGTCCCGGCGTTAGGTTGAAGACGTGCACTTGACCGAACCAACCGCAGCGCACGTGCGCTGTCTCGCGGCGCGCCGTGCTCTCGCGAACGCTTTCGAGGGTGCCGGGCTCGGACTGCGTCGCGGGGTGGTCGACGTGGCACCGGCATCGGATGCCTGGGCGCGCGCCTTCCGCGATGTGCATGCCATCCTGGCATCCGACGCTCCCGACTCGGTCGCCGCGATCGAGCACATCGGCTCGACCTCCGTGCCGGGTCTCGCAGCCAAGCCGATCCTGGACATCGCGATCGGCGTGCGGCCGGGCACGCTGCTCGCATCGCTCGACGAGTGGCTGACCGGGCTGGGGATGCTGCTGCGCGGCGATGCGAACGATGTGCGCCCCGACCGGATGTACGGCTATGAGCTGGAGCCGATGATCCGCCTCGTGAACGTGCACGTCTTGGAGTATGACTCGCAGGGCTGGCGCGACTATCTGACCTTCCGCGACCACCTGCGCACCCACCTGGACGCTCGCGATGCGTACGGCGCGCTCAAACGGGACCTCGCTCGTCAGCATCCCGACGACCGCCTCGCCTACATCGACGGCAAGGAGTCGTTCATCCTCGCCCGTCGCTGACCGGCACTCAGACTCACGACGAAGCGCCGCGCGACGGCACTCACCCGCGCATCCCTCAGGCCAGCTCGATGAGCTCCTGGTAGTCCTTGCTCCAGATGTCCTCCACGCCGTCGGGCAGGATCAGCACACGCTCGGGGTTCAGCGACTCCACGGCACCCGGGTCGTGCGAGACGAGCACCACCGCACCCTCGTAGTGCGCGAGTGCGCCGAGGATCTCCTCACGCGACGCGGGGTCGAGGTTGTTCGTGGGCTCATCGAGCAGCAGCATGTTGGCCGACGACACCACCAGGGTCGCGAGCGACAGGCGGGTCTTCTCCCCTCCCGAGAGCACGCCGGCGGGCTTGAGCACATCATCACCGGTGAACAGGAACGATCCGAGCACCTTGCGCGCCTCGGTCTCGGTGATGTCAGGAGCGGCCGACATCATGTTCTGCAGCACCGAGCGGTCGACGTCGAGGTTCTCATGCTCCTGGGCGTAATAGCCGACCTTGAGTCCATGCCCCGGTTCGAGCATGCCGGTGTCGGGATCGTCGACGCCGGCGAGGATGCGCAGCAGCGTCGTCTTTCCCGCACCGTTCAGCCCCAGCACGACGACCTTCGACCCTCGGTCGATCGCCAGGTCGACGTTGGTGAAGATCTCGAGCGAGCCGTACGACTTCGACAGGCCGGATGCCATCAGCGGAGTCTTGCCGCAGGGAGCCGGCTTCGGGAAGCGCAGCTTCGCGACCCGATCGACCTGACGCACCTCCTCGAGCCCCGAGAGCAGCTTCTCAGCACGGGCTACCATCTGGTGCGCGGCTGCGGCCTTCGAGGCCTTCGCACCGAACCGTGCGGCCTGCTGCTGCAGTTGGGTGGCCTTCTTCTCGGCGTTCGCGCGCTCCTTCTTGCGGCGCTCCTCATCGGCCACTCGCTGGCGCTGGTAGTGCTTCCAGCCCATGTTGTAGATGTCGATCATCTGACGATTCGCATCGAGGTAGAACACCCTGTTGACGGTCTCGCCGACGAGCTCGACATCGTGACTGATCACGATCAGTCCGCCCTTGTAGCCCTTCAGGAACTCGCGAAGCCACACGACGCTGTCGGCGTCGAGGTGGTTGGTCGGCTCGTCGAGGATCATCGTCTCAGCATCCGAGAACAGGATGCGCGCGAGCTCGATGCGCCGTCGCTGGCCGCCGGACAGGGTCTTGAGCGGCTGGTCGAGGATGCGGTCCGGCAGCGAGAGGTTGTGCGCGATCGACGCCGCCTCGGCTTCGGCGGCGTAGCCGCCGAGCGCCTCGAACCGCTCGGTCGCGTTGGCGAACTTGCGCATGGCACGATCGGCGATCTTCGGATCGTCGGATGCCATGTCGTGCGAGGCCTGCGCCATGGTCAGCTGGATCGAGCCGAGACCGCGGGCGTCGAGGATGCGCGTGCGGGCGAGCATCTCGGGGTCGCCCGTGCGGGGGTCCTGCGGCAGGTAGCCGAGTTCACCGGAACGGGTGACCTTGCCGTCCGATGCGAGCACGTCACCGGCGAGCACCTTCGTCAGCGTGGTCTTGCCGGCTCCGTTGCGGCCGACGAGGCCGATCTTGTCGCCCGCGGCGACACGGAACGACACGTCGGACATGAGCACGCGGGCTCCGACGCGGATCTCGAGTTCGTGCACGGCAAGCACAGCGGAGGTTTCCGTTCGTTGAGGGTGATGGGCGGCCGAGGGGCCAGCCTCTCAGTATATCCGCCGTCGCTCCGTTGGTTTCCCGCGCAGGGAATCACCCTGTGGAGTGATGCGGATGATACCCACGACCGATGTGCCGCCCGCCACCGCGCGCATAGCGTGCCGGAGTGGACATCATCAACGAGCTCATCCTGCAGGCGGTGACCTCGCCGTGGCTCTATCTCGTGCTCTTCGCGGTGACGGTGATCGACGGCTTCTTCCCACCAGTACCCAGCGAGACGGTGCTTGTGGCCGCGGCCGCCGTGCTGTCGGCGACGGGCGCGCCCGCACTCCTGCTGCTCGGTCTCGTCGCGGCGCTCGCCGCGGCCGTCGGCGACAACGCTGCTTATCTGATCGGTCGCCGGGCCGGCGTCATGTCATGGATGCGCCGACCACGCCCCGCCGCGGTGTTCGCGCGCGCTCGCAGCGCGCTCGACCGCTCCGGAGCCGCACTCATCCTGGGAGCGCGCTACATTCCCGTCGGACGTGTCGCCGTCAACATGTCAGCCGGTGCGCTCCGATACCCGTGGCGCCGATTCGCGCCGCTCTCGGTGCTGAGCGGTGTGTGCTGGAGCGCATTCAGCATCGCGATCGGGCTGGTCGCAGGGAGCTGGGCGCGGGATCAGCCGCTGCTGGCGGCCGCGCTCGGCGTCGGGATCGCGCTCGTGATCGGGCTCGTCGTCGATCGCGTGGCTGCGGCGCGTTCGCGTGCATCCCGGCGTCGCGCCGATGCCCGCGATGATGCCGGATTCACCGCGGACGACGGCGCGCAGCAGGATGCCCGCGACGTCGCGGTCGCACGCCGTGACGTCTCACGCCTGGCAGGATGACCCTATGCCCGTCCGCAGCCATCGGCCCTCCGCCCGCCAGGTCGGAATCCTGGCGCTCGCGCTGGCGAGCCTGACGCTGTTCAGCGTGCTGGTGCCGCTGCAGACCTCCGCCTATGGAACCGCGCTGCCGCTGTCTTTCCTGCTTAGTGCTGCGCTGTGCGGGGCGCCGCCGCTGATGCTCACCCACCCGCGTCTGGGCGCCCTGGCGGTGGTGGCCTCGACTCTGGCGCTCGGGCTGCTCGTCGACCCCGGTCTCGTCCGGTACGCCCCCTGGCCGTGGTCCGTGCCCGCGCTGCTGGCATTCCTACTGGCGGTCGGCGTCGCGACGTCGGTGCACGGGGCGCGCGTCGGCGCAGTACCGCTCGTGCTCGGCCTGTCCGGGTCGCTGATCACCGTGCTGCTCCGCCCGGCTGTCATCGATGCCGCAGACGTCGCCGCCTCGGTGACGGCGAATCTCATCGTCGCCGCTTCGGTCGCGGCCACCGTGTACGTCATCACCCTGCTGCTGGCCGGCCGGCTGCGGGTGGGCGCTGAGCTCGACCGTGAGCGCGAATTGTCGGCCGCCGAGCATGAGCGTCGTCTGCTCGTCGAGGAGCGCACCCGCATCGCGCGCGACCTGCACGACGTCGTGGCGCACAGCATGTCACTGATCCAGGTGCAGGCGTCGACCGCCCGCTACCGGGTGAGCGATCTGCCGGACGCCGCCGCGCAGGAGTTCGACGGCATCGCCGCGACGGCGCGCACTTCATTGACCGAGATGCGCCGACTGCTGGGTGTGCTGCGCACTGAGGACACCGCCGAGCGCGCGCCGCAACGGGGTCTGGCCGATGTGCCGGCGCTGGTCGATGGCATCCGCCGATCCGGCACGTCGGTGTCGCTGGAGCAGCGCACCGACGCCGAGGGGATTCCCGCTGGCGTCGACCTGGCCGCGTTCCGCATCGTGCAGGAGGCGCTGAGCAACGCTCTGCGCCACGCGGACGGTGCGCCGATCGCGGTGTCGCTGGATCTGGGCGATGGCGCGCTGCGCGTGCGCGTGCGCAATGCCCGTGGCGCCGAGGCGACATCCGGCGATGCTGCGCCGTCACCGACGACCGGACACGGTCTGCGCGGCATGCGCGAGCGCGCCGTCATGCTGGGCGGAACGGTGCAGGCATCCGCCACCCCCGACGGCGGCTGGCTCGTCGACGCACGCCTTCCCCTCGACACCCCCGACACACAGGAGGCCCTGTGACCATCCGCGTTCTCGTCGCCGACGATCAGGGCATGGTGCGCGCGGGCTTCGCCGCGCTGCTGGCCGCGCAGGACGGCATCGAGGTGGTCGGCCAGGCGGCCGACGGCGCCCAGGCCGTCGCGATGACCGCCCGGCTCGACCCCGACGTGGTGCTGATGGACGTGCGGATGCCCGAACTCGACGGCATCGCGGCGACGCGGCGCATCCTCGGGCCATCGTTCCCCGCGGCACGCGTGCCTCGTATCCTGATGCTGACCACGTTCGACATCGACGACTACGTGTACGACGCGCTCGAGGCGGGCGCCAGTGGCTTTCTGCTCAAGGACGCCCTCCCCGAGGAGCTCGTGCACGCCGTGCGGGTGATCGCCTCCGGTGACGCGCTGCTCGCTCCCAGCGTGACGCGGCGCATGATCGAGCACTTCGGCGCGCGCAGACCCCGCCCCGCGGTCTCGCGCCCGGCGCTGGCCGGCCTCACCGACCGCGAGCGCGAGGTGCTGACCCTCATCGGCCGCGGTCGATCGAACGCCGAGATCGCCGCCGAGCTGTTCATCGCCGAGCAGACGGTGAAGACCCACGTCGGCAAGGTGTTCCAGAAGCTCACGCTGCGCGACCGCGTGCACGCCGTGATCTTCGCGTACGACGCCGGACTCGTCGAGCCCGGCGGCTGACTGGCTCCCCGGTACGGGGTCTGACGACACCGCGGGGTGATGTGCGGCCGACGACCGCGTCCATAACCTCCTGACACATCGATCAGGAGGCCTCATGCCCATCATCGCCACCGGCCGCGACCACGCGGTCGATCTCGTCCGCTCACTGTGCGTGCTGGGGGTTATCGTGCTGCACGCCCTGATGGTGGGGGTCACCGTCACGGCCGGTGGTCCGGTGTTCGAGAACGCCGGCGAGAGCGGCGGCTGGCTGACGCCCACCAGTTGGCTGCTGCAGGTGATGCCGCTGTTCTTCGTGATCGGCGGCTTCGCGGGCATCACCGCCCTGCGCCGCGGCGGCATCGATCCTGCGCGGTTCGCCGCCGCCCGGCTGCATCGCCTGCTGCGGCCCGCGATCGTCGTGGTCGCCGCGGTCGGGGTGCTGCTGCTGGCACTGGCTCAGGCGGGGGTTCCCGCGGAGATCGTCGGGATCGCGGGCTACCGCTTCGGGCAGCCGCTGTGGTTCCTCGGCGTGTTCCTGCTGTGCCAGGCGCTGCTGCCCCTGCTCGCGCGCCTGCACGAGCACCGCCCGCTGCTGACCGTGTTCGCTCTCGCAGCTCTCGCAGCGGCCGTCGACGTAGCACGTGCGGTCACCGGTCTGGATGCCGTCGGGTTCCTGAACCTGGCGTTCGTGTGGCTCGCACTGCAGCAGCTGGGGTTCTTCCTCGCCGATGGGCGGATCGATGCGCTGTGCCGTCGCACCCGGGCGCTCGCCGCGGTCGCGTCGGTCGGACTGCTGGCGGCGTCGTTCATCAGCGGAGTGCACTCCCCCGACCTGATCGCGAACCTCAACCCACCCACGACCGCGCTGCTGCTGGTGGGCGTCGCGCACACGGCACTGTTCTCGCTGCTGCGGCCCCGGATCGCCGCGTTCGCGGCCCGTCCCGGACCGGCCGCGTTCACGGCCTTCGTGTCGGCACGCACGATGACCGTCTATCTGTGGCACATGCCGGTGCTGCTGGGTCTCGCCGGGGTGCTGGCGCTCGCAGCCATGGGCAGCGGAACGACGCTGCCGGAACCTGCCAGTGCGCAGTGGTGGCTGACCCGGCCGATGTGGCTCGCGGCGGCCCTCGGCCTCACGGCACTGCTCAGCCTGTCGCTCGCCCGCATCGAGGCGCACCGGCCCCGCACCGGGACTGTCGCGGGAGGCACAGTCGTGGCGGCCTCACTGCTCGCTCTGGTCGGCGTGATGCTGCTGCTCGGCGCCGGCACCTCACCCGTGACAGCCGCGATCGCGGTGCTTGCATGGCTCATCGCACTGCGCATGGTGCGCGGGACTCGGGTCGAGATCCGTGTGGCTGCGCCGGCGCGGAGACCCGTGATCGCGGCGGCCTGAGATCCCTCAGCGCGCCAGCCCGCGAGCCGCGAGTGCGTCGCCGACATCGTCGGCGTGCTTCATGGTCAGCACGAGCAGCGGCAGTCCGACCCGTGGCCCCATGCGCACTCCTCGGGCCCGCTGCGCGTCGCGCACCTGCTGCACGAAGCCGGCGAGCACCGGGACCATCGCGATCGTCAGCGAGATCGCCAGCGCCGCGGTCGCCGGATCGACACCCAGCAGCCGCAGCGGCTGCAGCACGCTCTGCAGCACGTCGAGCAGATCTCCCATCCGGGTGGTGCGCGTGACGAGCTCGGCGAGCAGGATCAGCGCGATCACCCGGCCGGTGTTCTGCACCGCGGTGTCGGGGCCGACGAACAGCCACAGGGCAGCGCCGAGCACCAGGATGAGCCCGCGCAACCGCCACCAGGCGCCACCCAGCAGCCGCCAGCCGAGACCGCTCAGCGGGTACAGCAGCGACACGGCCGACAGCAGCACGGCCGTGCCGATCACGCCCAGCGGGAGCAGCGACACGACCAGCGCCGCCGCTGCGAGACCCAGCAGCTTCGCCCCCGCGGGAAGACGATGCAGCAGCCCCTCGCCGGGCCGGTAGAGCGAGATCATGCGGGCATCCGGCGGTAGCGGTCGATGACCTCGGCCGGCTCGCCGATGGCATCCACCGTGCCGTCGACGAACAGCACCGCCTCATCGCAGCGCGCGGCCAGCTCGAGATCGTGCGTCACGAGAACCAGTGGAGCCTCCAGGCCCAACAGCAGATCGCCGATGCGGCGCGCGTTGTGCAGGTCGAGCAGCGTGGTCGGCTCGTCGGCGACGACGAGGGCGGGATCGGTGGCGAGCACGGCGGCGATCGCGAGCAGCTGTCGCTGTCCGCCGGAGAGCGCGGATGCCGGCTGGTCGCCCCGTCCGACGAGCCCGTACTGAGCGAGCAGTTGCTCCACCTTCGCGGGTCGTTCCTTCTTGGGGAGTGCTGTCAGCGACAGTGCGAGGTCCTCGGCGGGTGTCGGCATGAGGATCTGCGCCTCGGGGTTGGTGAAGACGAATCCGACCCGCGAGCGCAGCCGCGCCGCTTCGGCCACCGGATCCAGTCCCAGCACCTGCAGCGACCCGGCCGTCGGCGTGCGCAGTCCGTTCAGCATGCGCGCGAAGGTCGACTTTCCCGAGCCGTTCGCGCCGATGATGGCCGTGCGCCGTGCCGACAGGCTCAGCGTCACGTCGTGCAGGATGCGTGTGCCGTCAACGGAGTACTCCACGTCGCGGGCCGCGACGGCGGCACCGCTCGTCACGCCACCGACGGCGCGACCGGCGCAGTCGCTGCGGCCGCGGTTCCGCGACGCGTGAGCGCCTCGGGGAAGGCACGGGGGTAGGCGCGGTACAGGGCGACGGCGAGCACGGTGGCGATGGCAGCCTTGATCAGGTCGCCGGGCAGGAACGCGAGGCTCGACAGTGCCGTGAGGTCCAGCGGCACGCCGGTCACCCAGGCCTGCACGGGGATGCCGAAGAGATAGATCACCACGATCCCGCCGACGACGGATGCCAGCCCGGCACGCCACCAGGTGAACCGCCCGCTGTGCGCGATGAGTCCGATGACGACCACGCCGGCGATCCAGCCGATCATGTACCCGACGGTCGGTCCGACGAAGACCCCCAGCCCGCCGCGTCCGCCGGCGAGCACGGGCAGGCCGATCGCGGCCAGAGCCAGCACGATCAGGATCGACAGCGGGGCGCGACGCGCCCCCAGGACGAGCCCCGCCAGCATGACGCCCAGCGTCTGCCCCGTGATGGGCACTCCCCCCGGCAGCGGCACCAGCACCGTGCCGAGCACGACGATGAGCGCGGCGAACAGCGCGATGCGGGCGAGGTCGGCGCTGAGGGGGCGTCGGGATGCGGTCATGGGGTTCCTTCCGGTCCTGAACAGTGTTCACCTGAACGGTGTTCACTATACTGGGTGCATGGCACCTGCCCGACACGATCGCCACAGCGTCATCGACTGCGCACTGCGACTGCTCGACGAGGTGGGACTGCCCGATCTGTCGATGCGTCGCATCGCCACCGAGCTGGAGGTGCAGCCCAGCGCGCTGTACTGGCACTTCCCGCACAAGCAGGCGCTGCTCGCCGGTGTCGCCGACCGCATCCTGACCGCGGTGCCCGAGCCCGACCCCACCGCCGATCCATCGCAGGTCGCTGACGCGGTGCTCGACGCGCTCCTGACCTATCGCGACGGCGCCGAGGTCGTCATGAGCAGCTATGCACTGCGCCTGGGAACACCACGGGCGCAGCGAGCGCTCGCCGCCGCGCTGGGCGGGGCTCCCGACGTCGGGCCACTCGCGGACGCCGTGTTCGAATTCATCGTCGGGCACGCGATGCTGCTGCAGCAGAGGATGCATGCGCAGAGCATCGGCGCCGTCGAGCCCGACGCCGCCGACCCCACCGCGCAGTCGGATGCTGTCTTCGAGGCCGGCATCCGCGCGCTGGCCGGCCTCAGCGCCGTCCGTCGCCCATCCGCAGACCCGGCACGAGCGTGAGCATCAGCAGCACCACGGCGACCGCGTAGACCGTCACATACCCTGAGCCCAGCAACGGCAGCGCGACGAAGCCGAGACCGGCGATCGCCACCGCGACAGCCGAGCCGGTGGCATCCGAGATCGACAGCGCCGAGGAGTTGAAGCCCTCGTTGCGCGGCGTCGAGTAGGCCAGCGTCAGCACCGTCAGCCACGGGTACAGCAGACCCATGCCCGCCCCGGCGAAGCCCCAGCCCACGACGATCAGCCATGGCTGCGGCCACGCCACGATCACGAGCAGCACGGCGACCAGTGCGACGAGCATCAGCGCGAACGTGGTCACCATGATGCGGGTGCTCCCGATCCGCTCACCGTACCGTCCCTGCACGACCGAGGCACCCGACCAGCCCAGCGCCGCGAGAGTGAGGGCGAGGCCTGCGACCGACGGGGTGAATCCGTGTTCGTCCATCAGCAATTTCGGCACGTACGCCTCAGCGGCGAAGAATGCGCCGGCGATCAGTCCACGGGTGAGGACGACACTCGGCAGTCCCGGCGCTGCGCGCAGCGTGCCCCGCGGTACGAGAGGCAGCAGTGCGAACCCGATCACTGCGACGCCCAGCAGTGCGAGCGGCCCGCCGAACACGGGCGGCATGTCCGCCGCGAAGCCCACTGCCACCGCGCACAGTGCCACGACGACCGCCAGCATCATCCGCGTCGCGAAGCGTCCTACGACGTGCGCCGGGTCGTCGACCACCTCCGGCGTCGCCGGCGTGCCGTCGGCGTCGGTCGTCAGCGACACGCCCGCCAGACGCTGCATGACCAGCAGGAAGGCCGCCGCGACCAGCGCGGCGACGCCGAGGAATGTCCAGCGCCAGTGCAGGAACTCCGTGACGATGCCCGCCAGAAAGGGACCGATCATGGATGGGACCACCCAGGCGGCCGCGTACGCGGCGAAGATGCGGCCGTGCAGGTGCGCGGGATACACCCTGGCCACCACGACGTAGAGCGCCACGGTCTGTCCGCCCGCCCCCAGCCCCTGGATCAGGCGGCCCGCGATGAACACGTACATGTCGGTCGCGAGACCCGAGACCAGCAGCCCCAGGGCGAACAGCGCGACGGAGGTGTACAGCGCCGCGCGGGGGCCGCTGCGATCGCTCCACGTGCCGGAGGCGACCATGCCGATCACGCTGGTCGCGAGCGTGCCCGAGAACGCCACCGCGTACAGCGCTTCGCCGTGCAGGTCGGCGCTGACCACCGGCATCACCGTCGTGACGGCCAGCGCCTCGATCGCCGCGAGGAAGATCAGCACGACCGAGCCGATCGTGATGCCGAGCCGGGTGCGATCCCAGATGGTCTCGGTGGTGGTGCCGCTCACCTCGACGTCTCGCCGTCGGCGTCGCGCAGTCCGGCGATGCGCAGAACGGCTTCCGTGAGGATCTCGGGACTGGTGCCGAAGTTCAGCCGAACATGACCGGCGCCCTCCGTCCCGAACGTCGGACCGGCGTTCAGCGCCACCTTCGCCTCGCGCAGAATGCGCCGCGAGGGGTTCGCACCCCAGCCGAGCTCTGTGAGGTCGATCCACGCGAGGTAGCCCGCATCGGGCATCCGATATCGCGCCCCCGGAAGGTGCGTCGCCAGCAGGTCGGCGAGCAGCCGCCGGTTCTGGTCCAGTGTGCTCAGCAGGCCGTCCAGCCAGGTGTCGCTCTCGGGTGCGAAGGCGGCGACCGCCGCCAGCAGACCGAACTGGCCGGTGCGCCACTCGACCTCGACGGGGAGCCCGCGCAGCAGCGCTCGCCGCTCGGGCGACGCGGCGACCATCAGCGCGCACTTCAGGCCGGCGAGGTTGAAGGCCTTGCTCGCACTCACCACGGCGAACCCGACGCGCTCGGCGGCGGGGCCCGTCGACAGGAACGGGGTGAACTGAGCGTGCGGCTGCACGAGCGGCGCATGGATCTCATCCGAGACGACCGTCGCGCCGTGGCGGTCGGCGAGCTCGGCCAGCGCACGCAGGGACTCGGCGGAGTGCACCGTGCCGGTCGGGTTGTGCGGGTTGCAGAGCAGCACGGCACGGACGCCGGATGCCAGCGCCGCGGCGATCCCGTCGAGGTCGAGCTGCCAGCCGCCCCCCGTCTCACGCAGCGGCACGCGCTCGACGACGCCGCCCGCTTCGGAGACGAGGTCGAAGAACGGCGGATAGACCGGCGGGTTCACGATCACGCGCTCCCCGGGCTCGACCACCCGGCGCAGGATCTCGACGATCCCCATGCTCACATCGGCGGTGCTGCGCATGCCCGCAGGGTCGGGTGCCCAGTCGAAGCGTCGCTGGGCGAACGCCGTGTAAGCGGCCGCGAGCGGTGTGCGGGATGCCACGTACCCGGTGTCCCCGATCCGCACCGCACGCTCCAGAGCGGCGGTGATCGCCGGAGCGAGCGCGAAGTCCATCTCGGCGACGAAGAGCGGGAGCACCTCTTCGGGGTACTCCCGCCACTTCTCGCTCGTGCGCTCGCGCAGCTCTGCGAGGCTCAGGGCCCGGACAGGAGCAGTCATGCGTCCTCCGACGGTGACCCGACCTCGGGTCAGATGGCGAAACCGAGGGCGCGCATCATGTCGCGCCCGTCATCCGTGATGCGCTCGGGGCCCCACGGCGGCATCCACACCCAGTTGATGCGGAACCTGTCGACGACCGCGTCCAGCGCCTGGGCGGTCTGCTCCTCGAGCACGTCGGTGAGCGGGCAACCCGCGCTCGTCAGCGTCATGTGGATGACCAGTGCGTCGTTCTCGTCGTCCCACGACAGGTCGTAGATCAGTCCGAGGTCGACGACGTTGATCCCGAGCTCGGGATCCATGACGTCCTTGAGCGCTTCGGTGACGTCGTCGTACTTCTCGGGAGTGAGGGTCGCGGTCATGCCCTCAGCCTACGCTTCGATCGGGGCTGCCGGGTCGATGAACCGGTCGTAGCCCTCGTCCTCGAGGCGGTCGGCCAGCTCGGCGCCGCCCTCTTCGACGATCTTGCCCGCGACGATCACGTGCACGAAGTCCGGGCGGATGTACCGCAGGATGCGCGTGTAGTGCGTGATGAGCAGCACACCGAGGTTCGTGGCCTCCTTGGCGCGGTTGACGCCCTCCGAGACGATCTTCAGCGCGTCGACGTCCAGACCGGAGTCGGTCTCGTCGAGCACGGCGAACTTCGGCTTGAGCACCTCGAGCTGCATGATCTCGTGACGCTTCTTCTCACCACCGGAGAAGCCCTCGTTGACGTTGCGCTGCGCGAACTTCGGGTCCATGCGCAGGTTCGACATGGCGCCCTTGACGTCCTTGGTCCACTGACGGATCGACGGCGCCTCGCCGTCGATGGCCGTCTTCGCGGTGCGCAGGAAGTTCGTCACCGTGACCCCGGGGATCTCCACCGGGTACTGCATCGCGAGGAACAGACCCGCGCGGGCCCGCTCGTCGACGCTCATCTCGAGCACGTCCTCACCGTCGAAGGTGATCGTGCCGCTGGTGACGGTGTACTTGGGGTGACCGGCGATCGTGTAGGCCAGGGTCGACTTGCCCGAGCCGTTGGGGCCCATGATGGCGTGCGTCTCACCGGTGTTGATGGTGAGGTCGATCCCGTTGAGGATCGGCGTCTCGCCCTGGTCGGTCTCGACCGTTACGTGCAGGTCGCGGATCTCGAGAACAGACATTCAGACTTCCTTAATGACAGTGGGGTCGATGAGCACGTCGTCGCCGTCGATCGTGACGACGTAAACAGGGACGGGCTCGTAAGCGGGGAGGTTGAGGGGGTGGCCGGTCTCGAGCGAGAACGCCGAGCCGTGTGCCCAGCATTCGAGCGTCTTGCCCTCCACGAAGCCCTCGGCGAGGGAGATGTCACCGTGCGTGCAGCGGTCGCCGATCGCGTGGATCTCGTCATCGGCGTCCTTGACGATCGCGATGGCGACGTCGTCGATGACCACGCGCAGCGGCGTGTCCTGCTCGAGTTCGCCGACACCGCATGCGCGCTGCGCGGTCACTTGTCCACCGCCGCGAGCTCGGCCTCGACGGCCGTGAGCAGTTCCTCCTGCACTGAGGGGATGCCGATGCGCTGGATGACCTCGGTGAGGAATCCGAACACCACCAGGCGACGGGCCTCGTCTTCGGTGATGCCACGGGCCTGCAGGTAGAACAGCTGCTCATCGTCGAAGCGCCCCGTGGCGCTGGCGTGACCGGCGCCGGCGATGTCACCGGTCTCGATCTCGAGGTTCGGGATCGAGTCGGCGCGAGCCCCCTCGGTCAGCACCAGGTTGCGGTTCGCCTCGTACGAGTCGGTGCCCACCGCGTCGGGTCCGATCAGCACGTCGCCGATCCACACGCTGTGCGCGCTCGCGCCGTTCAGCGCGCCCTTGTAGAGCACATCGCCGGTGGTGTGGGCGCCCTTGTGGTGCAGGTAGACCTGACTCTCGAAGTGCTGACCCGCATCGGCGAACGACAGCCCGTACAGGTAGCCGTGCGAACCGGTGCCGGCGAGTTCGACGTTCGGGTTCACCCGCACGATGCCGCCGCCGAGGCTGACGACGATGTGGGTGAGCTCGGCATCGCGGTCGACGCGCGCCTGGTGCGCCGACGCGTGGATCGCGTCGTCGTCCCACTGCTGCACGGTCACGAGCTTCAGCTTCGCGCCGTCGCGCACGATGATCTCGACGTTCTGCGCGTACTGCGCGCTGCCGGTGTGTCGCAGCACGACGGTCGAGACGCTGTGACGGCCCGCCTCGATCACGAGGTGGGCGTCGGCGCGACCGCCGGTGCCGTCGATGCTCACGACGATCGGCTCGTCGATCTCTTCGTCATTCGGGATGCTCAGGTGCAGGGCATCCGGTGCACCCTGCCACGCCACCGCCGCGACGATGTCCTCGGGCGTGAAGAACTCGCCGCGCGGCGCGGTGCCGTGTGCGAGAGCCGGGGCGACGTACTGCGGGTGGCTGAAGGTGTAGCCGACACCCTCGCCCTCGGCGGTCTCGAACAGCGGCTTCAGCTGCGCGACCGGGGTGTGCTTCCAGTTGACCTCACGGCCGGTGGGCACGCCGAAGTCGTCGGGATCGAACGACCGGGGCCGCTCGGAGCGGGTCTGCACCGGCACGAAGCCGGCGTCCTGCACCTGGGCGGCGGGGTCGATGTGCGCGTTCGTCTGCGGCGCCAGCTCGGGCGCCTGTGTGGGGGCCGTCATCAGCCGACCGATCCTTCCATGCCCATCTCGATGAGCTTGTTCAGTTCCATCGCGTACTCCATCGGCAGCTCGCGCGCGATCGGCTCGATGAAGCCGCGCACGATCATCGCCATCGCCTCGGTCTCCTCGATGCCGCGCGACTGCAGGTAGAAGAGCTGCTCGGCGCTGACCTTCGAGACGGTGGCCTCATGACCGAGCTGCACGTCGTCGACGCGGATGTCGATCGAGGGATACGTGTCGGAGCGCGACTGGGTGTCGACGAGCAGAGCATCGCAGACCACCGAGTTGGCGGAGTGGTGTGCCGCGGGATCGACCCGCACCTCGCCGCGGTAGCCGGAGCGTCCGCCACCGCGGGCGATCGACTTCGAGACGATCGACGACTGGGTGTACGGCGCCATGTGCACCATCTTCGCGCCGGCATCCTGGTGCTGCCCCGGACCGGCGAAGGCGACCGAGAGCGTCTCGCCCTTGGCGCGCTCGCCCATCAGGTAGATCGACGGGTACTTCATCGTCACCTTGGAGCCGATGTTGCCGTCGACCCACTCCATGGTCGCGCCCTCGTGAGCGACGGCGCGCTTGGTGACCAGGTTGTAGACGTTGTTGGACCAGTTCTGGATGGTCGTGTACCGCACGCGGGCGTTCTTCTTCACGATGATCTCGACGACCGCCGAGTGCAGCGAGTCCGACTTGTAGATCGGCGCCGTGCAGCCCTCGATGTAGTGCACGTAGCTGCCTTCATCGGCGATGATCAGCGTGCGCTCGAACTGGCCCATGTTCTCGGTGTTGATGCGGAAGTAGGCCTGCAGCGGGATCTCGACGTGCACGCCCTTGGGGACGTACACGAACGATCCGCCCGACCAGACGGCGGTGTTCAGCGCGGCGAACTTGTTGTCGCCGGAGGGGATCACGGTGCCGAAGTACTCCTCGAAGAACTCGGGGTGCTCGCGCAGCGCCGTGTCGGTGTCCATGAAGATGACACCCTGCTCCTCGAGGTCCTCGCGGATCTGGTGGTACACCACCTCGGACTCGTACTGCGCGGCCACACCGGCGACGAGGCGCTGACGCTCGGCCTCGGGGATGCCGAGGCGCTCGTAGGTGTTCTTGATGTCGTCGGGGAGCTCCTCCCACGACTGCGCCTGCTTCTCGGTGGAGCGGACGAAGTACTTGATGTTGTCGAAGTCGATCTCGCTGAGGTCGGCGCCCCAGGTCGGCATCGGCTTGCGCCCGAAGAGCGACAGGCCCTTGAGGCGGGTCTTCAGCATCCATTCGGGTTCGCTCTTCAGCGCGGAGATGTCACGCACCACGGCCTCGGAGAGACCGCGACGGGCGCTGGCGCCCGCGGCGTCGGCGTCATGCCAGCCGAATTCGTACACCCCCAGACTGTCCAGTTCCGGGCGGTCGATCAGCACATCCGACATGACACACTCTCCTCAACACGGGCCCAGACGGTGTCATCCGCCCCGGCACATCAGGTTCCCCGTCGAGTCTTCAGGGATTGGATGCCGCTCATGGGCCCTCATCATCAGCGCGGAACACGCGCCTAAACTGTAGGTGATGGATTTCGCGCTGTGCGCCTCCCTCACCACCATCCGATTCTACAGGTTCCGCCTGACAGACGGGCCGCGCCCGCTGACCCTCGGCCGGAACCGGAGGTCCCATGACTGACATCGTCGCGCCCGAGACGACTCCCGCTCCCACCGGCTGGCGAGACCGCTTCTTCGCCTGGATGCCGCGCGAGGTCGACGCGCGCGTGCGCGTGTTCGCGTGGCTCTCGTTCATCTTCGAGGTCTTCATCATCGGCACGGGCGGCGCCGTGCGCCTGACCGGCTCGGGGCTCGGATGCTCGGAGTGGCCGCTCTGCACCCCCGAGTCCCTCGTGCCGACACCCGAACAGGGCATCCACGGCATCATCGAGTTCGGCAACCGCACCATCACCGGCGTCGTGGGCATCCTCGCCATCGTCGTGCTGCTGTTCACGCTGCACATCGTCGGGGGCCGACGTGCCTTCACGACCGCACTCTGGTTCGCGCTCGGCGGGATCGGCGCCGGGTGCGTCCTGTATGCGATCGCCACGGTCGCCGGACACGACGAGCTCGCCTTCCCCGCATTCGCCGCGGGGCTCCTGCTGGTCGCCGTCCTCGCCGCAGTGCAGTCGATCCGCACCATCACCGGTCGCCGCGACCTGCCCGTGCTGGCGTGGATCGTGCTCGTCGGCGTCATCGCCCAGGCGTTCGTCGGGGGCGTCACGGTGCTCACCGGCCTGAACCCGCTGATCGTCGGATTCCACTACGTGGCGTCCCTGGCGCTGGTCTGCGTGACCGCTGCCTTCCTGGTGCGGATGCGCGAAGACCAGGGCCCGCGTGAGCGCACGGCGCCGACGTGGTTCATGATCCTGTCGCACGTCACCGGTCTGGCACTGGCGATGACGATCTTCGTGGGCGTGCTGACGACCGGGTCAGGGCCGCACTCCGGCGATGCGAACGTGATCCGCACCGGCTTCGACGCCTCGGTGCTCGCCCACGTGCATTCCTGGCCCGGATACATCCTCACCGGCCTAGTGTTGGTGCTGCTGGTGAGCGCATTGCTGCTGCGACTTCCGGTGCGCAACTGGCTGATCGTGCTCCTGGCGGCGATCGCCGTGCAGGTGCTGGTCGGCGTGTGGCAGGCGCGCGACGGTCTTCCCGCCCTGCTCGTCGGCATCCACATGGTGCTGGCGGCTCTCACCGCCGCGACCTACACGGTCGTGATGCTGAAGCTCAAGCGCCCCGTCGAGTGACGTCGCCGGTCAGAACGGCAGCAGCGGGTCGACCGCGACGGCGAGGAAGATCAGCGTCAGATACGTGATCGACGCGTGGAACACCCGCATCGGGCGCGCCTCGTCGCCATGCACGGCGCGGTTGTAGAGGCGGTGCGACTCGTAGATGAACCAGCCGCCGAACACCAGGGCCGAGACCGTGTACACCAGTCCCATGTGCGCGACGGGCACGAGCAGCAGCGAGCACGCGACGGTCGCCCAGGCGTAGAGGATCACCTGCAGGCCCACCTGCGAGGGCGAGCGGGTGACGCCGAGCATGGGGACGTCGACGTCGTCGTAGTCGTTCTTGTACTTCATCGACAGCGGCCAGTAGTGCGCGGGGGTCCACAGGAAGACCAGCACGAACAGCACGATCGGCGGCCAGGCGAAGGAGCCGGTCACCGCGGTCCAGCCGATCAGCACCGGGAAGCAGCCGGCGATGCCGCCCCAGATGATGTTCTGCTCGGTGCGTCGCTTGAGGATCATCGTGTAGATCACGACGTAGAAGAAGATCGCTCCGGCCGAGAGCGCGGCGGCGAGCCAGTTCGTGGTCAGCAGCAGCCAGACGGTCGACACCACGGCGAGCACCCACGAGAACACCAGGGCGCCGCGCGGTGAGACCTCTCCGGTCACCAGCGGCCGGTTCACGGTGCGCTTCATGTGCACATCGATGTCGCGATCGAGGTACATGTTGAACGACGCCGCGGACCCGGCGCTCATGGCGCCGCCGATCACGGTCGCGATCACGAGCCAGAAGTCGGCCCAGACGAAGGCCCTGCCGCCCATCGCGAGGATCATGACGGGCACGGTGGAGACGAGCAGCAGCTCCATCACCCTGGGCTTGGTGAGTGCGATGTAGCCGCGGATCTTCTGGCCGACCGAGTGGGTGGTCCCGGTGGTCTGCGATGTCGTCGAGATCGCGATCGCCTCCTTCTGCGCGTGCGTAGGCAAACTCCGTCCATTCTATGTCACCCGGCGTGTCGCGCCCCGCTACCGGCATGCGTCCCATTCCGCGGCAACCAACCGCAACACACCCGCACCGTCGGGCAGCGCGCCGGTATGCTGAGACCACTCGCGCGCCCGGCGCTGTGCAGCTCATCCGTGACGACGCGGACCGCGCAGGAACATGGGGCGCCTTCGCATACGTCAGAAGGAGTATGGCCGTGACAGAACTGCAGTGGGAAGACATCGACCGGCGCGCGGTGGACACGGCGCGTGTACTCGCGGCCGACGCCGTCGAGAAGGTGGGCAACGGACACCCCGGAACGGCGATGAGTCTCGCTCCCGCGGCATATCTGCTCTATCAGCGGGTGATGCGCCATGACCCGGCTGACACGCACTGGATCGGCCGTGACCGCTTCATCCTGTCGGTGGGCCACTCCTCCCTCACCCAGTACGTGCAGCTGTATCTGGGCGGTTTCGGTCTCGAGTTGAACGATCTCGAGTCGCTGCGCACCTGGGGCTCCAAGACGCCAGGGCACCCCGAGTTCGGTCACACCGACGGCGTCGAGATCACGACCGGCCCGCTGGGTCAGGGCCTCGCCTCGGCCGTCGGGTTCGCGTACGCCGCACGGTACGAGCGCGGGCTGTTCGATCCGGATGCCCCGGCAGGGACGAGTCCGTTCGACCACTTCGTCTACACGGTCGCCGGTGACGGCGACCTGCAGGAGGGTGTGACGAGCGAGGCATCCTCGCTGGCCGGCCACCAGCAGCTGGGCAACCTGATCGCCATCTACGACTCGAATCAGATCTCGATCGAGGACGACACGAACGTCGCCTTCACCGAGGACGTCGCGGCCCGCTACGAGGCGTACGGCTGGCACGTGCAGACGGTCGATTGGAAGAAGACCGGCGAGTACGTCGAGGACGTCGCCGAGCTGCACGCCGCGATCGAGGCGGCCAAGGGCGAGCAGTCCAAGCCCTCGCTGATCATCCTCAAGACCATCATCGGCTGGCCGTCCCCCGGCAAGCAGAACACCGGCAAGATCCACGGTTCGGCGCTGGGCGCCGATGAGCTTGCCGCCACGAAGAAGGTGCTCGGCTTCGATCCCGAACAGCACTTCGTCGTCGCGGACGACATCCTCGCCCACACCCGCGCGCTCGGTGAGCGCGCGGCCGAGGAGCGTGCGCAGTGGCAGCGCTCCTTCGATGAGTGGGCGGCCGCCAACCCCGACCGCAAGGCGCTGCTGGACCGCATCGATGCCCACGAGCTGCCCGACGGCATCGCCGACGCGCTTCCGTCGTTCGAGGCGGGCAAGGACGTGTCGACCCGCGCCGCATCCGGTCAGGTCATCAACGCCCTCGCGGAGCAGCTGCCCGAGCTGTGGGGCGGCTCGGCGGATCTCGCCGAGTCGAACCTCACCACCATCAAGGGCGCACCGTCGTTCATCCCGCAGGAGTGGTCGACGCACGAGTGGGCGGGTGACCGCTACGGCCGGGTAATGCATTTCGGCATCCGCGAGCACGCCATGGGCGCGATCGTCAACGGCATCGTGCTGCACGGCCCCACGCGCGCGTTCGGCGGCACGTTCCTGATCTTCAGCGATTACATGCGCCCCGCCGTGCGCCTGTCGGCGCTGATGAACATCCCGAGCATCTTCGTGTGGACGCACGACTCGGTCGCCCTCGGTGAGGACGGGCCGACGCACCAGCCCATCGAGCAGCTCGCCTCGCTGCGACTGATCCCGAACTTCACTGTCGCCCGGCCGGCGGATGCCAACGAGACCGCCGCGGTGTGGCTCGAGGTGCTGCGCCGCCACGGCGGACCCACGGGCATCGCCCTCACCCGTCAGAACATCCCGGTGTTCGAGCGAGGCGACGGCGCGGCCACCGGCGACGTGCTCGCGTCGGCCGCGGGTGCGGTCAAGGGCGCGTATGTGCTCGCCGAGGCTCCCGGCGGCACGCCGGACGTGATCATCATCGCCACGGGCTCCGAGGTGCAGCTCGCCGTCGCCGCGCGCGAGTCGCTCGCGGCGGAGGGCATCGGCGTGCGCGTGGTGTCGGCGCCGTCGCTGGAGTGGTTCGCCGAGCAGGACGACGCCTACCGCGAGTCGGTGCTGCCGGCGTCCGTCACGGCGCGTGTCTCGGTCGAGGCCGGCTCGGTCGGCGGCTGGCGCGAGATCGTCGGCGACCGCGGACGCTCGGTCGGCATCGACCACTTCGGCGCGTCCGCCGATTACAAGACGCTGTTCGAGAAGTTCGGCATCACCACCGAGGCGGTCGTCGAAGCGGCCCGCGAGAGCATCAAGGAGAACAACGCATGAGCACCCCCACCGCACAGCTTTCCGCAGCCGGCGTCAGCATCTGGCTCGACGATCTCTCACGCACCCGCATCGCGTCGGGCAACCTGCAGCAGCTGATCGACACCCGCAACGTCGTCGGCGTCACCACGAACCCGACGATCTTCGCGAACGCCATCACCGACGAGAACGACACCTCGTACGATGCGCAGGTGCACGAGCTCGCCGCCTCGGGGGCATCCGCCGAGGACGCCGTCTTCGCTGCCACGACCCAGGACGTCCGCGCGGCACTGGACGTGTTCCGCCCGGTGTGGGAGGCCACGAACCACGTCGATGGACGCGTGTCGATCGAGGTCTCACCCGACCTCGCACACGACACCGAGGGAACCGTCGCGCAGGCCAAGGAGCTGTGGGACCGCGTCGACCGTCCGAACCTGCTGGTGAAGATCCCCGCCACCAAGGCCGGACTCCCCGCCATCACCGAGGCCATCGGCGCCGGGATCAGCGTCAACGTCACGCTGATCTTCAGCCTGGAGCGTCATGAGGCCGTGATCGACGCCTACCTCGCCGGACTGGAGAAGGCGAAGGATGCGGGCATCGACCTGTCGACGATCCACTCCGTCGCCTCGTTCTTCGTCTCCCGCGTCGACACCGAGACCGACAAGCGCCTCGCCGCCATCGGCACCGACGAGGCCCTCGCGCTCAAGAGCAAGGCAGGGCTCGCCAACGCCCGCCTCGCCTACGAGCTGTTCGAGAAGAAGTTCGCCGAGCAGCGTGCCCAGGACCTCATCGCCGCCGGCGCCAACCTGCAGCGGCCGCTGTGGGCATCCACGGGCGTGAAGGACCCGGACCTGCCCGACACGCTCTACGTCACCGAACTGGTCGCGCCGGGGGTCGTGAACACGATGCCCGAGAAGACCCTCGAGGCGACCTTCGACCACGCCGTCATCGACGGCGACACCGTCACCTCGACGTACGCCGACGCCCACCGGGTGTTCGCAGACCTCAAGGCCGTCGGCGTCGACTTCGACGACGTCACCCAGGTCCTCGAGGACGAAGGCGTCGCCAAGTTCATCGATTCGTGGCACGGTCTGCTCACGCAGGTCGCCGAGGGGCTGGAAGCCGCGCGATGACCGTCGCGGTGCACGTGTCGGGCGACGCCAAGGCGGCCGTCGACGAACTCGTGCCCGGCCTGGTGGCCTCCCTCGTCGCGTCGCGCCTCACGGCCGGCGACGATGATCTCTGGGGTGAGGATGCCAGGGCCGAGGCGGCCGTCCGACTCGGCTGGGTCGAGGCCGTGTCGGTCTCGCGTCCGCTCGTCGCCGAGATCGTCGCCCTGCGCGACGATCTCGCCGCGCGCGGCGTCAGCCGCGTGGTGCTGGCGGGCATGGGCGGGTCGTCGCTCGCCCCCGAGGTGATCGCGAACACCGAGGGCGCACGCCTGACCGTGCTCGATTCGACCGCCCCGGCGCAGGTGCTCGACGCCATCGACGACGACCTGCGCGATACCGTGCTGGTCGTGTCGTCCAAGTCGGGATCCACGATCGAGACCGACTCGCAGCGCCGTGCCTTCGAAGCGGCCTTCACCGACCTGGGCATCGATCCGACCGAGCGCATCGTCGTCGTGACCGATCCGGGTTCCCCGCTGGACGCGTCTGCCCGCGAGGCCGGATATCGCGTGTTCAACGCCGACCCGAACGTCGGCGGACGGTACTCGGCGCTCACCGCCTTCGGTCTGGTTCCCGCAGGTCTCGCCGGCGTCGACATCGCCGAACTGCTCGACGAGGCGGAGGCCTCGATGCTGCAGTTCGCGGTCGATGCCGCCGACAACCCGGCGCTGCGTCTCGCCGCGGCGATCACCGGCACCGCGCCGCGGCGCGACAAGCTGGGGCTGATCACCGACGGCACGCACATCGAGGGGCTGCCCGACTGGATCGAGCAGCTGATCGCCGAGTCGACCGGCAAGGGCGGCACGGGCATCCTCCCCGTCGTGCTGCTGCCGGTCTCGCCCGAGCTCGAGTCGCGCCCCGCAGATCTGCGGATCGTGCGTCTCGTGGACGACGCCGACGAGTTCCATCTCACGGAGCGGCATCCCGGAGAGATCCTCGTCAGTGGAACGCTGGGTGCGCAGTTCCTGCTGTGGGAGTACGCGACCGCGATCGCGGGCCATCTGCTGGGCATCAACCCGTTCGATCAGCCCGACGTGGAGTCTGCCAAGACCGCTGCTCGAGGCCTGCTCGATGCGCGCCCTGAGCAGGTCGCCCCCGCCTTCGTGCAGGACGGCATCGAGGTGCGCGCCTCGGATGCCGCACTCACCGAGTCGGGCACGATCGAAGGTGTGATGGATGCCCTCTGGGCCCGCCTGGAGGCGGATGGCTACGTGTCTGTGCAGGCGTACGTCGACCGCGGCACCATGTCACAGCTGCAGGGTCTGCGCGAGATGGTGGCCGCCGATTCGGGCCGCCCGACCACGTTCGGCTGGGGACCGCGATTCCTGCACTCGACCGGCCAGTACCACAAGGGCGGACCGGCGCAGGGCGTGTTCCTGCAGATCCTCGAGCGCACCGATGTCGACCTGGAGATCCCCGGCCGCCCGTTCACCTTCGGTCAGCTGATCGAGGCACAGGCCGCCGGCGATGCGGCAGTGCTCGCCGAGCACGGCCGCCCCGTCGTGTCCCTGACCATCACGGATGCCGCCGATGACGTGCTGGCTCTGTTCGAAGCCGCGCAGTAGCTCCTCCCGATCACTTGGAGAGATCCCCCACCGATGACTGTCCCCATCTCCCGCGGACGCAATCCGCTCCGCGACGCCGATGATCGCCGTCTGAACCGCATCGCGGGGCCCAGTGCCCTGGTGATCTTCGGCGTCACCGGCGATCTGTCGCGCAAGAAGCTCATGCCCGCCGTGTACGACCTGGCCAATCGCGGTCTGCTTCCCCCCGGCTTCGCGCTGGTCGGATTCGCCCGGCGAGACTGGGAGGACCAGGACTTCGCGCAGGTCGTGTACGAGGCCGTCAAGCAGCACGCGCGCACCGAGTTCCGTGAGGAGACCTGGCAGCAGCTGCTGCAGGGCATCCGGTTCGTGCAGGGAACGTTCGACGATGCTGACTCGTTCCGCAGGCTGCGCGAGACCGTCGAGAAACTCGACGTGGAGCGCGGCACCATGGGCAACCACGCGTTCTACCTGTCGATCCCGCCGAAGGACTTCCCCACGGTCGCCCGACAACTCAAGGAATCGGGTCTGGTCGGCGAGGACGACGACGACTCGTGCTGGCGACGCGTCGTGATCGAGAAGCCGTTCGGCGATGACCTCGAGTCGGCACGCACGCTGAACAAGGCACTGGAAGTCGCCTTTCCCGCCGACTCGATCTTCCGCATCGACCACTACCTCGGCAAGGAGACGGTGCAGAACATCCTCGCGCTGCGCTTCGCGAACGAGCTGTACGAACCGATCTGGAACCGCAACCACATCGACCACGTGCAGATCACCATGGCCGAGGACATCGGCGTGGGCGGCCGTGCCGGCTACTACGACGGCATCGGCGCGGCGCGCGATGTGATCCAGAACCATCTGCTGCAGCTGCTCGCACTCACCGCGATGGAGGAGCCGATCAGTCTCTCGGCCGAGCACCTGCGGGCGGAGAAGGAGAAGGTGCTCGCCGCGGTGCAGCTGCCCGCCGACCTCTCGCACGCCGCGGCGCGCGGACAGTACGCCGGCGGCTGGCAGGGCGGCGAGAAGGTGAACGGCTTCCTCGAAGAGGACGGCATGAACCCGCAGTCGACCACCGAGACCTACGCCGCACTGAAGCTCGAGATCGCAACCCGCCGCTGGGCGGGAGTGCCGTTCTACCTGCGCACCGGAAAGCGACTCGGCCGCCGCGTGACCGAGATCGCCGTCGTCTTCAAGCGCGCACCTCAGCACCTTCTGGGTCGCACCTCGGAACTCGGCCAGAACGCGCTCGTGATCCGTGTTCAGCCGAACGAGGGCGTCACCATCCGGTTCGGATCGAAGGTCCCCGGCGCGGGCACCCAGGTGCGCGACGTCACCATGGACTTCGGCTACGGGCACGCCTTCACCGAGGCGAGCCCCGAGGCGTACGAGCGTCTGATCCTCGACGTCCTTCTGGGAGATCCGCCGCTGTTCCCCCGACACGAAGAGGTGGAGCTGTCGTGGAAGATCCTCGACCCGATCGAGGAGTACTGGGCAGGTCTCGACACGCCCCCTGAGCAGTACGCCCCCGGCTCGTGGGGGCCGGCATCGGCCGATGCGCTGCTCGCCCGCGACGGACGAGTCTGGAGACGCCCGTGATCATCGACCTATCCGACACGACGGTCAGCCAGGTCGCCAAGCAGCTGGTGAACGTGCGCGAGGAGGGTGGTGCCGTGGCCCTCGGCCGGGTGCTGACCCTGATCATCGCCGCGCGCAACGGCGTGGCGGAGGCCGCCATCGATGCTGCGAACGACGCATCGCGCGAGCATCCGATGCGCGTCATCGTCCTCACCATCGGCGAGGGTCCTGCGCGTCTCGACGCGCAGATCCGCGTGGGTGGCGACGCCGGCGCCAGCGAGGTGGTGGTGCTGCGCGCCTACGGCGAAGCCGCGAGCAACACCGAGAGCCTCGTGACCGGCCTGCTGCTGCCGGACGCCCCTGTCGTCGTGTGGTGGCCTGAGGACGCACCGGCGGACGCCGCCGCCTCTCCCCTCGGCCGCATGGCGCAGCGCCGCATCACCGACGCCGCCACGGCGACCGACGTGCGCGAACGACTCTCGCTGCTCGGTCACACACACACCCCTGGCGACACCGATCTCGCGTGGACCCGGTTGACGCACTGGCGCGAGCAGCTCGCAGCCGTGCTCGATCAGCCGCCGTTCGAGCCGGTCACCGCTGCCGAGGTGCGCGGCGCGGCGGCCTCACCGTCGACCGCCCTGCTGGCCGCCTGGCTGCAGATGGCGCTCAAGGTGCCGGTGACGTGGTCGTACGACGATCCTGAGGAGTGGCAGGAGGGCATCAAATCGGTGCGGCTCAGCCGCGCAGAGGGCGACATCCTGCTGGAGCGCCCGTCATCGTCGGTGGCCGTCCTGACCCAGCCCGGCCAGCCCGATCACGAACTGCATCTGCCGCGCCGCACGCTGCGCGAGTGCCTCGCCGAGGAATTGCGCCGGCTGGACGCCGATCTGCTCTACGGTCGAGTCATCACCGACGGCTGGTCGCTGCTCGGGCCGCCGGAACGAGGGGAATGAGCGGATGGACGTGCAGGGGACGATGAAGTCGGTCGTCGTGGAGCCGACGCCCGCCGCCCTGGCGGCGCGCGTCGCCGACCGGTTCCTGTCGCGATTGATCGCCCGCACCCGCAACGGACGCATCGCGCACGTGTGCCTGACCGGCGGCTCGATGGGCGGCGCGGTGCTCGCCGCGACGGCCGACGACCCGCGCGTCGCCGACATCGACTGGTCGCTGGTGCACTTCTGGTGGGGCGACGAGCGCTTCGTCGAGCGTGACAGCGCCGACCGCAACTCACTGCAGTCACGCACCGCGCTGCTCGATCGCATCCCGGTCCCTGCCGAGAACATCCACGAGGTCGCCGCACCGTCGGACGGCCTGACCCTCGACGAGGCCGCGCGGGCATACGCCGACGAACTCGCCCGCTTCGGCGCCAAGGGCGAGGCGTGGCCCTCGTTCGCGGTGTGCTTCCTCGGTGTCGGCCCCGACGGACACATCGCCTCGCTGTTCCCCGACCGGCCCGAGGTGACGGTGACCGACGTCGCCGCACTGCCGGTGCGCGACTCCCCCAAGCCGCCCTCTGAGCGCGTCACGCTCACCCGCCCGGTGCTGAACGCCTCGAAGCGGGTCTGGCTGGTGCTCACCGGCGCCGACAAGGCGTCAGCGCTGGGTCTCGCCCTCGCCGGAGCGAGCTACGCCGGTGTGCCGGCGGCCGGCGCGAAGGGGCGACGACGCACCGTCTTCTTCGTCGACGAGGCCGCCGCAGCCGAGGTCTCCCCCGACCTCATCGACCGCGACTACTGATCGGGCAGCTCGGTCCCTGAGCCTGCCGAAGGGGCTGACTCCGGCTGGGTCCCTGAGCTCGTCGAAGGGCCTGATCCTGTCGAAGGGCCTGAGCCCGTCGAAGGGCCGCTGCTGCCGCGCTTGATGCGCAGCTCCTGGCTCTCGCTGAGCACCTGCGGGTGATAGCGCGCCAGCCCGAACACGCCCCATACCGCGATCGCACCCGCGACGCCGAACATGATGAGAACCCACAGCGGCGCCGCGTCGGCCTCGCCCAGCACCAGGGCGCCGATCAGCACCGCGACGATCGGGTCGATGACGGTGAGTCCGGCGATCACCAGGTCGGGCGGGCCCGAGCTGTAGGCGGTCTGCACGAAGTACGCGCCGACCGCTCCCGCGGCCAGCAGCGCGATCAGGCAGACGAAGGTGAGCCAGTCGAAGTTCTGCGCCTGGATGCGGCTGATGATGGCCTTGGCGAGCGTGGCGACGAAGCCGTAGAGGATGCCCGCCCCGGTGACGTAGAACATCGCGCGCATGCGGTGACGCAGGATCAGCCAGCACGCGCCGAAGACGATGATCACCAGCAGCAGGATCGTGAGGATCATGAACAGGTCCTGATCGCTGATCTCACGCTCGACGGCGTACAGCGCGGCCAGGCCGACGAACAGGAAGATGCCGCCGATGCACGCCACGATCGCGATGACCGATCTGCGGGTGGGCGTGTGCCCCGAGATCCGTGCGTTGAGCAGCGTCGTGATGACCAGCGCAACGGCACCGAGCGGCTGGACCACGATCAGGGGCGCCACCGCGATCGCGCTCAGCTGGCAGACGATCGCCAAGCCCAGCATGAGCGTGCCGATGATCCACGACGGTCGGGTGAGCAGCGCCTTCAGCTGCGTGCCGCTCAGACCGGTCGTTCCCTCGACGCCGGTGATGCGCTCGACCTTCTCGACGCCACGGTGCTGATACTGCGCACCGAGCGACATGAAGACGGCCCCGGCGAGGGCGAGCGGGATGCCGAGGAGCAGACCCGGGTTCGCGAACACCCCGACCAGCTGATCGCTGACGTCGACTGCGAACTCCGCCCCATGTTGCACCGTCCCACCCTACCTGGCGCGGCGGGGCCAGTAGGGTTGTGGCGTGGCTGTTCTTCCGATCCGCATCATGGGCGACCCTGTTCTGCACTCCCCGGCAGGCGAGGTGACCGAGGTGACGGACGAGATCCGCGCCCTGGTCGCCGACATGTACGAGACGATGGACCTCGCCCCCGGAGTCGGCCTCGCCGCTCCGCAGGTGGGCGTCGGACTGCGCATCTTCGTGTACTCGTACGTCGACGACGACGAGCAGCCGTGGCGCGGCGAGATCATCAACCCGGTGCTGTGGATGGCTCCCCTCGAGCCGGGAGCCCCTGATCCCGATGAGGAGTCGGAGGGATGCCTGTCGTTCCCCGGCGAGCGGTTCGCACTGCGGCGCTCCGAGCGCGTGCTCGTGACGGGCACCGACCTCGACGGTGCGCCCGTGCGCATCGAGGTGGACGGCTGGCGGGCGCGCATCATGCAGCACGAGTTCGACCACCTCGACGGGGTGCTGTACGTCGACCGCCTCTCGGACGGCGACTGGAAGACCGTTCAGAAGATCGCGCGCAAGCGCGGATGGTCGCGCGGCGGTCACAGCTGGATGCCCGGCGTCGACGACCTCGAGGGAGCCTGACCCCTAGCCGGTTGGCACAGAGAAGGCAAAGTTGCCGCATAGCTTCGGGCGCGGATAGCGTGCTGTGGCAGGCATTCGGATGCTCGCGCATCACCAATTTTCAACCTGAAGGTCGGCGACTGCAAGCTGACCGACGGCGGCGCCGAGGTGCAGGCCACGGATGTCGTGCCGTGCGATGAGCCGCACGACGAAGAGGTCTACTTCGAGTTCGGGCTGGAGGGCGACGAGTTCCCCGACGCCGAGACGATCGAGACCGCGGTCTTCGAGACCTGCATCCCGGAGTTCGAGCAGTACGTCGGCATCGCCTGGCAGGACTCCGCTCTCGACATCCGCTGGCTGGAACCGTCGGCCGAGACCTGGGAGCATCTCGATGATCGCATCGTGCAGTGCATCATCGTCGACGGCGCGGGCGGAAAGCTCGACGCGTCGATGAAGGGCGCCGAGATCTGACGGATATGACGGAGGCAGGACCATGAGAACACCCATTCGCATCGGCATCGTCGGCTACGGAAACCTCGGCAGGGGTGTCGAGCGCGCGCTCACGCTCAATCCCGACATGCGGCTCATCGGCGTCTTCACCCGACGCGATCCCGCCTCCGTCGCCACCCTGTCCCCGTCCACCGCCGTGCACCCGATCGACGCCCTCGACGCGCAGACCGACGACATCGACGTGCTGATCCTGTGCGGTGGGTCCAAGAGCGATCTTCCCGAGCAGACCCCGGCACTGGCATCCGTCTTCTCGGTCGTCGACAGCTTCGACACGCATGCGCGCATCCCCGCGCACTTCGCGGCGGTCGACGCCGCCGCCCGCGCGGCGGGCACGAGCGCGATCATCTCCACCGGCTGGGACCCGGGCCTGTTCTCGCTGCAGCGTCTGTACGACGAGGCGATCCTGGCGCAGGGTCAGACCTACACGTTCTGGGGTCGTGGCCTCAGCCAGGGGCATTCGGATGCGGTCCGCCGCGTGCCGGGGGTGGCTGCCGGGGTGCAGTACACGATCCCCTCCGAGGACGCGATCGCCAGGGTGCGGGCCGGCGAGGACCCGGAGCTCAGCACGCGCGAGAAGCACACCAGGGAGTGCTTCGTGGTGCTCGAGGACGGAGCGGATGCGGATGCCGTGCGCGAGACGATCGTGACGATGCCCGACTACTTCGAGCCCTACGACACCACGGTGCACTTCATCTCGGCCGACGACCTGGCCCGCGATCACGCCGGCGTCCCGCACGGCGGCTTCGTGATCCGCAGCGGCACAACCTCCGACAGCACCGCACAGAGCATGGAGTTCCGGCTCGCGCTGGAGTCGAACCCCGAGTTCACGGCCAGCGTGCTCGTCGCCTACGCGCGCGCTGCGGCTCGACTGGCGCACGCCGGAGACCACGGCGCGAAGACGCCGTTCGACATCGCCCCCGGCCTGCTCTCGCCGAAGTCGCCGGAGCAGCTGCGCGCCGAGCTGCTCTGACCGCCGCGCTCGGTCCGGCCCACGCTCGGTCCGGCCCACGCTCGCACGACGAAGCCCCGATCCATTCGGATCGGGGCTTCTGTGGCTCCCCCGGTTGGACTCGAACCAACAACCTGCCGGTTAACAGCCGGCTGCTCTGCCAATTGAGCTACAGGGGAATGTGCCCGCCGTGCGGGCAACTCCCCCAGCTTAGCAAACTCCGCGCCGTGCTCTGAACACCGGAGGGCACCCGGGCGTGGCGGGTTCAGCGCAGCGAATCGGCCTCGGCATTGGGGGCCCACAGCAGGTTGCGCCCGACCCCGCGGGCGACCACGTGACCCCCGCGCAGCATGAGCGTCTCCGCGTCGAGCTCGCGGATGAAGTCGGCGTTGTTGGTCACCAGCAGCGCCGCCATCGCCCGCTCTGTGCGACGCCTCGTGATCGCGTCGAACACGACCGGTCGCACTTCGAGATCGAGGTTGGCGAGCGGCTCGTCGGCGATCAGGACGTGCGGTTCGAGCATGAGCGCACGGGCGATGGCGACGCGCTGGCGCATGCCGGCGCTCAGCTCGTAGGGGAACTTCGTCGCCGCCCCGAGTGGCAGGTGCAGCTCGTCGAGCAGCGCCGCCACCCGCAGCTGCAGGGCCCTGGTATTGACCTTCTTCTCGCGTGAGGTGATCGGCTCGGAGATCACCTCGCCGACGGTGAGTCGCGGCGGCAGAGCCGCGCCGGCGCCCTGCGGCAGATGGCCTGTCAGCGCGGTCAGCACCCGACGCCGTCGGCCCGGTCGCCGCACGTTGACACCGCACACCTCGGCCCGCCCTCCGGCGACCTTCAGCGATGCATCGCCCATGCCGGCCAGCGCCGTGACCAGCGAGGACTTGCCCGAGCCGGTCGGTCCTCCGATGCACATGAGCTCTCCGGGCCGCAGGGTGAACGTCACGCCGTCGACGGCCCTGGTGACCCCGCCGTGGCCGACCCTGTCGATGACGAGGTCATGGCAGTCGATCGCGGCGTCGGTGTCAGCGGGCATGAGTCCATCCTGCCCGCTTCCGCCGACGGATGCTCACGATTCGACGAATCGCATCCGCTCCGCGTCGACATCGCGCAGCCGCATGCGAAGTGCACGGCCTCCGTCGGAGTCAGCCGGCACCCGCTGCACCGCGCCGAGCAGCTCGTGCTTCTCGCGCTCGATGCCGCGCAGGATCAGCCGACGGCACATGTCGGTGGCCGACGTCAGCGCTCCGGCCTCGTCGCGTGCGGGGAACGGCATCATCAGCAGCTCACCCGCCAGCGACCGGTACGGCTCGCGCACGGCATCCGCGGCCGCCGTCGCCCAGCCGACGCGCGTGCGGTCGGCGACGGATGCCACCGACTCGCGCACCGCCTCGAGAGCGGGATGCCGGAACGGCTCGGTCAGCGCACGGGTCAGCAGCGCCTCATCGATGCGATGCCCGTACTGCAGCACCCCCATCAGCGCGTCGCGCTCGAGCGCGACCTCCGCAGTGCGCGGCAGGTCGCGCAGCCGCACCGAGGGCACGGCGTCGGCATCCGGCGCCGGCGACGGCTCCGACCTCGGATGCTGCTGCTCGCGCCCCCCGCGCATCTCGCGCTGCACCTGCTGGTGCACCGTGGTCGGGTCCATGCCCAGGCGGCGGGCGAGCACGCGCTCGTAGCCGGGACGCAGCAGCTCATCGCGGATCTCAGCGACGATCGGGGCCGCGGCGCGCAGTGCGCCGACCTGACCCTCCACCGTCGCGAGATCGTAGGACGCGAGCTTGCGGTCGATGGCGAACTCGAACATGGGCACCTTGGCGTCCATCAGACCGCGCACGGCGGCATCCCCGCGCTGCAGGCGCAGGTCGCAGGGGTCGAGACCGTCGGGCGCCACGGCGACGAAGGTCTGGGCTGTGAAGCGCGAGTCCTCGGAGAACGCGCGCAGCGCGGCCTTCTGCCCCGCCTCGTCGCCGTCGAACGTGAACACCACCTCGCCGGCGGCCGAGTCATCGCCCATCACACGCCGGAGCACCTTGATGTGCTCGGCGCCGAAGGCGGTGCCGCAGGTCGCGATGGCGGTCGTGACCCCGGCCAGGTGACACGCCATCACATCGGTGTACCCCTCGACCACGACCACCCGGCGCGGATCGCCGCGTGCGATGTCGCGCTTGGCCAGATCGAGACCGTAGAGCACCTGCGCCTTCTTGTAGATCGGCGTCTCGGGGGTGTTCAGGTACTTCGGGCCCTGGTCGTCGTCGTACAGCTTGCGGGCGCCGAAGCCGATGGTCTGCCCCGTCACGTCGCGGATCGGCCACACCACCCGCCCGCGGAACCGGTCGTACACGCCGCGCTGTCCCGCCGAGACGAGCCCGGCCGCGCTGAGCTCCTCACGTGTGAAGCCCTGAGCGGTCAGGGCCCTGGTCATGTTCTCCCAGCCGCGCGGCGCGTATCCGACCCCGAAGTGCGCGGCGGCGCCGGCGTCGAAGCCGCGCTCACCGAGGAAGCGCCGCGCGCTCTCGGCCTCGGGACTCAGCAGCTGCGAGCGGAAGTACTCCCCCGCCGCCGTGTTGGCGGCGTACAGCCGGCTGCGGCCACTGGTCTCAGGGGCCGCTCCCCCGTCCTCGTAGTGCAGCGGGTAGCCGATGCGGCCGGCAAGACGCTCGACGGCCTCGGTGAAGCTGACATGATCCATCTCGCGCAGGAACGAGTAGACATCGCCGGACGCCCCGCAGCCGAAGCAGTGGTAGTACCCCACCTGCGGGCGCACATGGAAGCTCGGACTCTTCTCGTCGTGGAAGGGGCACAGGCCCTTGAGCGATCCCACGCCGGCGGACTTCAGCGCCACGCGCTCACCGACGATGTCGGCGATGTTCGTGCGCGTCTTGACCTCTTCGACGTCAGCCTGCAGGATGCGGGGCATCAGCGCGCCCCTTCGCCGACCACCTGCGGCTGGTGCGGCGCACGGCGGTGTCCGCCCGGTCGCGCATGACGCGGTGTCCAGATGCCGACCTCAGCCGGGTCGATCTCGCCGACGAGGCGGTTGTGCCAGTCGACGGCCGTCTGGTCGGTCAGGCTGGCGACCTGATCGACGACGACTCGTGCACGACCGGCATCCGACGTCGCCGCGAGGAAGTCCGCCTCGAAGGCCGGCTCGAGCACGTCTGCGCTGGCAGACCAGAGCGCGTCCGTCGACCACAGCGCATCGGCGAGACGCGTCAGCACCCGACGCTGCTCCTTGTACACGCCTCGACGCGCGTCGAGCGTCACGATCGCCTGGCCCATGATGCCCTTGAGCACGGCGATCTCGATCTCGACCACACGCGGAACGACCACGTGCGCACTGTACCGGGCGAGCGAATCGCCGGGATACGCCTCGCGCGTCGCCGTGACCGCTGCTCGCGCGAAGCGGCCGATCAGGTCGCTGGTGAGGTTCTTCAGCTTCGCCAGGTCGCGACGCGAACGGTCGAACGACTTCAGCCACATCGGCTGCCGGGTGAGCCGGTACAGGCCGTCGGCGAGCTCCTCGCGGGTGTAGTCGTAGCCGACCCACTGCTGGATGCGTCCCACCAGCGGGTGGTGCTCCACCGGGTCGGACAGTCGCGCGACGTCGACGTAGCCGTTGACGATCGCATCCTCGAAGTCATGCACCGAGTAGGCGATGTCATCGGACAGGTCCATGATCTCGGCTTCGATGCACCGCAGGCGCCCCGGGGCACCCTCGCGCATCCAGCGGAAGACCGCCTCGTCCTCGGGGTACACGCCGAACTTCAGACGTCCACCCGGGTCGGGAACGGGGCTGTCGACGGTCCACGGATACTTGCAGGTGGCGTCGAGCGCGGCGCGGGTCAGGTTGAGTCCGACCGAGTGCTCATCGTCGTCGAGCACCTTCGCCTCGAGCCGGGTGAGGATGCGCAGGGACTGTGCGTTGCCCTCGAAGCCGCCGATGTGCTCGGCCCAGTCGTTCAGCGCGCGCTCGCCGTTGTGACCGAACGGCGGATGCCCGAGATCGTGGCTCAGGCAGGCGGTGTCGACCACGTCGGCCGACACGCCGAGCGCTTCGGCCAGCTCGCGTCCGACCTGCGCGACCTCCAGCGAATGCGTGAGCCTGTTGCGCGCGAAGTCGGCGGTGCTCGCCGGACTCAGCACCTGGGTCTTCGCGGCCAGGCGGCGCAGCGCCGCGGAGTGCAGCACCCGGGCGCGATCACGTGAGAAGTCGTCGCGCTCGGAGCGGTGCGTCTCAGCGAAGAACCGCTCCGCGTCGTGCGCGCCGTAACCTGCGACGAACGTCGCACCGGACACAGGGTCAGCCGCCATCGTTCTCGATCTCCGCACCGCGCATCATGTCGCCATCGCCTTCGCCGATGTCCCGCGAATCCAGCCAGCCCTCTGGAAGCACGGTGCGCTTGGGCGAACCGGCACGCCCGCGCTGTCCCTCGGCGCCGACGCCGGGATACGGGGAATCGCCCAGGGTTCCGAGCAGATCGTCGATCTCCTGCAGTGTGGATGCCTTGGTCAGCGCCGAGCGCAGCTCGCCGCCCACCGGATACCCCTTGAAGTACCAGGACACGTGCTTGCGCACGTCCTTGCAGCCGCGGTCCTCGTCCTCGAAGAACTCCACCAGCAGCTCCGCGTGCCGGCGGAACGCCGCGGCGACGAACTGCAGGGTCGCGTCGACCGGCGGCGCGACCGGCGCATCAGAAGGGCCGAGCGCCGCGGCGAGCTCACCGAACAGCCACGGCCGGCCAAGGCACCCGCGACCGACGACGACGCCGTCGGCACCGGTCTCGGCCAGCATGCGCACGGCGTCATCGGCCGACCAGATGTCGCCGTTGCCGAGTACGGGGATGCTGGTCACGGCCTGCTTCAGCTCGCCGATGGCGTTCCAGTCGGCGTGACCGGAGTAGTACTGCGATGCGGTGCGCGCGTGCAGTGCGACGGCCGCAGCGCCGGCATCCTCGGCGGCTCGTCCCGCGTCGATGAAGGTGAGGTGGTCGTCGTTTATCCCCTTGCGCATCTTGACCGTCAACGGCACGTCGCCGGCTGCCTTGACGGCGCGATCGACGATGTCTGCGAACAGGCCGATCTTCCACGGCAGGGCGGCACCGCCGCCCTTGCGGGTGACCTTCGGCACCGGGCACCCGAAGTTCAGGTCGATGTGATCGGCGCGGTCCTCGGCGACGATGATGCGCACAGCCTCGGCGATCGTCGCCGGGTCGACGCCGTAGAGCTGGATCGAACGCGGCGTCTCGGACTCATGGTGCTGGATGAGGCGCATGGTGATCGCGTTGCGCTCGACGAGCGCGCGCGACGTGATCATCTCGCTGACGTAGAGGCCCGCTCCGTACTCACGGCACAGCCGGCGGAAGGCGGTGTTGGTGATGCCCGCCATGGGCGCGAGCACCACCGGCACGTCGAGTTCGATCGGGCCGATGCGCAGGGCGGGTGCCTGCTCGGTGGCAGGAGCGAGTGCGGTGGCGACAGTCATATCCTGTCCATTCTCCCAGACTGCGCCGAGGGTGGGCTGTACCGACTTAGGCTGTGGATATGAGCGACTCCTCCGTACGCCAGATCCCCTTCCTCGATGCCTCCGGGGCCGAGCAGACCATCGACGGCACCGGCGCCGATGTGGCCCTGATCGTGAACGTCGCCTCGAAGTGCGGCAACACCCCGCAGTACGAGCAGCTCGAGGAGCTGCAGCGGATGTACGCCGACCGCGGATTCACCGTGCTCGGGTTCCCCTGCAACCAGTTCATGGGTCAGGAGCCCGGGTCGATCGAGCAGATCCTCGAGTTCTGCTCGACGACCTACGGTGTCACCTTCCCGATCGGCGACAAGGTGAAGGTCAACGGCCGTGGCGCGGCCGAGCTCTTCAAAGCGCTGAAGGAGACGCCCGATGCCAAGGGGGCGGCGGGCCGCGTGGAGTGGAACTTCGAGAAGTTCCTGGTCGGCGCCGACGGCTCGGTGCAGCGCTTCCGCCCCAAGCAGAAGCCGGACTCCCCCGAGGTCATCGCCGCCATCGAGGGCGCCCTCACCCGCTGAGGGTCCGGCGGAGCCGGTCAGGCATCGGCGGGCTGCTCAGCGCCCCGCTTGGCCCACAGGTCGCGCAGCACGTTCGTGAACGCCTCGGCGGGCTGGGCACCCGAGATGCCGTACTGCCCGTCGATCACGAAGAACGGCACGCCGGTGATCCCGTAGGCGCGGGCCTGGGCCTGGTCGGCGCGCACGGCGTCGAGGAACTCGTCGGCCTGCAGCGCCGCACGGGTCTCATCGGCGTCGAGCCCCACCTCTGCGGCCAGGGCAGCCAGATCCTCGATGCGTCCGACGTGCTTGCCCTCGGTGAAGTAGGCCGACATCAGTCGCTCTTCCATCTCGTGCTGCAGCCCCTTGCTCTTCGCGAAGTGCAGCAGCTCGTGCGCCTTGACCGTGTTGGTGTGCTTCAGCAGGTCGAAGCGGTATTCCAGCCCGGCCTGGGCGGCGACATCGGTGACGCGGGCCAGCATCTGCTCGACCTGCTCACGCGGCATGCCCTTGTGTCCGGCGAGGAAGTCGATCTCGTCACCGTCGAAGTCGACCGGCGTATCCGGCGAAAGCTCGAAGGAGTGGAATGTCACGGTGACCTGCGGCGCGTCCTCATCGGATGCTGTCGCGGCCAGTCCCGCTTCAAGATTGCGCTTGCCGATGTAGCACCACGGGCAGGCGATGTCGGACCAGATGTCGATCGAGATGGGTTCGCTCACATTCAGGGTCAACCACCGCGCGTCCGGATGTATTCCGTTGTTAGCATCAACGGGTGCTCACCGCCCGCGATCCGCTGCCGTCATCGCCCCGGCGGATTCTCGTCGCCGGGGTCTCCGGATCGGGCAAGACGACTCTGGCCCGGCGCATCGCCCACGCCCTCGATCTCCCGAACCACGAGCTCGACGCGCTGCATCACGGTCCTGGCTGGACGCCGCGAGCGTCGTTCCTCGACGATGTCCGCGCCTTCGCCGCGACTGACGGGTGGGTCAGTGAGTGGCAGTACACGGCCAAGGGCGTGAACGAGATCCTTCCGCCACGCGCGCAGCTCGTCGTCTGGCTCGACTATCCCGATCGGATCGTGCGCGCCCGGCTGTGGCGCAGAACCCTCGGCCGGAGCATCCTGCGCCGGGAGCTGTGGAACGGCAACCGCGAGCCGACCCTGTGGAAGCTCGCGATCACGACCGATCCCGAGGAGAACGTCCTCCGCTGGCAGACGCGGACACTGCATCGCTGGCGCGAGCGGATGCCCGCCCACCAGGCAGAGTTCCCGCACCTCACGATCGTGCGGCTGCGCCACCCGCGTGAGGTGGGCGCGTGGCTTCAGGCCGTCTCGTCCGGGGCATCCACCGCCCCGCCGAAACGACGGTCGCGCGACAGGTAGACCCCGATGGCGCGCCACAGCTCCTCCCGCGAGAAGTCGGGCCAGAGCGTATCGAGGAACACCATCTCGGCGTAGGCCGACTGCCAGAGCAGGAAGTTCGACGTGCGCTGCTCGCCCGAACTGCGCAGGAACAGGTCGACATCGGGCATCTCAGGCACGTACAGGTGCTTGCGCAGCTGCTTCTCGGTGATGGCGCTCGGCCGGAGCCGCCCCGACTTGACCTCTTCGGCCATCGAGCGCATGGCATCGAGCAGCTCGACTCTGCCGCCGTAGTTGACGCACATCGTCAGCGTCAGCACATCGTTGTCGCGGGTGAGCTGCTCGGCGAACTGCAGCTCCTTGATGACCGAGCCCCACAGTCGCGGCCTGCGTCCGGCCCACCGCACCCGCACGCCCCATTCGTTCAACTGGTCGCGGCGACGGTGCAGCACGTCGCGGTTGTACCCCATCAGGAAGCGCACCTCATCGGGTGAGCGCGCCCAGTTCTCGGTCGAGAACGCGTAGACCGACAGGTGCTTCACGCCCGCCTGGATGGCGCCGGCCACGACGTCGAGCAGCACCTCCTCACCGGCTTTGTGCCCCTCGATGCGGCTGAGCCCGCGGCGGTTCGCCCAGCGGCCGTTGCCGTCCATGACGATCGCGACATGGTTCGGCACGGTGGGAAACGGCGGCGGGGTCTTGCCCGTCCAGTCCAGCGGCCGGAACGGCACAGCGTCTTTGTGGGTGTAGGGCTTCGGTGTCACGGGGCTCCTGTCACGTGCTCGAGCGAGCGGATGCCGCGCTCGAGGTGGAACTGCGCGTAGGCGGCGATCGTGCCGGATGCCGCGGAGAGATCACCGTGCGCGGCGGTGTCGACCGTGGCCCAGTCGCCGCCCATGAGGGCGCGCAGCAGGGCGAGGGAGGATGCTGCGATGCGCGGGCTTCCGGCCGGTGCGCAGGCGTCGCACACCGACCCGCCCAGCGGCGCGCCGAAGTGGCGGTGCGGACCCGGTGCGGCGCAGCGGGCGCAGTCGTCGAGCGCGGGCGCCCAGCCCGACAGCGCCATCACGCGCAGCAGGTAGGAGTCGAGGATGCTGCGGGCGGCGTGCTCCCCGCGCGAGAGCGCGCGCAGTCCGCCGACGAGCAGCAGATACTGCTCGGAGGTCGCCTCGGCCTCGTTGAGCCGATCGGCGGTCTCGACCATGGCGCTGGCCGAGGTGAAACGCTCGTAGTCGACGGCGATGTCGGCACCGTAGGCACCGAGCGATTCGGCCTGCTGCACGATGTCGAGCGACCGTCCCTGGTACAGCTGCACATCGGCCACCATGAACGGCTCCAGCCGCGAGCCGAACTTCGATGAGGTGCGGCGCACCCCCTTGGCGACAGCCCGGATCTTGCCGTGACGCCGCGACAGCATCGTGACGATCCGGTCCGCCTCACCCAGCTTGTGGGTGCGCAGGACCACCGCTTCGTCTCGGTAGGTGGGCACGCAATGATTATCCCCCGGACAGGGGACAATGGACGTGTGAGCGAACCGACCTTCATCATCCCGCTGTGGGCCGATCTGCTGGGCGTCGGGCTGGGTGGCATCCAGGGAGCGATGTTCGCCTCCGGCTTTCAGGGGCAGCGACGCCTCGACTGGCTCGGCGTGGCGATCATCGGCATCATGATCGGCATGGGCGGCGGTCTCATCCGCGACCTCATGATCGGTCAGCCTCCGGCGACGCTGCAGAACAACTGGTATCTGGTGACGGCGGCGGGGGCCGCCCTGTTCGGGATGCTGCTCGCCGGCGTGTTCAACAGGATCAACATCTTCATCGTCGTGCTCGACGCCGTCGTGATCGGCATGTTCGGCGCGTTCGGCGTCAGCAAGGCCATCGCCTTCGGCATCCCGGTCGTGCCCGCGGTCTTCATCGGCGTCTGCGCAGCGGTCGGCGGCAGCGTGCTGCGCGACATGCTGATGGGGCTGCCGGTCGCCATCATGCACGTCGGATCGCTCTACGCGGTCGCCGCCGGTGTCGGCTGCACCTTCATCGTCGTGGCACACGCGTGGGGCATGAGCATCACGCTGGCCGCGGTGATCGGCATCGTCGTGACCGCCGTGATCCGGGTGCTCTCGGTGGTCTTCGACCTGTCGCTGCCCGAGCAGCGCCGACTCCACCGCCGCAAGGTGGCCGCCGAGACCGGGATGATCCCGATCATCAAGCCGTGAGCCTGCGTTCTGCCGCACCCGGGTGCGGCAGAATGGCCGCGTGTTCCATGTGATGTTCCATCAGCCCCTCATCCCGCCCAACACCGGCAACGCCATCCGCATGGTCGCTGCCACGGGCGCGGCGCTGCACCTGGTGGAGCCCCTCGGCTTCGATCTGAGCAACGCGCACCTGCGCAGGGCCGGGCTCGACTACCACGACCTGTCGCGGGTGTACGTGCACTCCGACTTCGATGCCGCCGTCGACTTCGTCACCCGGCACGGAACCGGTCGCATCTACGGGTTCACCGGCAGGGCGCAGCGGTCGTTCTCCGAGGTCGCCTACGAACCGGGCGACACCCTGCTGTTCGGCACCGAGACCACGGGACTGCCCGACGAGGTGCTCGTCGATGTTCGACTGGCCGACACGGTGCGGATCCCGATGCTCGACGGCATCCGCTCGCTCAACCTGTCGAACTCGGCCGCCGTCGCGGCGTACGAGGCCTGGCGACAGCACGACTACGCCGCGATGCCCGAGGGCTGGCTGCCGCCGCACCCCACCGGCACCGCGGCGGTCGAACACCCCTGACGGCGGCAGTGCCCGCCGGCCGGATCAGACCGCGGCGAGCTCGCCGGCCGCCTCACGGGTGCGGATCGAGCGGTTCACGCACGACACGATCGCCTTCAGACTCGCGGTGGAGATGTCGCCGTCGATGCCGACGCCCCACAGGCGCTGGTCGTCGACCTGAAGCTCGACGTAGGCGGCCGCCTGCGCGTCACCACCACTCGACATCGTGTGCTCGACGTAGTCGTACAGCGAGATGTCGAAGCCGCGCTCACGCAGGACCTCGATGAAGGCCGCGATGGGTCCGTTGCCGGTCCCGGCGGTGGCCACCGACTCCTCACCGTCACGCAGCACGACATCCAGCGACACATCGCCGGTCATGTCGCTGCGGGTCTGGGTGCCCAGCAGCTCGAAGCGCCCCCACTTGGCGGAGTCGTCATCGGCCGGCAGGTACTCGTCGGTGAAGATCGACCAGATCTGCTCGCTGGTCACCTCACCGCCCTCGGCATCGGTCTTCGCCTGCACGACCCCCGAGAACTCGATCTGCAGCTTGCGCGGCAGATCGAGGGCGTGATCGGCCTTCAGCAGGTAGGCCACCCCGCCCTTGCCCGACTGCGAGTTCACCCGGATGACCGCCTCATACGAGCGGCCGAGGTCCTTCGGGTCGACCGGCAGGTACGGCACGGCCCACTCGATCTCATCGACCGAGACGCCCTCGGCCTCGGCCTTCGCCGCCATCGCCTCGAAGCCCTTCTTGATGGCGTCCTGGTGCGATCCGCTGAACGCGGTGAAGACCAGGTCACCCGCCCACGGGCTGCGCTCGGGCACCGGCAGCTGGTTGCAGTACTCGACGGTGCGTTTGACCTGATCGATGTCGCTGAAGTCGATCTGCGGATCGATGCCCTGCGTGAACATGTTGACGCCCAGGGCGATCAGGTCGACGTTGCCGGTGCGCTCGCCGTTGCCGAACAGGCATCCCTCGATGCGGTCGGCACCGGCCAGGTAGCCGAGCTCGGCGGCGGCGACAGCGGTGCCGCGGTCGTTGTGCGGGTGCAGCGACAGGATCACGTTCTCACGGTGCGCCAGGTGACGGTGCATCCACTCGATCGAGTCGGCGTACACGTTGGGTGTCGCCATCTCGACGGTGGCCGGCAGGTTGATGATCACCTTGCGGTCGGGCGTGGGCTGCAGGATCTCGAGCACCTCGTTGCACACCTCGACGGCGTACTCCAGTTCGGTGCCGGTGTAGCTCTCGGGCGAGTACTCGTAGTAGACCTCGGTGTCGGGAACGGTCTTCTCGTACTGCTTGCACAGCCGGGCGCCCTCGAGTGCGATCTGCTTGACACCCTCGCGGTCGGACCGGAAGACGACCTCGCGCTGCAGCACGCTGGTGGAGTTGTAGAAGTGCACGATCGCCTGCTTGGCGCCGACGATCGACTCGTAGGTGCGGGCGATCAGGTGCTCGCGCGCCTGCGTCAGCACCTGGATCGTCACGTCGTCGGGGATCAGGTCCTCTTCGATCAATTGCCGGACGAAGTCGAAGTCGGTCTGGCTGGCCGACGGGAAACCGACCTCGATCTCCTTGTAGCCCATGCTGACGAGCAGCTCGAACATGACCCGCTTGCGCTCCGGCGACATGGGGTCGATCAGGGCCTGGTTGCCGTCGCGCAGGTCGACCGCGCACCAGCGCGGCGCCTCGGTGATGCGCTTGCCGGGCCAGGTGCGGTCGGGCAGGTCGAAGATGATCTGCTCGTGGAAGGGCCGGTACTTGTGGACCGGCATCGAGGAGGGCTTCTGGGAGTTCTTCATGATGGGGCTTCTTCTTCGTCAAAGGAAATGTGTCAGGCCAACACGAGCGCCGCGACGAGAAAGGCCTGTCAGATCAGGACTCGCCGCGGCAGCTAAGGAGAAGCAGACCGCCCAGAGGCATGCGTCGATGCTAACACCATGCTGAGCACATTGCTCACCACGGGCACCGATCCGGCCTCAGGGGATCAGCGCGAGCTTGCCCCCGGGATGCCCGGTGGCCAGCAGGCGGTGCGCGGCGCGGGCCTGGTCGAGGGGGAACTCGCCGGCCATCGGCACGGTCAGCCGCCCCGTCTCGGCGAGCTCCGCCAGATGCTCGCGCACCGTGTCGCGGAAGCGCGCGCTGTCGGGCATCGAGCCGGCGATCGCCCGGAAGCCGTGCTGCTTCGCGGCGGCCGGAGCGGCGATCGTCACGATCCTCGACCGATCGGCCACGAGGCCGAGGGATGTCGCGACCGCCTCGTCCGTGCCCACGGCGTCCAGCGCCGCGTCGACGACCGACGCACGCTCGGATGCCAGTGCGGCGGCGACACGGTCGGAGAGACCGTCGCCGTACTCGACCGGGATGCCGCCGAACCGGCTCACGACATCGAACCGCGCACGGCTCGCCGTGCCGATCACCCGGACGCCCTTCATCGCGGCCTGCTGCAGCACGCTGACGCCCACCGCCCCGGATGCACCGTGCAGCAGCACCGTCTCACCCGGTTCGGCGCGCACGACGTCGAGCATCTCGGCGGCCGTCGTGCCTGCCAGCAGCAGGTTCGCGGCCTCGGCATGCGTCAGAGTGCCGGGCTTGCGCAGCACCTTCTCCGCGGGCACGGTCAGCTCAGTGGCGTAACCCCCGCGCACCCGGAAGGCGATCACCTCGTCACCGACGGCGACCGGCCCCGTCACGATCTCGGTCTGCGGCCCCACCGCCGTGACGACGCCAGACACCTCGTACCCGATGGGTGCAGGCAGATCGACACCGGTGCGAGCTCGCGCGACATGCTTGGCATCCGCGGGGTTCACACCCGCGGCGCGCACCTGAATCGTGATCTCACCGGCGCCGGGCATCGCGGGCGAGTACTCCTCGAACACCCAGTCCTCTGGTGCGCCCCAGGTGGGGGCGACCCAGCGCCGCGCCATCAGAACCCGAGCCGACCGAGCTGCTTGGGGTCGCGCTGCCACTCCTTGACGACCTTGACGTGAAGTTTGAGGAACACGCGGGTGCCGAGCAGCTCCTCGATGCCGGCCCGCGCCGTGGCGCCGACGTCACGCAGCCGCGCCCCCTTGCGGCCGATGATGATGGCCTTCTGACTGTCGCGCTCGACGACGATCGATGCGTACACGTCGGTGATGTCACCGTCCTCGCGCGGCTCGACGTCATCGACCACGACGGCGATCGAGTGCGGCAGCTCATCGCGCACACCCTCCAGCGCCGCCTCGCGGATCATCTCGGCGATGCGGTCCTCGTCGGACTCGTCCGTGACGACGCCGTCCTCGTACAGGCGCGGCCCCATCGGCATGAGCTGCAGCATCTCGTCGGCGAGCACATCCAGCTGCTCGCGGGTGAGCGCCGAGAGCGGGATGACCGCCGCCCAATCCTCGCGCAGCGAGTCGACCTCCATGAGCCGCTCGACGATGTCGTCCTTGTCGGCGACGTCCGTCTTCGTGACGATCGCCACCTTCCTCGCCCGCGGGTAGCCGTCGAGAGAGGCCGCGATCCGCCGGTCCCCCGGGCCGACCTTCTCGGTCGCCGGCACGCAGAACCCGATCACATCCACGTCGCCGAGCACCTGCTCGACGAGATCGTTCAGCCGTTCACCGAGCAGCGTGCGCGGCTTGTGGATGCCGGGGGTGTCGACGATCACGAGCTGTCCGTCCGGGCGGTTGAGGATGCCCCGGATCGCCCGCCGCGTCGTCTGCGGCTTCTCGCTGGTGATGGCGATCTTCTCGCCGACCAGAGCATTGGTCAGCGTGGACTTGCCGACGTTCGGCCTGCCGACGAAGGTCACGAATCCGCTGCGAGTCTGCTCAGTCATGTCGTTCTTCTCCGTCGGTCGCGTCGATCAGGAACGTATAGGGGGCGCGCTCGACGAACACGGTGGCGATGCCGCGCCCGCGCCCGCGCGATGCACCACCGGTGAGCACGAGGCCCTCCACCGTGACCGTCGCTCCGGGCTGCGGGATCTGACCGAGCGCCTTGCCGAGCAGACCGCCGATCGAATCGACGTCCTCGTCGTCGAGCTCGATGCCGAACAGGTCGCCGACGTCTTCGAGCGGCAGGCGGGCGTTCACCTTGTAACGACCGTCTCCCAGCTCGACGAAGTCCGCGGGACCGCGGTCGTACTCGTCCGAGATCTCGCCCACCAGCTCCTCGATGAGGTCCTCGAGCGTCACGAGACCCGAGACTCCCCCGTGCTCGTCGATCACCATGCACACGTGCACGGCGTCGCGCTTCATCTGCTGCAGCAGACTCTCGGCGCGCATCGACTCCGGCACGAACACGGCGGGTCGTGCGATGGGCCGCACCGGCCTGCCCCGCCACGCGCTCTCGTCGCGGTAGGCGAACTGCACGAGGTCCTTCAGGTAGAGCACGCCGATGACGTCATCGGCGTCGCCGTCGACCACCGGCATGCGCGACACGCCCGTACGCAGGAACAGGGTCATCGCCTCGGTCGCCGTCGCATCGGCATCCACCGTCATCATCTCGGTGCGCGGCACCATGACGGCACGCACGAACTGATCCGTGAAGTCGAACACGGAGTGGATGAGATCGCGGTCGTCCTCCTCGATGAGGGCGTTCGACGCGGCCTCGTCGACCATGCTCAGCAGCTGCTCCTCCGACGCGAACGAGCTGCGCCCCGTGCCGGGCGTCACGCGCTGCCCGGCATTGACGAGCGCCTGCGCGAGCGGACCGAGCAGGATGCGCATGCCCCGCACCACCGGAGCCCAGGTGCGCAGCATCCGCGCCGCGTGCAGCCGGCCGAACGAGCGCGGACTGGCACCGACGAGCACGAAGGTGATGCCGGTCATCAGCACGGCGGCGGCGAGCATCGCCCACCAGATGCTGGGCAGCAGCGAGTCCAGCGCGACCGTGACGAGCACGGCCGCCGTCGTCTCGGCCAGCACGCGGATGAACGCCACGGCGTTGACATGGGGCGCGGGGTCTTCGGCGATACGCTGCAGGGCCGACGCGTTGCGCCCCTCGGACGCCAGCGCCTCGAGGTCGGAGTTCGAGCTGACCGAGAACGCGGCGTCCACCGCCGCCATCAGACCGCCGAAGGCGACCAGCAGCACGGCCGCCGCGAGGAGTATGGCCGGGGTCATCGTCGTCGTTCGGCCTGCGCGAATCCCTCGATCAGCGACCGCTGCAGCCCGAACATCTCACGCTCCTCGTCGGGTTCGGCGTGGTCGAAGCCCAGCAGGTGCAGCAGGCCGTGCGTGGTGAGCAGGATGAGCTCGTCCATCAGCGAGTGGCCGGCGGTCTGCGCCTGCGACTCGGCCACCTGCGGGCACAGCACGATGTCGCCCAGCAGCCCGGGCGGCGTGGGGTGGTCGGGGGTGCCGGGGCGCAGCTCGTCCATCGGGAAGCTGAGCACATCGGTGGGACCGGGCTCGTCCATCCACTGCACGTGCAGCGATTCCATCGCGCCCTCATCGACCAGCACGATCGCCACCTCGGCATCGGCACTGACGTTCAGCTGCGCGAGGTTGAAGTCGGTCAGGCGCTGCAGCACCGTCTCGTCGACGTCGATCGCGGACTCGTTGTTGATCTCGATCATGAGAGTGCTCGTTTCGTCAAGACAGGCCTCGCTTCGGCATCCGGTCCCTGGGGTTCTGGCGTGCGCCGCCGCGCCGGTCGGCCCGGTTCGCGAACTGGTGCGCTTGCTCGCGCTCGTGTCGCGCGGCGGTGCGCTGCTCGTCGTACTCGCTGTACGCGTCGACGATGCGCCCGACCAGCGAATGCCGCACGACGTCATCGCTGGTGAGCCGGGCGAAGTGGATGTCATCGATGTCGCTGAGCACCCTGGTCACCAGTCGCAGACCGGATGCCCCGGTGGGCAGGTCGATCTGCGTGATGTCACCGGTGACGACCATCTTCGTGCCGAACCCGAGACGGGTGAGGAACATCTTCATCTGCTCGGGTGTGGTGTTCTGCGCCTCGTCGAGCACGACGAAGGAGTCGTTCAGGGTGCGGCCGCGCATGTACGCCAGCGGGGCCACCTCGATCGTCCCGGTGGCCATCAGCCGGGGCACGACCTCGGGATCCATCATCTCGTTGAGCGCGTCGTACAGCGGACGCAGGTACGGATCGATCTTGTCGTTCAGCGAACCGGGAAGGAATCCGAGTCGCTCCCCCGCCTCGACCGCCGGGCGGGTGAGGATGATGCGCTGAACCTCTTTGCGCTGCAGCGCCTGCACGGCCTTCGCCATCGCCAGGTAGGTCTTTCCCGTGCCGGCGGGACCGATGCCGAACACGACGGTGTTCTGCTCGATCGCGTCGACGTACTCCTTCTGACCGAGGGTCTTCGGCCGGATCACGCGTCCACGGGTCGCCAGGATCGCCTCGCCGAGCACTTCGCTCGGACGCGGGCCGTCATCGCGCCGCAGGATGCGCGCGGAGTGCTCCACGTCGCTGGGCGCCAGATCGTGTCCCGAGCGGGTCATCTCGATCAGCTCATCGACGAGGTGCCTGGCCTCGGCGACATCGCCGCGGTCGCCGCCGAGGACGATCTCGTTGCCGCGCACCATCACCTGCACGCGCGGATGCTGCTTCTCGAGCATGCGCAGCAGGCGGTCCTGCGGGCCGAGCAGCTGCACCATCGCGATGCCGTCGACCGAGATGCGCTCGGTGTGCTCCGGCTGCGCGGGGAACTGCGGTGTCGGTTCGTCAGAATCCAACGAGCTTGCCCTCCTCGATATTGCCCAGCACGTGGGCGTGCACGTGGAAGACCGACTGGCCCGCCCTCGCGCCGTTGTTGAAGATCAGACGATACTCGCCGTCGGCGTGCTCGTCGGCGATCTGCTTGGCCAGCGCCACCATCTCGGCGAGCAGCCCCGGGTCGCCCGCCGCGAGTTCGGTCACGTCGCGGTACTGCTCGGTGACGGGGATCACCAGCACGTGCAGCGGCGCCTGCGGGTTGATGTCGCGGATCGCGAACACCCGCTCGGTGCGGGCGATGAAGTCGCCGGGGATCTCCCCGTTCAGGATGCGCGTGAAGATCGAGGGTTCGGTCATGGATGCCAGTCTAGTTAGCGCACCGGGTGGCGGCACCCGCCCTCACCAGCGCCCGAGGACGCCGGAGAGCACGGCGATGGCCGCCGGGCCCGCCGTGGAGGTGCGCAGCACGGTGTCCCCCAGGCGCACGCTCTCCGCGCCGGCCGCCTCCAGCTTCTCGAGCTCCTCCGGGCTGATGCCGCCCTCGGGGCCCACGACGAGTACGATGTCGCGCTCATCGGGTCGGATGCCCGTGAGCGGCGACTGCGCGGTGGGGTCGAGCACCAGCATCCGATGCGTCGCGGCGAGCCGGGCGAGCTGTCCGGTGCTGCTCACCTCGGTGACCGAGGGCACCCATGCGCGGTGCGCCTGCTTCGCGGCCTCGCGCACGATCGTCTGCCAGCGATCGCGTCCCTTGGCCGCCTTCGGACCCTCCCAGCGCGAGACGCTGCGCGACGCCTGCCACGGCACGATCTCATCGACGCCGAGCTCGCACGCGGCCTGCACGGCGAGCTCGTCGCGGTCGCCTTTCGCGAGCGCCTGCGCCAGCGTGATTCGCGACGTCGGCTGCTGCTGCACGGTGCGGGCGGTGACGCGCACATCGACCTGCGAGGCCGAGACGTCTTCGACCGTGCCCTCCAGCCAGACGCCGGAGCCGTCTCCGATCGTGACCGCCTCACCGACCCGCACCCTGCGCACCACCGAGGCGTGCTTCGCCTCGCTGCCGGTCAGAGTGAGCAGTTCGCCCTCGACGAGGTCGGTACAGGTGGGGACGATGAAATGCAATGCCATGATCAGTGGCCCCGGAAGCGATCGCGGAGCTTCGAGAACAGCCCCTGCTGGAACTGCGCCAGCTTGGGCGCGGGAGCCTTCGTCTTCTTCGCGAAATCCTCGATCAGCTTGCGCTGCGCGCCGTCGAGGCGCGTCGGTGTGAGCACCTGCACACCGACGCGCAGGTCACCGCGCTGGCTGCCGCGCAGCGGCGTGATCCCCCGGCCGGAGATCGTCAGCACATCACCGGACTGCACGCCGGCGCGCACCTCGAGATCCACCGTGCCGTCGAGCCCGTCGATCGTCGTGCTCGTGCCGAGGATGGCATCGGTCATCGATACCTCGAGCGTTGCGAGCAGATCATCGCCCTCGCGGCTGAACACCGGGTGCGGAGCGACGGAGACCTCGACGTACAGGTCGCCGTTCGGGCCGCCCGCCCTGCCGACCTCACCGGAGCCCGGCAGCTGCAGGCGCAGTCCAGTCTCGACGCCGGCGGGGATGTCGAGCGAGACGGTGCGCCGCGAGCGCACCCGGCCCTGACCCGCGCACGATCCGCACGGGTACGGGATGGTGGTGCCGAAGCCCTCGCAACTGCCGCATGGCTGGGTGGTGACGACGTTGCCGAGCAGGCTGCGCACCTGTCGCTGCACGTGTCCGGTGCCGCCGCAGACGTCGCAGGTCACCGGCGAGGTGCCCGGCTGGCAGCAGCTGCCCTGGCAGGTCTCGCACAGCACCGCCGTGTCGACCTCGATGTCACGGTGCACCCCGAAGACCACGTCGCCGAGGTCGAGATCGACCCGCACGAGGGCGTCCTGGCCGCGTTCGCGGCGCGACCGCGGGCGAGCGCCGCGACCGCCGCCGGCGGCGCCGAAGAACGTCTCGAAGATGTCGCCGAAGCCGCCGAAGCCCCCTCCGAAGCCGCCGTTCTCGTCACCGCCCATGTCGTAGCGACGGCGCGAGTCCTCGTCGCTGAGCACGTCGTAGGCGTGCGTGACCAGCTTGAACCGCTCTGCGGCGTCCTCCCCCGGGTTCACATCGGGGTGCAGCTGCCTGGCCAGCTTTCGGTAGGCCTTCTTGATCTCGTCCTGCGACGCGTCCCTGGACACCCCGAGAACTTCGTAATGGTCCGCCACGATCACCTTTCTGCGTGTGCGTGCGTGAGTCTTCCGGCGCCCGCGTCAGCGAGCGGCCTCGTCGTCGTCGAGCATCCGCGACAGGTAGCGGGCCACGGCCCGCGCCGCCGCGAGGTTGCTCGGATAGTCCATCCGGGTGGGGCCCATCACCCCGACCCGCGCGGTGCCACCGGGCGCCGCGTAATTGCTGGCCACGATCGATGCCTCGCCGAGCCCGAACGGGGCGTTCTCGGTGCCGATGCTCGTCGCCAGCCCGTGCTCATCGGTGACCATCTCGCTCATCAGCCGCAGCAGGGTGACCTGCTCCTCGATGGCCTCGAGCAGCGGATGGATGCTGCCGCGGAAGTCGTGCTCCCGACGGGCGAGCGTCGCAGCCCCCGCCATCACCAGCCGCTCCTGCCGGAACTCCGCGAGCTCCTCCGAGATCACCGCGGTGAGAGCGCTGAGAGCGGGATGCAGGCGGATGCCCGGGGACCCTGGCTCGGGTTCGCTGAGCGCCAGCATCCGCTCGCTGGCATCGCCGACCGCCCGTCCCACGACGAGCGACAGCAGCTGCGCGCGCAGCAGCGCGACATCGGTCTCGTCGAGATCGATCGGCAGCGGCGCGATGCGCTGCGACACCCCGCCGGCATCGGTCACGATCACGACCAGCATGCGGTTCGGTGCCAGTGCGACCAGCTCCAGATGACTGATGTGCGCCCGCGCGAACGACGGGTACTGCGCGAGCGCGACCTGGCCGGTGAGCTGCGTGAGCACGCGCACGGTGCGCGCCATCAGGTCATCGAGATCGCCCGGGGTGCCGAGGAAGGATTCGATGGCGTTGCGCTGGCCCGGGGACAGCGGACGCAGCTGCGCCAGGTGGTTCACGAAGACGCGGTACCCCTTGTCGGTCGGCACGCGCCCCGACGACGTGTGCGGCGCGACGATCAGCTCTTCATCCTCGAGCAGCGCCATGTCATTGCGGATGGTCGCCGCCGACACGCCGAACGCGTGCCGCTCGACGATCGACTTGCTGCCGACCGGCTCATGGGTCGCCACGTAGTCCTGCACGATCGCGCGGAGAACCTCTAGCCCTCGCTCTGTGACCATCATCCCTCCCGCTGGCACTCGAACCGGTCGAGTGCCAATCCTACCCCGCTCAGCCGGACCCTCCTCGAAGACGGCGCGCCGTCACTCCGTCAGGGCGCGCACGACGGCATCCGCCAGCAGCCGACCGCGCAGGGTCAGGCGCACGCGCTTGTCGCGCAGGGCGGATGCCGGATCGACGAGTCCATCGGAGATCAGTTCCGCCACCCGCTCGCGGTGCGCCTCTGCGATCTCGTCGATCGGCAGACCCTCGGCGAGCCGGCTGAGCAGCAGCACGCGCTCGAGCGTGCGCGCCTCCGGGTCGGGCCGTTCGCGGCCGGCGGCCGGCGACTCGCCCAGGTCCAGTCGCTGCGCGTACGCGGCGGGGTGCTTGACGTTCCACCAGCGCAGGCCGGCCACGTGACTGTGCGCTCCAGGCCCGAATCCCCACCAATCCGATCCGCGCCAGTAGGCGAGGTTGTGCCGGGATGCATGCACGGACTGCGTACCGTGGCCGGGCCCCTTGGCCCAGTTGCTGACCTCGTACCAGTCGAAGCCCGCCGCCGCGAGGCGCGCGTCGGCGAGCTCGTACATGTCGGCCTGCAGATCGTCGTCGGGCGCCGGCACCTCGCCGCGACGGATCTGCCGCGCGAGCTTGGTGCCGTCCTCGATGATCAGCGCGTAGGCCGAGACGTGGTCCGGCTCGAGCGCGATCGCGGCCTCCAAGGACCGCTCCCAATCGACGAGCGATTCGCCGGGAGCGCCGTAGATCAGGTCGACGCTCACGTCGAGCCCGCCATCCCGCGCCGCCCGCACTGCCGTGCCGACGTTCTCGGGTCGGTGCGTGCGATCGAGGGCGGCCAGCACGTGCGGCACGGCGGACTGCATGCCGATCGACAGCCGGTTCACACCGGCATCCACCAGCGTGCGCACCACGTCGTCTGTCACCGTGTCTGGATTGGCCTCGACCGTCACCTCCGCGCCGTCGCGGATGCCGAACGCGTCTACGGCCGCGCGGAGCATCCGCGCGAGGTCGCCGGGTGGCAGCAGCGTCGGCGTGCCTCCGCCGAAGAAGACGGTGTCGAGCGGACGGAGGCCGTCCCTCTCGGCGAGCACGTCGCGGGCCAGCGCGATCTCGCGGATCAGCGTATCGGCGTACTGGTCCTGGCTCGTGCCACGCAGCTCGGTCGCCGTGTAGGTGTTGAAGTCGCAGTACCCGCAGCGCACCCGGCAGAACGGCACGTGCAGGTAGGCCGAGAACGGCACGGCACGATCGACGGGCAGATCGGCCGGGAGCCTGCCGTCGGTGGGCGCGGGGTCACCCAGCGGAAGGGCGCCGGGCATCAGATGGGCGTCGCATACAGCGGCGAGATCGCCCGCAGGTACCGGGCGAACAGCTCTTTGCGGCGGCGCTTCACCATGCCGGGCAGCCGGTAGAGCAGCGCCACGGGCGCGTCGAACGCGCGCACGGTGAACCACACCTCGTCGGTGTCCTCATGCCAGTAGAGATCGAACGACTCCTCGCCGCTGACCACCGAACCGCCGACCGTGCCCAGCACGAAGCCGACACGGCGACGCTCCTCGGTCACCGAGATCACACGCAGCTCACCGTCGGCGCGCATGCCCTTCACACGCCCCCGCAGCCTCAGCGTCATACCGGGTGCCGCGAACGGCGTGCCCTCGGCGTCGAAGCGCTGCTCCTGCTCGTTGCGGTTGGGGGCGATCGGAGCGCCCTCCGCATCGAAGCTGATGCCCGTGTAGGCAGCCCCCGCGGCCGGGCGCACATCCGAGAGCTCGAGGCCGGCCGCGCGCTGGGCCGTCCACGACAACAGGGCCTCGGCCGCCGTGTGGAACCGCTCCTCGCCGCTGCCGATCCGCCACGACTCCTCGGCCGGTGTGCTGCGCTCCGGCGGATACTGCATCAGGTCCGGGGCATGGGTGGCCCCGACCGCTGCATAGTCGACCGTGCCTTCTCGGAATGTCCCGCGACGCATGATTTCCAGACTACCCAGGCGAACCTGGATGATCGCCCGCTCCCTACTTCTTGTCCTTGCCCTCGACGTCGCCCGACAGCGCGGCGATGAACGCCTCCTGGGGGACCTCGACGCGACCGACCATCTTCATGCGCTTCTTGCCCTCCTTCTGCTTCTCGAGCAGCTTGCGCTTGCGGCTGATGTCACCGCCGTAGCACTTGGCGAGCACGTCCTTGCGGATCGCGCGGATGGTCTCGCGGGCGATGATGCGGGCGCCGATCGCGGCCTGGATCGGCACCTCGAACTGCTGACGCGGAATGAGCTTGCGCAGACGCTCGGCCATGAGGGTGCCGTAGGCGTACGCCTTCTCCCTGTGCACGATCGAGCTGAACGCGTCGACCTTGTCGCCCTGCAGCAGGATGTCGACCTTCACGAGGTCGGCCTCCTGACGCCCGTCGGGCTCGTAGTCGAGGGAGGCGTACCCCTGCGTCTTCGACTTGAGCTGGTCGAAGAAGTCGAAGACGATCTCGCCGAGCGGCATGCGATAGCGCAGCTCGACGCGCTCCTCCGAGAAGTACTCCATGCCCAGCAGCGTGCCGCGCCTCGACTGGCACAGCTCCATGACGGTGCCCACGTAGTCCTTCGGCAGCAGGATCGCCGTCTTCACCATCGGCTCCGACACCGTGGCGACACGCCCGTCGGGGTACTCGCTCGGGTTGGTGACGACGACCGTCTCGCCGGTATCGGTGGTCACCTCGTAGATCACGCTGGGCGCGGTGGTGATCAGGTCGAGCCCGAACTCGCGCGACAGCCGCTCGGTGACGATCTCGAGGTGCAGCAGGCCGAGGAAGCCGCAACGGAATCCGAAGCCGAGCGCGACCGAGGTCTCGGGCTCGTACTGCAGCGAGGCGTCGGAGAGCTTCAGCTTGTCGAGGGCCTCGCGCAGCTCGGCGTAGTCGCTGCCGTCGATCGGGTAGATGCCCGAGAACACCATCGGCTTCGGGTCGGTGTAGCCCGCGAGGGCTTCGGATGCCGGGCCACGGGCCGTCGTGACGGTGTCGCCGACCTTCGACTGGCGCACATCCTTCACCCCGGTGATGAGGTAACCGACCTCACCCACGCCGAGGCCCTTGGACGGGATCGGCTCGGGGCTGGAGACCCCGATCTCGAGCAACTCGTGGGTCGCCTTCGTCGACATCATCTGCACGCGCTCGCGGGGCGTGAGCTGCCCGTCGACCATGCGCACGTAGGTGACGACACCGCGATAGGAGTCGTACACCGAGTCGAAGATCATCGCCCGCGCCGGCGCGTCGGGGTCTCCGACCGGGGCCGGGATGTCGCGCACGATGCGGTCCAGCAGGTCCTCGACGCCGAGCCCGGTCTTGCCCGACACCCGCAGCACGTCGTCGGGGTGGCCGCCGATGAGGTCGGCGAGCTCTTTCGCGTACTTGTCGGGGTCTGCCGCCGGAAGGTCGATCTTGTTGAGCACGGGGATGATGTGCAGGTCGTTCTCGAGCGCGAGATACAGGTTCGCCAGTGTCTGCGCCTCGATGCCCTGGGCGGCATCGACGAGCAGGATCGCGCCCTCGCACGCCGCCAGCGACCGCGAGACCTCGTAGGTGAAGTCGACGTGACCGGGGGTGTCGATCATGTTGAGCGCGTATGTGCCCTCGGCATCGGACCAGGGCATCCGCACCGCCTGGCTCTTGATCGTGATCCCGCGCTCGCGCTCGATGTCCATGCGGTCGAGGTACTGCGCACGCATGTCACGATCCGCTACCGATCCGGTGACCTGCAGCATGCGGTCGGCAAGGGTCGACTTGCCGTGATCGATGTGGGCGATGATGCAGAAATTGCGGATCTGCGTGGCCGGGGTCGCGGCGGGCGAGAGCGGAGTGAGAGCGCGGGGTGACATGTGGTCCTTGGGGCGTCCGAAAGGGTTCCGACAAGTCTACGTTCCGGGTGACCCAATCCCCATTCGTGCTCAGTGGTGATAGTCTCGCGAAGTTGCCCGCGCAGTGTTTCCCGACCTCGGGGCATACGACTCCGTCACAGCTCCCGGTGCTGTCGGCGTGCGCAGGGAACGGGATGATGCTTGAATGGCTTCCCGACTCAGCGTTGCGTCGGAGATCCCGCGCGTGGCTGTAGAAGAGAAAGAATCAACACCTTGATCAAGTATCTCGTGCGCCGGGCACTCGGCTGGCTGCTGATGATCGTGGTCGCGACCAACGTCACCTACTTCTTGGCATGGTCCTTCCTCGATCCGCGAAGCAACTACGTCGGCCGCAAACCACCACTCTCCCCCGAGCAGATCGAGGGTCTGCTCGGACCGCGAAACCTCAGCGAGACGACTCCGCTGATCGAACGGTGGTGGAACTGGTTCTCGGGGATCATCTTCCGATGGGACTGGGGTGTGAGCCCCACGGGCGGCTCGGTCAACGACGAGATCGCCTACCGCATGTGGATCAGCGCCGAGCTGGTGCTCGGTGCGACGATCATCGCCACCGTCATCGGCATCGCGGTCGGTGTGTACACGGCATCACGCCAGTACAAGCTGGGTGACCGCATCTGGCAGGCCGTGTCGATCGTGACGATGAACGTCAACATCATCGTGGCCGGCCTGGCCATCGTGATCCTCGCGATCAACTTCAACAACTGGGTCGGCACCCGCGTGTTCTATGTCACCGGCTCATCCAGCCCCGGGGTCACCGGGTTCTTCCCGGTGCTCATCGACACCCTGCAGCATCTCGTGCTGCCGACCATCGCACTGGTGATCATCAGCTACGCCGGAACGCACTTCCTGCAGCGCTCCCTGCTGCTCGACAACATCAACGCCGATTACGTGCGCACGGCCCGGGCCAAGGGCCTGACCAAGCAGCAGGCCATCCGCCGACACGCGCTGCGCACCTCGCTCATCCCTGTCGCCACGCAGGTCGCCTTCTCGATCCCCGCGATCTTCACCGGCGGCATCCTGACCGAGACGATCTTCGCCTGGCAGGGCATGGGTCGCTACTTCCTGACAACCATCAACACCAACGACGTGCACGGTGTTGTCGCGGTCGCCGCCTTCGGCGCCGTGCTGACCGCGATCGGCGCCATCCTGTCCGATATCGCCGTCGTGGTTCTCGACCCGCGAGTGAGGGTGAGCTGATTATGAGCACCGACACCATCGATCCGTCCGTGCAGCCCCCGGTCGGCCCGGACACCACCGCAGAGCGCATCCCCGACAAGCAGCTGTCCAAGTGGACGCTGTACACGCGGCGGTTCATGCGCAACAAGCCCGCCGTCGGCGGCATCGTGATCTTCGTCGTGCTGGCGCTGTGCTCGATCATCGTGCCGATCTTCTCGCCGTACACGGTGACCGACATGGACTTCCTGAACCTGTCGACCGGCCCCTCGGCCGAGCACTGGTTCGGCACAAATGCCTCGGGCAACGACACGTTCACACAGACCTTCGTCGGTCTGCAGCGCTCGCTGATGATCGCCGTCGTCGTCTCGGTGGGCGTCACGGCGATCTCGGCGATCGTCGGCACGGCGGCGGCCTACTTCGGCGGTCGCGTCGAACGGGTCACCCTCGTGATCATCCACTTCTTCATGGTGGTTCCCACCTTCCTGATCCTCGCCCTCGTCTCGAACGACTCGGGCGGAGACTGGCGGGTCATCTCGATCGCGCTGATCTTCACCGGATGGTTCTTCCCGGCGCGCGTCATCTGGACCATGGCGCTCTCGCTGCGCGAGCGCGAGTACGTCGACGCCGCCCGCTACATGGGTGTGCGCGGCATGCGCATCGTGATGCGCCACCTGCTGCCGAACATCGGCTCGCTGCTGGTGATCAACTTCACCTTGGGCGTCGTCGCGGCCGTGATGACCGAGACCGGCCTGTCGTTCATCGGCATGGGCGTGAAGATCCCCGACGTCTCGCTGGGCTCGCTGATCGGCGAGGGCGCGGCCAGCGTGACCAGCGCGCCCTGGCTGTTCTACTTCCCCGCCGCCGCGCTGACGCTGCTGACCGTGTCGATGGCCCTGATGGCCGACGGTCTGCGCGACGCGCTCGATCCCACTTCGGCGGCAGGAGGCCGCGCATGAGCACCTCAGCACGCACGAACACCCCCGCAGGCACCGTCCTGTCCGTCCGCGACCTCAAGGTCAGCTTCGCCTCCGAAGCCGGCCGCGTGGACGCCGTCCGCGGCGTGTCCTTCGACCTCGAAGCGGGCAAGACCCTCGGCATCGTCGGCGAGTCCGGGTCGGGCAAGTCGGTCACATCGCTGGCCATCATGGGATTGCTCGACGAGAACGCCAAGGTCACCGGATCGATCCAGTTCGAGGGCCAGGAACTGCTGGGCAAGACTGACAAGCAGATGTCGGTCATCCGTGGCAACGGCATGGCGATGGTCTTCCAGGACCCGCTGACCTCGCTGACGCCGGTGTTCACGGTCGGCGACCAGCTGATCGAAGCGCTCACCACGCACCGGAACCTCTCGAAGCAGGAGGCCTGGGACCGCTCGCTCGAGCTGCTGAGCCTGGTCGGCATCAGCGAGCCCGAGAAGCGCATGAAGTCGTTCCCCCACGAGTTCTCGGGCGGAATGCGTCAGCGCGTGGTCATCGCCATCGCGATGGCGAACAACCCGCGCCTGATCATCTGCGACGAGCCGACCACCGCGCTGGATGTGACCATCCAGGCGCAGATCCTCGACCTGATCGAGAAGGCTCAGAACGAGTCGGGCGCCGCGGTGATAATGATCACGCATGACATGGGCGTGGTCGCGCGCACCGCAGACGATGTGATGGTGATGTACGCGGGAAAGCCCGTCGAGCACGCGCCGGCCCACGAGCTGTTCCACCGCACCCGCATGCCGTACTCGATCGGCCTGCTCGGCGCCATCCCGCGCGTCGACAAGGTCGAGAAGGAACCGCTGATCCCGATCAAGGGCAATCCGCCGCTGCTGATCGACCTTCCCGACGCCTGCCCGTTCGCCTCGCGCTGCCCGATCGCCGTGGCGGCCTGCACGACGCGCGAACCCGATCTCGAGCCCGTCGCCACCGGCAGCGGTGAGCCCCACCTCGCCGCGTGCATCCGCGCGGGAGACATCGACAACGACGGACTCATCGGCGGTCTGCCGGTGTACCCCGTCGAGCGCGTACCCGAGAGCGACCTCACCCGCACCCCGCGCGAGGAGCGTCCGGTGACGCTCGAGGTGCGCAACATGGTCAAGACCTTCCCGCTGACCAAGGGCGCATTCTTCAAGCGCAAGGTCGGCGAGGTGCACGCGGTCAAGGGCATCAGCTTCGACGTGCGCGAGGGCGAGACGATGGCCATCGTCGGCGAGTCCGGCTCTGGCAAGACCACGACGCTGCTGCAGATCATGGACTTCGTCAAGCAGGACGAGGGCGACATCATCATCGCCGGCACCAGCGTGAACGGTCTGCACGACCGCAAGCTCGAGCGCAAGCTGCGGCGCGACATCCAGATCGTGTTCCAGGACCCGATGGGCGCCCTCGACCCGCGCATGACCGTCAGCGATGTCATCGCCGAGCCGATGCGCGCGATCGGCATGCCGAAGGAGCAGGTGCACGCCCGCGTGCAGGAGCTGATGGATTTGGTGGGCCTGAACCCCGCCCACCGCGATCGCTTCCCCGGTGCGTTCTCCGGCGGTCAGCGGCAGCGCATCGGCATCGCCCGCGCCCTGTCGACCAATCCGAAGATCGTGGTGCTCGACGAGCCGGTCTCGGCGCTCGACGTGTCGATCCAGGCCGGTGTCATCAACCTGCTCGACGAGCTGAAGGTCAAGCTGGGCCTGTCGTACCTGTTCGTGGCGCACGACCTCTCGGTCATCCGTCACATCGCTGATCGGGTCGCCGTGATGTACCTCGGCGAGTTCGTGGAGCACGGCGACGTCGACGAGGTGTTCGACAACCCGCAGCACCCGTACACGCAGGCCCTGCTGTCGGCGATCCCGGTGCCGGATCCCGACGTGGAGCGCACCAGGCAGCGCGTCGTGTTCGACCCCGAGACGATGTCGACCAAGCCTGCGACGGTCTGACCACCGTCGACGGTGACGATCTGGTCACGGTCTCGCGATGCTCGATCACCGTCCCATAACGGTTAGCCGGGATTCACTGTAGGCGGCCGAAAAGTCATGGAACGACAACTATCCTCCCCTTATGACACGCCGAAAGGCGAAAGGAGCACCATGAAGCAGCAGAAGCTGATGGGAGCGCTGGCACTCACCGGCGCTTTCGCACTCGTCCTCACGGGCTGTGCCTCTGACTCCGGTAACACCGGAGACAAGGACGGCGGTGACAAGCCGGCAGAGACGTCGGCCGCGGATTACAACCCCCAGCCGCGCGAGAACCTCAAGGAAGGTGGCACGGTCAACTTCCCGATCGCAGAGATCCCGGAGCAGCTCAACTCGTTCAACGGTGACGCGAGCTCAAGCACGGCAATCGTCGCCGCGTGGTACATGCCCCAGATCCTGCTGCAGGAGCCGGACGGCACGCCCTACAAGCACGACGCGTACCTCGACGCGTGGGACATCGAGACGGTCGACGGCAACACCCAGATCACCTTCACCTTCACGGAAGAGGCGACCTGGAACGACGGGACCCCGATGGACTGGACCGCCATCGACGCCACGTGGAAGGCCAACCGCTCGATCGAGGAGGGCTTCGTCCCGAACGCGACCGACGGCTACAAGCAGATCAAGACGGTCGAGCAGGGTGACACCCCCAAGACCGCGATCGTGACCTTCGACGGCGAGTTCGCCTGGCCGCAGATGCCGTTCCTCACCGGTGTGATCCACCCGGCGCTGGCCGACGCGGACAAGTTCAACACGGCGATGATCGACAACCCGCACGCCGAGTGGGGTGCCGGTCCGTACACGATCGACGAGTTCGACGCCAACAAGGACTTCATCTCGTTCAAGCCGAACGAGAACTGGTGGGGCGACAAGCCCATGCTCGACAAGGTCACCTTCACGGGCATGGACTCGCAGGCCTCGATCAACGCGTTCAAGAACGGTGAGATCGACCAGGTCGGCGTCGCCACCAAGGACCGTCTCGCACAGGTCGCCGACATGGACGGCATCACGATCCACCGTGCGCAGCGCACCGCGAACAACCTGCTCCAGGTCGACGCAGAGAAGCCGCAGTTCGCTGACGTCAAGGTGCGTGAGGCGTTCTTCCTCGCTGTCGACCTCGAGCAGCAGAAGAAGATCGCGTGGAACGGCCTCGACTACACCGAGGAGCCCGCGGGCTCGTTCACGCTGTTCTCGTTCCAGCCGGGTTACCACAACTCGCTGGAGAAGGCCGGCTACGAGTTCAACGTCGAGAAGGCGAAGAGCCTGCTCGACGAGGCCGGCTGGACCGAGGGCGAGGACGGCATCCGTGAGAAGGACGGCGTGAAGCTGTCGGTCACGTACCCGGTCTTCAGCGACGACCCGACCCAGAAGGCTCTCGCGCAGTCGCTGCAGACCATGGAGAAGGCCGTCGGCATCGAGCTGAAGGTCGACGTCCGTCCGTCGAACAAGTTCGCCGAGGACTACAACTCGAAGAACTGGGATGCTGTGAGCCTCGGCTTCACGTCGTCCGACCCGTTCGGTGCGGCCTGGTTCTGCCAGCTGTACTGCCAGGACATGGGCCTGAACCTCTCGGGCGTGCAGACGCCTGAGATGGACGCGCGCATCAAGGAAGAGGTTGAGTCGCTCAACACCCCCGAGGAGCAGACCGCTGCGGCGATGGACCTCGAGGTCGAGATCTTCCAGGACTGGGGTCTGATCCCGACCTACAACGGTCCGTCGATCACCGCCGTCAAGGACGGTCTGGCCAACCTGACCCCCGAGCCCTACACGGGTCTTGACCTGTTCGGTGTTCAGCCGGTCGAGAACGTCGGCTGGGAGAAGTAAGCACTTCTGCACTCTCTGAAGCGGGGCCGGTGGTTCATCCACCGGCCCCGCTTTCCTATGCTGGAGGGGTGACACCACAGGTCGTCCTCGTCCACGGCATCCGCACCTCCGCGACGATGTGGCGCTCCCAGCTGGCGTGGCTCGACGCGCACGACGTGCCGGCGCGGGCCCTCGACCTGCCGGGTCACGGTGCGCGCATGACGGAGACGTTCACCCTCGACGGCGCGCTGCGCACGATTGATGAGGCGGTGCGAAATGCCGCCGAGCACGGACCCGTGCTGCTGGTGGGACATTCCATGGGTGGCCTGCTGAGCCTGGAGTACACCGGCGGCGCCGACCACACCCCGGTGGCGGCTCTGATCGCGGCCTCGTGCACCGCGCTCCCCCGCGGTGCCGCGCTGCGCGCGTATCGCACACTCGCCGGTGCGCTCGACCGCCTCCCCGACCGCGGAGTGTGGCTGGCGGAGCAGGTGCTGAATGCCACCATCCCACCCGAGACGCGGGCCGATTTCGCCGCCGGCGGTTACGCCCTGGACGCGCAGGATGTCGCGCTGAAGAGCCTCTCGTCACTGGACCTGATGCAGGCGGTGGGCCGCATCGACGTGCCGCTGTGGTTCGTGAACGGCCAGTTCGATCAGCTGCGCGCTCACGAGGCCCTGTTCACCCGTCTCGCGCCGCATGCCGAGCTGATCGTGGTGCCGCGCACCTCGCACCTGGTCACGGCGATGCGGCCACGGGTGTTCAACGCGGTGCTGCAGCTGGCACTGGCTGTCGTGCACGAGCGGTCATGAGCCCACCGGCGACCGAGAGGATCGCGGCCATCACGAACACCAGCCAGAAGCCGCCCACCATCGCGACGAAGAGCGCGCCGAGAACGGGCCCGATCAGCTGACCGAGCGCCGCGGTGACGTTGACGATGCCGAGGTCTCGGGCGTGGTCCCGCTCGTCAGGCAGCAGATCGGTGGCGAAGGCGAGACCGGCGGTCGAGAACGCACCGTAGCCGACGCCCATCAGCGCGGCCGCCACCATCGTCATCTCGAATGTCGGCACCAGCACGATCGCGACGCCCGACAGCGCCTGCACGAGAGTGGCGAGCACGGTCAGCCCGCGCCGTCGTCCCGTGCGGTCGGAGATCAGGCCGACGAGCACCGAGGCGAGCACGACGAAGACCGTGTAGACGATGATGAGCAGCAGCAGGTTGTCCTGGGCCTGCGCGTTCGGCTGGCCGAGTCCGTGCAGCAGGAAGAACAGGAACAGCGCCGTGCCGAGGGCGTTCCCGACATTGGCGACCAGGCGACCGCCGAGCATCCACGCGAAGTCGCGGTCGCGCAGTGATGCCAGGCGCGGCCGGCGCGCGGTGCGCTCGGGCACCTCCGCGGCAGTGGCGGGCGGATCGGGAAGCAGCAGAGCGGCCGTTGTGCCGATCACGGCGATGATCCCGGCAAGCAGCAGATATCCGGCCGTCACCCCCAGTCCCAGCAGCACGACGAGGCCCACACCGACGACGATGCCGACGGCCTGGCTGGAGCTGATCACCGATGAGGCCGCGCCGCGCTGCGCGGCGGGGAGCTGATCGGCGATGAGTGCGGTGAATGCGGCGGATGCCACGGCGATGCCGACCGACACGCCGACCCAGCACGCGCCGACGAGCCATGGGCCCTCGGCCCCGCCGGTGAGCGCGAGGCAGATCGCGGCGACCCATACGCCGAGCAGCGCCCACGGCCGCCTGCGGCCCCGCGCACCACGGGAGCGATCGGAGAGTGCGCCGGCAGCCGGACCGGCGATCACTCCGGCGAGGCCGCCGATGCCGAGCACGAAGCCCGACGAGACGACCCCGCGGATCCAGTCGTCGTCGGCGGTGTCGAGCTGCAGGGGAAGCAGCAGCTGCACAGGGGTCAGCTGGACAGTCCAGATGGCCAGCCAGGCCAGGGTGAACAGGGTCATCCATCGCGCGCCGGCGCGGCGGGTGGGGTGCAGGGCGGTCATGCGCTCTCCTGTGACGTCTTCGTCGTTCGGGTAAGTCGATGCTGACACAGGTTCAGTCCAAGTGCTGGTAACATTGGCTCTTGGCTTGCGTGTGGGTTCGTCCCTCACGACCGCTGTACGGCGCCCCTCTCTCGTCTGCAGCATCCGATCACCATCCAGACAGAAAGCGTCCACACGTGGCAAACATCAAGTCGCAGATCAAGCGCAACAAGACCAACCTGAAGGCTCAGGAGCGCAACCGCGCCGTCAAGAGCGAGCTGAAGACCCTCGTCCGCAAGACCCGCGAGGCCGTCGTGGCCGGCGACAAGGAGGCCGCTGAGGCCGCCCTCAAGGTCGCGTCCGTCAAGCTCGACAAGGCCGTCAGCAAGGGCGTCGTGCACAAGAACCAGGCGAGCAACCGCAAGTCGGCCATCGCCAAGCAGGTCGCCGCGCTCTGACACGCCGCGCTCTGACACAGAGACTCTGAAAGGCCCGTCCCGTTCGCGGGGCGGGCCTTCTGCATGGGCCTCGAGTCTGCCGTCGGGCGCCGTCGGGCGTCTCAGGCTCCGTACGGCTGACGCGTCGCGATCACAGTGATCATGCGCTCCAGCGCGAAGAGCGGGTCGCGGGCGGCGCCCTTGACCTCGCCGTCGGCGCGTGCGGTCGCCTGGATCGCCAGACCGAGTGAGCGTTCGTTCCAGCCGGCGAGGTCCCGTCGGGCACGGTCGACCTGCCAGTCTTTCATGCCGAGACGCTGCGCGAGCTGCCGGCTCGGCTCGCGGTTGCCGGCGACCCTGGCCATGGTGCGCAGTTTCATCGCGAACGCCGCGACCATGGGCACTGGGTCGGCGCCGGATGCCAGTGCATGACGCAGCGCGAGCAGCGCCTCCCCGTGCCGGCCGGCGATCGCCGTGTCGGCGACGACGAACGCCGAGACCTCGACCCGCCCGCCGTAGTACTTGGTGATCACGTCGTCGGTGATGTCGCCCTCGACGTCGCTGATGAGCTGCTGGCACGCGGCGGCGAGTTCGGTGAGATCATCGGCGAACGCCGACACCAGGGATCGCAGAGCGGTGGGCTGGATGCGCTTGCGCGCCGCCTTGAACTCCCCCGCGGCGAAGTCGACCCGATCGCTGTCGCGCTTCACCGCGGCGCAGGGGATCTCGATGCCGCCGCCCGCGCCCGACCGGATCGCGTCGAGCAGCTTCTTGCCGCGCACGGTCGCCCCGGTGTGCCGCAGCAGCACGGTCGCGCCCTCCTGCGGGTTCTCGACGTACTTCAGCGCCTCCTGCAGGAAGGCGTCCGAGCACTTCTCCACGCCGGCGACGCGCACCAGACGGGGTTCGCCGAACAGCGATGGCGACGTGACGGCGAACAGGGTGCCCGCCTCGTAGTCGTCGGCGCGCAGGTCGGTCACCTCGAGCGCCGGGTCTTCGGCACGCAGGTACTCCCGCACGCCGGCGATGGCACGCTCGGCGAGTACTTCCTCGGGGCCTGAGACCAGCACGATCGGGGCGGGACGCGGTTCACGCCACGATACCTGCGGGATCTTCGCACCCTTCGCGGCGCCGCCGCGGGCACCGGTTCCTCGGGCGGACGAGCGGGCTGCTGGCATGGCATCCAGCCTACCGGCGACCGCCGACGCCGCCCCACCGGCGGCCCGCTCTCACAGCCCGAGCAGCAGTATGAAACTGGGACCGAGCGACCACACGCAGGCGCGACGATCATCGATGCGCACGACGACGTCGGGCAATGCCACGCGATCCCCGATCGCCACGACGCGTGCGTCGCGCAAGCCCGCTATATGGAACTCGGCATCCGGATCCGGGTCGGTGTACGTCGAACTCGACAGGTCCAGCGGCTCGGCCTCGCGCACCTCGACCTCCAGCGGCAGGGAGACGTCCGCGCCGAGCTGGTCCTTCCTCGGCAGCTCGATGTACCAGGGCTCCCTGCACTGCATCTTCTTGATCGCCGAAGTGTCGAACGACGCCACGGCATCCGCGAGCTCAGTCAGCTCCTCCTGCAGCGCCGCTGCCCGCAGCTCCCGGGTGTCGAGGGTCTGCACAGGAGTGCATCCGCTCAGCATCAGCCCGAGCGCTCCCGCAGTCGCCGCACACCGCACGGCCGTCACCCACACCATGCGTCTGTTGTCTTCGGTCATCGTCATCCCTCTTCCTTCTCGGTCCAGACGGCGATGCGGTCGCTCCGCTCGCCCAACAGGATCAGTCCGTTCACATCGGTGCGCAACACCCGGGATCCGGTCGCCTCCAGCAGCTGCAGGGTCGCGGGGGTGGGATGCCCGTAGTCGTTGTCCTCCCCGACCCCGATCACCGCGACCGGCGCCCGCGCCTGCTCATACAGGCCCGGCTCCTGGTCGCGGCTGCCGTGGTGCGACACCTTCACGACCGCGTACCCGGGTGCGATCCGCCCGCCGGCGAGCAGGCGGCGCTGCGGCGCCGCCGACAGATCGCCGAGCATCAGCATCCGCGGGACCGCACCGCCGCCGATCTCGATCACCACGCTCGCATCATTGCCCGCCGGGAACGCCGCGGAATCCGGCTCCGGCCACAGCACACGCCACTGCGCCTCACCCAGCGCGCCGTGCACGCCGACCGCGCCCTCGACGAGGCGCGCTCCGTCGGATGCCAGCTGCCGCAGCAGCCGCTCGTCCTCGGCCTCGGCGGGTGGGCCGTGCAGCACGGTGCCCACCCGTCCGAACACGGCGGAGGTGCCGCCGACGTGATCGAGGTCGAAGTGCGTCAGCACCAGCAGATCGATGTGCGAGACAGCCGTGGTCGTGAGGCACTCCTGCAGCGCAGCCGGGTCGGGCCCGGTGTCGATCAGCGCCGTCCGCTCGCCGGATCGGACGAGCACGGCATCGCCCTGCCCGACATCGCACGCCGCGATACTCCACTCCCCCGGAGCGGTCATCGGCGCGAGCGGTCCGGTGAGCAGCATCCGCCCCGCGGCGAGTGCGAGCGCCACGACCACCACGAGCAGCGATCCATAGCGCAGCCGTGGTGACGGGGGTCCCGCCAGGACGACGGTGACGGCGGCGCTCAGCACGCCGACGATCAGCGCGGCGAGCGGACCGGCGACGACGGGCACGGTCGCACCGGGCAGCGCGGCGGTCACGGTCGCCGTCATCTCGATCCAGGCGGCCGGCAGCCAGGCCGCGGCGGCGAACAGGTCGGCGAGCATCGGCAGCGGTGCGGAGAGGCAGGCGAGCAGTCCGATCACGGTCGCGATCGGTGCGGCGGGCGCGGCGAGGAGGTTGGCGACCACGCCGACGATGGACTGCTGATCCGAGAACAGCGCGACGATCGGCCCGCACACCACCTGCGCCGCCAGCGGCACCGAGAGCGCCACGGCCAGCGGTGTCGGCATCCACCGTCCGAGGCCGCGCAGCAGCGGTCGGGAGAGCACCAGCAGCGCCGCTGTCGCGGCGGCCGACAGCGCGAAGCCGGGAGTGGCCGCCAGCCACGGATCGGTGATCAGCAGCCCGCACACGGCGAGGGAGAGCATCGCCAGACCCGCGCTCGGGCGCCCGAGCAGCACCGTGAGCATCGCGAGCGCGGCCATCACCGAAGCCCGCACGACGCTCGGTTCGGGCGTGACGAGCACCACGAAGGCGCTCAGTGCGACCAGCGACAGCACCACCCTCAGCCCGCGACCGCCGCCGGTGAGCGACACGAGCCAGAACACCGCCGCGACCACGATCATGCAGTTCGCTCCGGAAACCGCCGTCAAGTGACTGAGGCCGGATGCCAGCATCGCCGCGTTCAGGTCGGCGGACACCGCCCTCGTGTCGCCGACGGCGAGACCGGGCAGGAGCCCGGCCCCTGGTTCGGGCAGCCGCGTGGCGCGGTCGATGAAGTCAGCACGGGTCGTCGCGGCGACTGCGAAGATCCCGCTGGCCGGGCGCGCCACCTCCGCATGCGTTCCGAACACCACGAGGGCGGCGCGCTCTCCGGCATCCGTTCTCTTCGCCTGCCCCGTGACGCGCATCTGCGCTCCGAGATCCGCGCCCTCGATCGGATCGATGCCCACGCGGACCGGAGCGGATACACGCTGCTGCCGGCCGGGTGGGCCGATCTCGACGGTCTGCGCATCGAACCACAGTCTGCCGTCGGTGCCGATGGATGCCGACGAGGTGACGTCGGCGAGCACCTCCACGACGTGCCCGTCGTTCGCGCCGACCAGGTCGCGCTGCGGCTGTGCCCCCGCGACCGCCGATCCTGCGGCCGCACAGCACAGCAGGGCGAGGACGATCAGCCCGTGCCCGCCACGGCGGCGCAGCACCACGATGGTCACCGCCACGACGATGAGACCGGCGCTGACCGGAACCGCGAAGGCGGGCAGGAACACCAACGCCAATGCGGTGGCCCACAGCGCCAGGGCGAGCAGACTCGTGCGCAGATCGCTCATACGCGCACCTTCTCGCGCAGCCCGGCCAGGAGCTTCTCGCCGATGCCGGACACGGCCAGCAGGTCGTCGACCGAGCGGAAGCGCCCGTTCTCCTCCCGCCAGTCGAGGATGCGCTGCGCGAGCGCCGGACCGATGCGCGGCAGCGTCTCCAGTGCCGCCTGATCCGCGGAGTTCAGGTCGATCCGGCCATCGGAGGTGCTCCCCGTGCCGCCTGCGCCGCCGCCCGCCGGCGGCTGCGCGCCGACCTCCGGCACGATGATCTGCTCGCCGTCGCTGAGCGGACGCGCGAGGTTCACCGCCTGCAGGTCGGCCGTCTCGAGGGTGCCGCCTGCCGCGGCCAGGGCGTCGACGAGGCGGGCATCCGCTTCGAGGATGTACAGGCCGGGGTGGGTGACCTCGCCCAGCACGTGCACGTACAGACCTGTGCCACCGGTCACCGTGTCGGTCCCGGCGCCGTGGTCGGTCGCGGCCGGGCCCTCGAGCGGGATGCTGTCCACCGGCGCGGCCTGACCGCGCAGGATTCCCCAGCCCACCGCGGCCGAGAGCACGACCAGGCCCAGGGTCACGGCGACCCCGATGCCCATCCTCAGGCGCGCGCCGGTCTTCAGGGAAGCACGGGGCGTGCCCTCCTGTTCGGGGCGTTCGGAAGGGGGCACTCCGTCACGCTATGCGCGACGCATGCCCTCGTCCGCCGGAATCCCGCACGATGTGCACAACTCGTCGCACACGACGGATTGTGCAGGGAGAGTCAGCCCTTCGACAAGCTCAGGGACCCAGCTGTGCGGGCTCAGCCCCTGACGGCGAAGTTCACGATCTTCGGCGCGCGCACGATCACGCGCACGATCTCCTTGCCCTCCAGGGCCCGCTGCACGCGCTCATCGCCGCGTGCGAGCGCCTCGAGGTCGGCCTCCGAGATCTTCGCCGGCACGTCGATGGTCGCGCGCACCTTGCCGCCCACCTGCACCGCGCAGGTCACCGAGTCCTCGACCAGCAGGGCGGGATCGGCCTGGGGCCAGACGACCAGACCCACCGAGGGCTCATGCCCGAGCTGCTCCCACATCTCCTCGGCGGTGTGCGGAGCGATCAGGTCGAGCATCATGGCGACGGTCTCGGCCGCCTCGCGCACGGCGGGGTCGGATGCACCCGCCCCGGTGTCGATGGTCTTGCGTGCGGCATTCACGAGCTCCATCAGACGGGCGACCAGCACGTTGAACTTGGTGTGCTCGACCAGTCCCGGCGCCTCGGCCAGCAGATGGTGCGTGACGCGGCGCAGTGCGGCATCCCCGCCGTCGAAGCCGGCTCCGGCCGGGCTGTCGACGTCGGCCGCGACGCGCAGCGCGCGCGAGAGGAACTTCTGCGCGCCGGTCATCGACACGTCGGCCCAGTCCTTGTCGTCCTCCACCGGGCCGGCGAACGCCATGCCCACGCGCAGCGCGTCGGCGCCGAACTGCTCGAGCTCCTCCTGGAAGAGCACGAGGTTGCCCTTCGACTTCGACATCTTGTTGCCGTTCAGGATCACCATGCCCTGGTTGATCAGGCTCGAGAACGGCTCGGTGAACTCCACCAGGCCCATGTCGAAGAGCACCTTGGTGATGAACCGTGCGTACAACAGGTGCAGGATGGCGTGCTCGACACCGCCGATGTAGGCGTCGATCGGCGCCCAGCGACGGGCCTCTTCGGGGTCGAACGCCACGGTGTCGCTGTTCGGCGACAGGAAGCGCAGGTAGTACCACGAGCTGTCGACGAAGGTGTCCATGGTGTCGGCGTCGCGCAGCACCGGCTCGCCGGTGGTCGGGTCGACCGTGCGCACCCACGACTCGGCAGCGCCCAGCGGCGAGCTGCCCTTGGGCGACAGGTCGAGGCCCTCGACGCTGGGCAGACGCACGGGCAGCGCCGACTCGGCGACCGGCACGACGTCACCGGTCTCGGTGTGCAGCATCGGGATCGGGGTGCCCCAGAACCGCTGACGCGAGATCAGCCAGTCACGCAGCCGGTAGTTCTTGGCAGCACGGCCGACGCCGTCCTTCTCGAGGTTCTCGATCTGACGGGCGATCGCGGTGCGCTTGGTGAGTCCGTCCAGCACGCCGGAGTTGATCATGCGTCCGTCGCCGTTCAGCGCGATGCCCGTCTGGGCGGGATGCTGCTCATCGAGCGTCGCGACGGCCACGCCCTCGTCGTCGGTCTCGATGACCGGGATGGTGCCGGTGATCGGCGCCGTCGTATCGACGACGATCTTGACGGGAAGGTCGAAGGCACGGGCGAAGTCGAGGTCGCGCTGGTCGTGTGCGGGCACGGCCATGACCGCTCCGTGACCGTAGTCGGCCAGCACGTAGTCGGCGGCCCAGATCGGCATCCGCTCGCCGTTGACCGGGTTCACCGCGTACCGCTCGAGGAACACGCCGGTCTTCGGACGATCGGTCGACTGCCGGTCGATCTCGCTGGTCTTCTGCACCTGCTCCAGGTAGGTCTGGAAGCGCTGCTGCACCTCGCCGGAAGCACCGGCCGACAGCTCGGCGGCCAGGTCGGAGTCGGGCGCGACGACGAAGAACGTCGCGCCGTGCAGGGTGTCGGGACGCGTCGTGAACACCGTGACCGGCTCATCGCGACCCTCGATGCGGAAGTCGACGTCGGCGCCGACCGAGCGGCCGATCCAGTTGCGCTGCATCTGCAGCACCTTGTGCGGCCAGAAGCCCTCGAGCTGGTTCAGGTCGTCGAGCAGACGGTCGGCGTAGTCGGTGATCTTGAAGTACCACTGGGTGAGCTTCTTCTTCACGACCTCGGCGCCGCAGCGCTCGCAGCGCCCGTCGACGACCTGCTCGTTGGCCAGCACGGTCTGGTCGTTGGGGCACCAGTTGACCGGGCTCTTCTTGCGGTAGGCGAGACCGCGCTCGTACATCTTCAGGAACAGCCACTGGTTCCAGCGGTAGTACTCGGGATCGGAGGTGTGCAGCACGCGCGACCAGTCGAACGAGACGCCGTAGGACTTGAAGGCGGCCTTCTGCTGGTCGATGTTCTGGTAGGTCCACTCACGCGGGTCGGCGCCGCGACGGATGGCGGCGTTCTCGGCGGGCAGGCCGAACGAGTCCCACCCGATCGGGTTGAGCACGTTGTGTCCGCGGTGCCGCCAGAACCGTGCCACGACATCGCTGTAGAGGTAGTTCTCGGCGTGTCCCATGTGCAGGTCGCCCGAGGGGTACGGGAACATCGCCAGCACGTACTTGCGCGGCCGGTTGTCGTCCGCACCACCGGCGAGGAACGTCTCGTTCTCGGCCCAGTACTTCTGCCACTTGCGCTGGATGTCGTGCGCAGACATCGCCTCAGTGGACTCGGCGTGTGATTCGGACGAATGCTCGGACAAGGAACGACCAATCTGACGATGCGGGACAGCCCGGATATCGGGCCCCTCCAGGTTATCGTGACTTGTCACATCGCCGGCACGCCGGTCAGCCGCGCAGTACCGCCCATTCCGGGGGCAGCACCGCGCCCACCGCCGCCAGGGGCGCGTGCGCCTTGGTGGCCACCTCGGCCGTCTCGGCGCGCGCCTGCGAGAGCCAGGTGATGCCGCCTCCGGCGCCGACCACGGCCGCTTCCGTGTCGATCACGATCGAGCGGATCACCATCGCCAGATCGACCGAGCCGTCGAGACCGACGTGACCGAAGCACCCCGAGTACACACCGCGCGGCGCCCGCTCCAGCTCGTGCAGGATCGTCATCGCCGAGAGCTTGGGGGCGCCGGTCATGCTGCCGGCCGGGAACGCCGCGTCGCACAGGTCGCCGAAGCGCGCTCCGGGCCGCAGCTGCGCACTCACGGTGCTCACCAGCTGGTGCACGGCCGGGTACGACTCGACCTGCCAGAGCCGCTCGACCTGCACGCTGCCCGGCACGCCCACGTGCGACAGGTCGTTGCGCATCAGGTCGACGATCATCACGTTCTCGGCGCGCTCCTTGGCATCCGTCCGCAGCTCCTCCGCCAGGCGCGCGTCCTCCTCCGGCGTCGACCCGCGGGGCCGGGTGCCCTTGATCGGGCTGGTGGAGACCACCCCGCCGCTCACGGCGACGAACTGCTCGGGGCTCGCGCTCAGCAGGTGCCGCTCCCCCGCTCGCAGGTACCCGCCGTGGTGCGCGGGTGTCGCGGCGCGCAGTCGCAGGTAGGCGGAGAACGGATCGTCGGGCCGCGGCACGGTGAAGCGCGTCGTGAGGCAGAGCTGGTAGGCATCACCGCGCTCGATGGCGGCACGGCATCGCTCGACGAGCTCGCCGTACTCGGTGACGCCGTGGCGCGCGTCCGCGGTGACGGGAGCGGCGGCATCTGACTCCCCGCGCGAGACGGAGCGGATGCCCTCGGCGAGCGCGTCCCGCACGCTGTCGCACCAGGTGTCGACGTCGTCGGTACCGGCGAGCGCGTACACGGTGCCGGTGTGGTGATCGATCGCGATGGCGCGCGTCGCCGCGACCCAGACGGGTGCGTCATCGGATGCCGCGGTGGGCGCACCGCACGCCGCGGCGCCGGTCTCGTACGGGAGCCACCCGACCCACCCGCCGCGGAACGGTACGGGGGCCTCGGCTGCTCCTCCAATAGGGCGATCCAGGCGCACCGCGCGCACGCGGGCAGGATCGGTCTCGATCGCGCCGGTGCCGAGGATGCTCCAGCCGCTGTCGGCGTCGGCGCCGGCGTCGAGCCAGAACGCGGTGGAGGCGTCGCCGAACAGCCGATGGAACAGATCCGCCGCGTCGACGCGAGCCCGCTGCGGGCCATCGGCCAGTGGCAGCGCGATCAGCGGAATCGGTTCGGGCACGTTCACAGCGTAGGCCCCGGCGGCACGTTCTACGCTCGTGGGGTGGACGACTTCGTGCAATGGGCGATCGCGATGGTGCAGTCGGTCGATCCGGTGCTGCGCACCGTGCTCGCGGGCGTCGCCGTGATGCTCGAGACGAGCATCCTGATCGGCCTGATCGTGCCGGGCGACACGGTCGTGCTGGTCGCGTCGATCGGCGTCGCCTCGTGGACCGAGGGCGTCGTGCTGGGGGCCGTGGTGGTGGTCGGCGCCCTGATCGGCGAATCCATCGGATTCTGGCTGGGTCGGTGGGTCGGTCCGCACATCCGCAGCTCATGGCTCGGCCGACGCATCGGCGAGGAGCACTGGGTGCGTGCCGAGCGGTATCTGCTGCGTCGTGGCGGTGTGGCGATCTTCCTGTCGCGGTTCCTTCCGGTGCTGCACTCCCTCGTACCCCTCACCGTGGGGATGAGCGGCTACGCGTACCGCCGGTTCATCGCGTGGACGCTGCCGGCGTGCATCCTGTGGACGACGATCTACGTCGGTGTCGCCGCCACCGCCGCCGGCAACTACGACGAGCTGTCGGCCCGGGTGCACAACGCCGGGTACATCTTCGTCGGCATCATCATCGCCCTGCTGGTGGCGGTGGTCGTGGGCAAGAAGGTGCTCGCACGCATCGAGGCCAGGCACATGGCGCACGACCACCACGCCGATGCCGACGATGCGCATACCGAGGACGGCCCGCGCACCGAACCATGAAAGACTGAAGGCGATGTCACCCGCCGCCGCGGCCAAGATCCATTGGTTCGCACGCCTCGAACACCGCGTCCACGTCTGGCGCGAACGCCGCGCCCGCAGGCGCGGCCGTTCGGCGACCGCTGTGCCGTTCCCCGGGTACGGCGGCACCGGCTGGGTCCGCGTCGTCGGACGCGTGCTGATCGTCCCGCCGCTTCCCCGGCGTGCACGCGGTGAGGGCGCCAGCGTGCGCGGCTGGCGCTCGTTCGCCAGCATCCCGGTCAGCTTCGCCTCGGTGCGCATCGAGATCGGCGGGCGCAGCCATGATGTGGTGGCCGATCGCGGTGGCGTGATCGACACGGTGGTCGACGCCGAACTCGCGCCGGGCTGGCAGACGTTCACGATGTCGGTCGAGGGGCAGGAGCCCGTCGAGGCGACGGCGTTCATCGTCGCCGAAGACATTAGGTTCGGTGTCATCAGCGACGTCGACGACACGGTGATGGTCACCGCGCTGCCGCGACCGCTGGTGGCCGCGTGGAACTCGTTCGTCGTCGACGAGCACGCGCGCACACCGGTGCCGGGCATGGCCGTGCTACTCGAGCAGCTGCGCCGCGACCACCCCGGATCTCCGGTGATCTACCTCTCCACCGGCGCGTGGAACGTCGCACCCACGCTGCGACGGTTCCTCAGCCGCAACCTGTTCCCCGACGGCGCCATGCTGCTCACCGACTGGGGGCCCACGCATGACCGCTGGTTCCGCAGCGGCCGCGAGCACAAGAGCACCAACCTGCGGCGTCTGGCCGAGGAGTTCCCCGAGGTGCGCTGGCTGCTGATCGGAGACGACGGTCAGCACGACGAGGGCATCTACGCGCAGTTCCAGAAGGAGCACCCGGATTCGGTGGCCGGTGTCGCCATCCGCCGGCTGCTGCCGGCCGAGGCCGTACTGGCGGGTGGACGCGCCGCGACCGTGCCGCACCGCGCCGACGAAGCGCCGTGGGTGAGCGCCGAGGACGGCGCCGGGCTGCGTGACCTGCTCGGTGAGGTCGGCATCCTCGACGCCGAGGACTGAGCGCGGCATGATCCGGTGGGAGCGCGAGGAGTGGACGGCTCGCGCCGAGGCGCACGCCGCGCGGGCGGATGCCCTCACCGCTGCACATCGCGAACGGGCGCAGCGGCACGAGAAGCACCCCGTGCACGACTTCCTGTTCACGTACTACTCGCACAAGCCGTCTCAGCTGCGACGCTGGCATCCCGGGGCGGGCATCACCCTGCGCGACGCTCCGGAGCGCGCGGAGTGGCGCTGGTACTCCCGGGGCCCGGCACCCGACGAGGTGGTGCCCGATGCAGACGCGTTCCGCGCCGCGAAGCCCCAGCTCGCCGCTCTCGTCGAGACGATGCTGCGACGCACCGCATCCCGCCCCGCGCAGTTCGGCTGCTTCGGCCTGCACGAGTGGGCGATGGTCTACCGCACGGCCGAGCACCGGCATCCGATCCCCCTCCGACTGGGCACGGCGGGCACGGATGCCGTCGTCGAGGCGAACGAGCTGCGGTGCACTCATTTCGACGCGTTCCGGTTCTTCACCGACGACGCCGTGCCCCGCAACCGACTGGCGCTCACCCGCGAGTCGCAGCCCGACCTCGAGCAGCCCGGCTGCCTGCACGCCGGCATGGACGTCTACAAGTGGGCGGTCAAGCTCGGCCCGCTCGTGCCGGGCGAGCTGCTGCTGGACGCGTTCGAACTGGCGCGCGACATCCGCATGCTCGACATGCAAGCGGCTCCCTACGACCTGTCCGCGTGGGACGTGCGACCGGTGCCCATCGAGACCGCGGAGGGCAAGGCCGAGTACGTGCGCCGGCAGCGCGGATTCGCCGACCGCGGCGCCGCGCTGCGTCGGGAGCTGCTGACGGCGTGGCTGGGGACATCCGGCTCGTCCGCAACCTCCCGTTAGGGTTGACGGCGGAGGGATGCACGAGTGAGTCGGACCGGAGAGGCGAGCGCGCACGCTCGCGCACGCCTGCGCAGCTTCAACGGCGCGGTGACCGTGCTCGGTCTCATCAGCATCCTCGTCATCGGCATCGTCGTCTTCGCGAACACCGGCGGCGACGCCGCGGGTTCCGGCCCGGTCACCACCTCGGAGGACTACTACTCGCCGTGGGAGGACCCCGCTCCGGTCGCCGCCACCGCAGAAGGTGAGACCTGGAGCGGACGCGGTCAGCAGTACATCCCGCTGACCGGGCTGACCCCCGGCGAGCCGCTGACGCTGACCTTCCTGGACGACTCCGATTTCTCGGACTTCTTCCTCACCCCGGGAGGCCCCGGCGAGAGCGAGGCGGCCGTGTCGTTCGACAGCTACAGCGACATCGGCGACTACCTGATCCCGTCGGCCTCCGAGATGACGCTCTGGCCGCGGACCCGCTCCGCCGATCCGTGGTCGGTGCGTGTCAAGCCCGTCACGCTCGACACGGCATCGGGCGCGATCTCGGCCACTTCTGCGCGCACGTTCCTGTACACCGGTTCCGCGACGGCCGCCCGTGTGACGGTGAGCGGTCGCGCGTCCATCGAGATCGTCACGGAGCAGGGCATCGAAGACACGTACCCGTGGTTCGAGGACGGATCACAGAGCATCGCCTGGCCCGACACCAGCAGCGCGGTGTTCATCGTCGACTCCTCGGGAAGCTCGAGCTGGACGATCTCCTTCTATGAGCCCGATCCGCAGGCCACGCCGACGCCGACGCCCGCGCCGACCGAGGGCGGCGGTGCCGATGAGTGATCCCGCGCTGGCGCGCATCCGCACCTTCTCGCGCTACACCTGGATCGTCGGTGCTGTGGGCGTCATGGTCGCCGCGTTCTTCGTGGTGCCGAACATCACCCTGCTCGGAGACGGCGTCGTGGTCGCCGGCGGCAACGGCGGGTACGGTGAGCGCATCAACCCGTACTACGAGGACGACCCCGTGGAGCTGACGATGGCGGACGGCGTCATCCCGGGTGATCGGCAGGGTGGCTGGATGACGTTCGACAAGGACTCCGAACCGCTCGAACTGCGCCGCCCGGCCTCCCACGACGACACCGACCACTACGGCAACGACTACATCAGCGTGTACCAGACGCCCGGCGCTCCCGGCGAGCACCCCGCACGTGACGGTCTCCCGATGCTGGGCTCGCTGTGGGACAGCGAGGACGTCGTGTACGCGACCCCGGCGCTGACCGACAGCCGACTGTGGTTCGGCGCCATCGACGACGAATGGCAGGTGCTGGCGGAGCCGGTGCGCTCCACCGCGATCGTCGACGGCGTCGCCGAAGGCTCGGGCGATGAGATGCTCTCCTACCGCGGAGACGCGCTCAGCGCCCGGTTCACGCACACCGGCTCGGGGTATCTGCGGGTCACCGCGTTCTCGCCGGAGTTCGAGTACCGGGGAGAACCGCATGTGAACGACGTCGACGACTTCACGACCCGCGCGTCGTGGCCCGTGCCGGGCACGGTGCTGTTCCGGATCGAATCGAGCGGCGGCGAATGGTCCGTCACCGTGGACGAATGAGAGAGATGGCATGACCTTCGCTGAGACGCTCGACGAGGCCTTCAAGGCCCGCCTGCCGCTGCTGTACCTCGAGACCGGCGAGGAGGTGCGCGCCATCGAGGCGATCTCGCAGGCCGCGGCCGCGCAGCGGCATCCCCGTCCGATCTGGACCTGGACCAGTGCGCTGGGGTTGATCGGCCCCGACGGCAAGAGCGTCGCGAACACGACCAACCCGGCGCGTGCGCTGTCGCACATCGCCGGGCTGCAGGATGCCGGCGTGTTCATCTTCTGCGACCTGCACGCCTACTTCGGATCGGAGCACCGGCAGGGCGAGCCGCTCGTGGTGCGCACCGCCCGCGAGACCGCCCTGGACTTCCGGCACGGCGACGCGTCACGGCTGCTCGTGCTGATCTCGCCGGTGCGGACGATCCCGCCGGAGCTGAACGAGCTCACCCACCTGCTGGAGTTCCCGTTGCCCTCGTCCGACGAGATCCGGCAGCTGCTCGACACGATGATCGAGCGCAACTCCTCGGGCCCCGGCCGCATCCGCGTCGATGCCGACGACGCCGCCCGCGAGCAGCTCGTACATGCCGCGCTCGGGCTGTCGATGGCAGAGGCCGAGAACGCATTCGCCCGCGCGATGGTCAACGACGGAAGACTCAGCGCGGGTGACGTTCCCGTGGTGCTCGATGAGAAGGCGCAGATCGTGCGCAAGTCGGGGCTGCTGGAGTTCATGGACTCCGACATCGATCTCGATGATGTCGGCGGCCTCAACAACATGAAGCGCTGGCTGTCGCGCCGCAACGGATCGTGGATGGCCGGCGCGAAGCAGTACGGGCTGCCCGATCCCAAGGGCGTGCTGATCACCGGCGTGCCCGGCTGCGGAAAGTCGCTCACCGCCAAGGCGACCGCCGCCTCGTGGGGGCTGCCGCTGCTGCGGCTCGACATCGGCCGGGTGTTCTCGGGTCTGGTCGGCTCGAGCGAGCAGAACCTGCGCACCGCCATCGCCACCGCCGAGGCCGTCGCGCCGTGCATCCTCTGGGTGGACGAGATCGAGAAGGGCTTCTCGAACACGACCGGCAGCGGCGACTCCGGCACCTCGGCGCGCGTGTTCGGCACGTTCCTGACGTGGATGCAGGAGAAGAAGCGGCCGGTGTTCGTCGTCGCGACCGCGAACAACATCGACGCCCTGCCGCCGGAGTTCCTGCGCAAGGGGCGCTTCGACGAGATCTTCTTCGTGGACCTGCCGACGTCCGCCGAGCGCGAGGTGATCTGGCGACTGCAGCTGAGCGCACAGGCATCCGATGCGAACGGCCTCGCCGCCCTCTCCGCCGACGACGCCACCATCGACGAACTCGTCGGCCGCAGCGAGAACCACTCCGGCGCCGAGATCGAGCAGGCCGTCATCTCGGCCCTGTTCGAGGGTTACAGCGCCGGGCGACCCGTGGACGCGGCGATGCTCGAGCAGGTGGTCGACTCGACGATCCCCCTCGCCGTCACGCAGGCCGAAGAGGTGCGCCGCATCCGCGATTGGGCCGCGGAGCGCGCGGTGCGCGCCACCGGCACGGAAGACCTGGATGCCACAGAGTCCGGCTCCCGCGAGTCGGCGGGCGTGCTCTCGGCGCGTCGCGGCGGCCGTACCGTGGACTACTGAGACGCCCAGGAGCACAGGAGCAGAGCATGCAGAAGCAGCTGATCGTGAACCTACGCCCCGACGGCTCGGTCGCCGCCGAGACGCTCGGCATGACCGGGGACGAGTGCCTCACATACATCGCCGCGCTCGAGGATCTGCTCGACGCCACCACCACGTCGTCGTCTTTCACGGACGACTACGCCGGTGTCACCGCCGAGACGACCACTGCGCTGCGCGACGAGGACCGCACCGGATGATCGTGCACGCGCAGTCCCCCGGCATCGATGTGCCCACGCTGCTGGGCACCGTCGAGCCGGCACCGAGCGATGGCCCGCTGCGGTGGTCGCGTTTCCTGCCCGCCACCGAGGCGGAGGGGCCCGGTCGGCGTGCCGCGCTGTGGGTGCAGGGATGTCGCGTGCACTGCCCCGAGTGCTTCAACCCGCACCTCTGGGCCACCCGCGGTGGGGTGCTGTCCGACCCGACGGACGTCGCCGCGCAGTGGCTCGACGCCGCCCGTGCGGCCGGATCGACCGGCATCACGCTGCTCGGGGGCGAGCCGTTCGAACAGGCGGCGGCGCTCGCGCCGATCGCGCGCGTGTTTCGTGACGCGGGCATGTCGGTGATGGCCTTCAGCGGGCACACGCTCTCGGACCTCGTCCGCTGGGCCGCGCACCGCGATGACGTCTCCGCGCTGCTCGAGGCCACCGACCTGCTGTGCGACGGCCCGTATCTGCGGGAGCACCCCGACACCAGGCGCCCGTGGATCGGTTCTGCCAATCAGGGCATCCGCGCGCTCAGCCCGGCGCACGCCGAGGAGGTGCGTCGCATCGCATCCCAGGGCCGCGCCGACACGCTCGAGGTGCGCATCGGCGCCGACGGTCTCGTGAGCGTCAACGGCTGGGCATCCGACGCCGCCCTCGCGGCCCTTCTCGACGATCTCGGCGTGCGCGCCGACCGACCCCAGGAGCATGTCGCATGAGCGTCTCCCTACTCCTCATCCCCGCAGCCCTCGCCGTCGCCGGCGTCGTCGGTGGCATCGGCGTCGCGGGCGTGCAGTCGCAGTCCGGCACGGACGCATCGCAGAAGTCCGGCAAGAGCGCACCCGGCCGGGAGATCCCGGCGGATGAGACGGTGACGCCGCTGCAGGTGCAGACCCGCATGAAGAACGCCGGCCTGCTGGCATCCGCCCTGCACGATCTCGGGGCGACATCGATCGACACCGTCGACGGCGAGCTCACCGCCGTCGTCGACGATCTGTCGCTGCGCATGACGCGCGACGCCGACGGCATCTGGACCGCGCACGTCACCGGCACCGACGGGCGCGAGGCGGACGTCAGCGACGCGACCGCCCTGATGACGCGGATCGACGGCGCGTACGCCCGACGGGTGCAGCAGGAGGTCGCCGCGCGCATCCGCGCCCGCGCCGCCGACGCCGGGTTCGAACTGGTCTCGGAGTCGCGTCAGTCGGACGACAGCGTGACGATGGTGCTCAGCGTGCGCAGCGGGCTCTCATGAGCACCTCCCGCACCGCCCAGGCGCCCACCATCGGCTGGATGCTCGGCATGAGCACCTGGATGATCTCGGCGTTCATCCCCGGCTCGTACCTGGCGTGGCTGGGCTTCCTGATCGTCGGCATCGTCGGGCGGAGGATGTGGTGGACGATCGTCGGCGTGGTCCTCGGAGCGCTGGCCATCCTTGTGCATCTGCCGATCTGGGGACAGTGGCAGCCGTTGGTGGCCGCCCTGCTGTACATCGCCGGGATGCTGCTGGCGCTGATGGCCAACCCCGGGTGGCTGCGCGCGATGTGGGAGCGCCGCACGGGTGGCGGCGCGCAGGTCGCCTCACCGGCGACGGCGTCCGGCGGCAGCCGCGCGGCCCGTCGCGCGAAGGCCAGGGAAGAGGGGAAGAGGGAGGCCCGCGCGGCGCAGCAGAAGGCGGACCGCGATGCTGCCCGGAAGAAGCCGACCCGCGCGGCGGCGAAGAAGCCCGCCGCTGCATCGGCGAAGGAGCCGGCCCGTTCTCCGCGGCAGGAGCCGACCGAGGCGGATCGGCTGGCGGCGCGCGCCGGCGCCACCACCGCCGAGTTCTTCGCGCCGTCCGGCCAGCCGACCGCGCCGGCCGAGCCGGTCGACGTCAACACCGCGGAGGCCGATGCGCTGGCCACACTGCCCGGTATCTCGGCCCGGCGGGCGCGCAGACTGGTGAAACAGCGCGATGCTGCGGGCGGCTTCGCCTCGCTGGATGCGTTCGCGACCGCCGCGGGTCTGCAGCCCCATGAACTCGTGCGGCTGCGGGGCGCGGCCGTGTGCTCGCGTCCGCCGCGCGGCCCACGTCAGTTCGGTCGCCGCGTCGACTACTGACCTGGGCTATCCGTCGGGCTGGTCTGCGACCTGCATCCGCAGGGTCATGACGCGCGTGGCCGCGTCGCGCAGGCGCTCGGCCGGCAGACGGCCGTCGGCGACGGCGGCGGCGATCCCGTCGACCATCGCCGGTGCCGTCTCCGACGTGGAGCCTGCGATCATCAGCACCATGTCGCTGCCGGCGATCAGCGCGTCGACGGCGTTCTCGACCGGGTCGGCGTAGTCGGCGACGCCGGACGAGGTGAGCATGCCGAGGTCATCGGTGATGATCACGCCCTCGAACCCGAGTTCGTCGCGGGCGATCTCGTGCCAGCGCGCGGAGAGTGAGGCCGGAGCGGCGTCGACGGAGCTGTAGGCGAGGTGCCCGAACATGAGCAGTTCGGCACCCGCGTCGATGCCGGCGGCGAAGGGCTTGGCGTCGGCGTCCTGCCACTGCGCGAGGGTGAGTGCGGTGCTCGGGATGCTGTGGTGCGAATCCCCCGGTGCTGCGCCGTGCCCGGGGAAGTGCTTGAGCGTCGAGAGCACGACTCCCCGCTCCCCCTGCACCGCTGCGGCGGTGCGCTGAGCAGCCGCGTCGGGGTCGGTGCCCAGTGCTCGGGAGGAGATGAACGAGCCCGCGTCGGCGGGCACGTCGGCGACGATGCCGAAGTTGACGTTCGCCCCGCTGTCGGCCACGAGGGCCGCGCGCTGCGCGAAGGCATCCCGGGTCTGTGCGGGCTCGGCCCGCTGCAGGGCGCGTCCGGCGGGCAGATCGTCCCAGGGCATCCGAGAGACGACGCCGCCCTCCTGGTCGATCGCGATGAGCGGCGGCAGCTCGGCATCGATGGTCAAGGCGGCGGTCAGAGTGCGCAGCTGATCGGGACCGCCGGTGACGTTGGCGCCCATCAGGATGAATCCGCCGAGTCCCGTGGCCATGTACGCGCGCACCGCGTCGGGATCGTCGCCGGGGATGTGCCCCATCACGACGCTGGCGGCCAACTCGGCGGTGCTCATGCCGCTCAGCGCCGCATCGACCGGGTCGGCAGTGGGCGTCGGCGTGCTCGTCGACGTCGCCGGCCGCGAGGAGGGCGGGAGCGTGGATGACTGGGACGTCGATGGTGCTCCGCTGGGCGCGCATGCGACCAGCAGCGCGCCGGCCAGCAGGGCGGCCGCCGCAGCGCGGGTGGTTCGACGACGCATGTCTTCGAGGCTACTCGCCCTGAGTGCGTCGACAGAGGGCGGATCAGGCGAGGACCGCGTCGACCCGGTCGGACGTCGCCGAGTCACGCTGCGCAGCGCGCGTGAGGTACCGCTGCACGCCGCGCGCCGCGGTGCGCCCGGCGCGGTTCGCACCGATAGTGCTGGCTGACGGCCCGTAGCCGACCAGTTGGATGCGCGGGTCGGCGACGGCCGTGGTGCCGCGTCCGGCGCGGTCGAGTCGGATGCCCCCGTGCGGGCTGCGCAGATGCAGGGGTGCCAGGTGCGCGATGGCGGGTCGGAATCCGGTGGCCCACAGGATGACGTCGACCCGCTCGAAGCTGCCGTCGGCCCAGCGGACGCCGTCGGGTTCGATGCTCTGGAACATCTCGCGCCGTGCGGCGTAGGCGCCGAGCCGATCGGCTTCGCGCTCCTGCGGTCGCAGCATGAGTCCGGTGACGCTGACGACGCTCTCGGGCGCGAGTCCCTGCGCCACGCGCTGCTCGACGAGCGCGACGGCGGCGGCCCCTGCTTCGGGGGTGAAGTCATCAGTGCGCCATACGGGTGGCCGGCGGGTCGCCCATAGCGTGTCGGTGATCGGGGCCAGCGCTCCGAGGAACTGCACGGCGGATGCTCCCCCGCCGACGACCAGCACCCGCTTGCCGCGGAAGTGCTCCGGCCCCGGGTAGTCGGCGGTGTGCAGCTGCTCGCCGAGGAACAACTCCATGCCCGGGTAGTGCGGCAGGAACGGCCGGGTCCAGGTGCCGGTGGCGTTGACAAGGGTTCGGCTGCGCCATTCACCGGCATCCGATCGCACCACCAGCACGCCGTCCTCGTCATCGACGGTGTGCACGGTGACGGGGCGGATGACGGGCAGGTCGTTGCGGCGTTCGTAGTCGGCGAAATAGGCGGGGACGATCCGATTCGCGCGTTGCTGCGACAGGGGCGGCGCCTGTTCTCCGGGAAGCTCGGCGACCCCGTGCACGTCGTTCATGGTGAGGGCGTCCCAGCGGTGCTGCCACGCGCCGCCCGGATGCGCGTCGGCGTCGAGCACGACGTGATCGATGCCGAGGCGGCGCAGATGGTACGAGGTCGACAGGCCGGCTTGACCGGCTCCGATCACGATGCTCGACAGGATGCTCACGTCTGATCCAACGCCGACGCCGTGGCGGATGTTCCATGGCTCCGGATTGCTACACTCGCGGTAAGGCGACCCGCGGGACGACCCGCGGGCGATGTCATGAGCAGGGACGACCCCGCAGATTCGGAACCACGTGTCCGCTCTCTCCTCTCTTCGGTCATCTCTTCGCGATGTCCTCGCTCCGACGGCGATACTGCGGCTGGCACTCGGCTGGGGCGCATTCCTCGCGCTGCTGGTGTGCGCGCCGCTGCTCGACGTCGCACTGCCCACGGGCGTGCTCTGGCTGGTGCTCGGTGCCATCGTCGGAGTGATCGTCGTCTGCGCGTTCGGCGTCGTCACCGAGGCCGAGCACCTCGCCCGGCGGATGGGCGACCCGTACGGCACGCTGGTGCTCACCCTGTCGATCGTGCTCATCGAGGTGATCCTCATCTCGGCGGTGATGCTCGGTCCTGGTGAGCATGCGACGATCGCGCGCGATTCGGTGATGGCCGTGTCGATGATCATCCTCAACCTGGTCGCCGGTGTCGCGCTGCTCGTGGGCGGATTGCGGCACGGCGCGCTCCGCGCGAACCGCACCGGGGTGTTCGCCTATCTGGGGATGCTGGTGGTGCTGTTGTCGGCGGCCTTCGCCTTACCGGCGCTGATCGGCGTCGACGGCTCGTACACGGTGGCTCAGGCTGTGCCGATCAGCGTGATGACGGTGGCGCTGTACGGGTTCTTCCTGGCGCGGCAGATGGGAGCGCAGCGTGCGGATTTCCAGGAAGTGGTGACCGCGGGTGCCGGAGGCGCGGGGACTGACGCCGCGGGCGCTGGGCCGCAGGCGGATATCCGGGCTGTGCTGCGACGACACCGCGGTGAGCTGATCTCACGCACGGTGCTGCTCGTGGCGACGGTGACGCCGATCGTGCTGCTCTCGCACGACATGGCGACTCTGCTGGATGACGCCCTCGATCGTCTGGGGGCGCCGGTGGCGCTTTCGGGGGTGCTCATCGCGATGATCGTGTTCCTGCCCGAGACGATCACCACTGTGCGCGCGGCGTACACCGGTGAGCTGCAGCGGGTGAGCAATCTCTGTCATGGGGCGCTGGTGTCGACGGTGGGGTTGACGATCCCGGTCGTGCTGACGATCGGGATGCTGACCGGGCGGCCGGTCGTGCTGGGCGAGAGTGCGACATCGCTGACCCTGCTCGCTGTGACGCTGCTGCTGACTTTCGCGAGCTTCGGCAGTCGGCGCGTCGGTGCAGTGCATGGCGCGGCGCACCTGATGCTGTTCGCGCTCTATGGAATCGCGCTGTTCGCGTGACCGTGGGCGTCCCACTCTGTGTCAGAACGGTGCGGCTGACGCCTGGCCCTGTTCGGTGGATGTTGCTTCTTCGGTGAACACGACGGTGTTCTGGGGCGGGGGTCGGTCGATGTAGATCCGCCCGGCGGGGCTCGTCCACTCGACCAGTCCGTCGCCGAGCTGTTCGACATGCCAGGGCGCATGGTGTTTGAGCACGTGATGTCGTCGACACAGTGCGCCGAGGTTGTCGACCTCGGTCGCCCCGCCCAATGCGGCGTCGTGCGTGTGGTCGAGGTCGCTGTCGCGCGCCGGCATCCCACAGGTCGGGAATCGGCATCGCTGGTCGCGAGCTCTCAGATGTCGTCGCTGATACTCGCTGGGTCGGTATCGGTCGACCGCCAGCAGCGTGCCGGTGACGGGATGCGTGAGCACCCGGTCCCACCCGGACGCGGCGCCGGCGAGCAACCGCGCCGTCTGCGGATCGATCGGGCCGTGACCATCGAGTTCAGCGGGCTGCGCCGTCACACTCTCCGTGCCGATCCGGAGGCTCTCGAGCCCCATCATCGTCAGGAACGGGATCGTCACGCTCACGCTCGGTCTGATGGCCGCCAGCAGCCCCTGCTCGGTGTCGTGCCCCGCCGGGACGCCGGTCAGCAGAAGATCCAGGGCGATGTCGAACCGCCGCTGCGCCAGCGTCCGCGGATCCTGCCCGTTCGCGGCGTCATTGCCCTGAGGCGCGGCGTCGCCGGCCTGCGGACCGGTGTCGCCGTCGTGACGCTCAGCGTCAGCATCCGATGCAGCCGCGGTCGGGCCTGCCGCATGTGCCTTCGCCATCGCGGTGATCCTGTCGTAAGCGCCATGCACGAGTGCGGCCGGGCCGAACAGGTGCATCTCGGCCATGGCATCCGGATGGTCCCGCACCCACGCACCGCGCTCCTGGCGCGCCCCGTCGTGTCGCTCTTCGATCGATCGCGGCTGGTACTGCTGCGCGATCCGCTCGGCGATCGGCCGCACGCGGTTCGGCGATTCGTCGCGCGCGAATTCGAGCACACGCGCCGCGTACTCCTCGCGCGCCACGGGATCTTCGATGCGAACGCCGGCGTCGACGATCACGCGCGCATGCCCGGCCGCGATCTCACCGGCGCCCTGGGCCGCCCACACCGACGGGAACCGCTCGACCAGCAGCTCGGCCCCCGCCATGCGACGCTGCACCGTGCGGTCGCTCACACGCAGTGCCGTGGCGAGCTCTGCGGCCACGGCGCGATACGAGATGTCGGCCTCATCAGCATCCGACGCTGCATCAGACGCCCAGCGCGCCGCCAGCGCGAGCACGCCGTCACGCGCGGCCATCATGCCGCTGATCGAGCGCTCCAGTGACTGCGCGAGGTCGACCAGCTCGTCGAGCGTGGCCACCTGCTCCACCGTCACATCCATCAGCGCCGTCATGCCTTCAGTACACCAGCGACCACCGACATTCGAACTAAGATACGAGCCGATCTTGGGGGGCAGAAGATCACGGCTGCATGACGAACACCGGTCACTCGGCGGCTCACACCTTCAATCGATGGCTTGGGCCTCGACCCTCCGATTGTGGACGGCGATGACGACCAGCGTGGCGATCGGGCCGGCCAGAACGACGACGAAGGGCCAGTACCAATCCACGGTACCGAGCAGCGCCGCGCCAAGAACAGTGAGGCCCGCACCACCGGCGCGCATCCCGACGGATCCGACAGGAATGATCTCTGCGTTTCGGTAGAACGGCATTCGGGCGGCCGGATTGGCCCGCATCGTCATCGTGAGCGCCACATGGAACAGCACCACGCCCGCCACGGCAGCGATCCACCCGAACATGAGCATGTCGCCGACCCTACCAACTACGGCTTCTGATCAACGCCCCGGTGGCGTGAATCGAAGCATGTTCGTCTCCCGTCGCACGAAGCCCACCGACTCATACAGCCGCAGCGCTGACTCCCGCGAGGGTCGCGATGTGAGATCGAGGGTCCGCATCCCTCGTTCGACAGCGAGTTCGGTCATGCGCACCAGCAAGGCCCGAGCGATCCCCCTCCCGCGCAGCTCCGTCGCGTCATGTGCGACGATCGTCTCCAGACGGGACCTCAGCGGCCTGCTCCGAAGCCCGTGCTCGCAGCACCCCGTCGTGCAGCTCGAAGACGCGGTCGGCGCGCGCCAGCATCGCCTGATCGTGGGTGGCGACGACCGCTGCGGTGCCGCGCTCGTGGACCAGCCGGGCGATGAGGTCCATGATCTGCGCGCCCGTCTCACTGTCGAGCTGCGCCGTGGGCTCGTCGGCGAGCAGGATGGCCGGCTGCATCACCAGTGCCCGCGCGATGCCGACCCGCTGCTGCTGTCCGCCCGACAGCTCGCCGGGACGCTGCCTGGCAGCATCCGACAGCCCCACATCGCGCAGCGCCTCGGCGACGCGACGATCACGCTCGGCGGGGTCTACCCGACGGATGCGCAGCGGCACCTCGACGTTCTCGGCCGCCGAGAGCACGGGGATCAGCCCCGCGGTCTGGAAGATCGAGGCGATGCGCGAGCCGCGCAGCGCGGGAACATCCGTGGCCGGGTCGGCGAGGTCGGCGCCGTCGATGAGCACCCGCCCCGAGGTCGGTGCGTCGAGTCCGCCGAGCATCGTCAGCAGCGTCGTCTTCCCGGCGCCGGAGCGACCTGCGACGACGACCAGCTCACCCTGCGCGACGGCCAGATCAGCGTCGCGCACAGCCACCACATCGCCCGCCGCGCTCGGGAAGACCCGCGACACCGTCTCGGCCCGCAGCACCACGGTCATGCCTGCTCTCCGTCCTCGACCGGCGACGACTCCCCCGGCGCCACGCGCACATGGTCGGGCTCGAGCGTGAGTCGCACCCGCTCGCGCAGGTCGAGTGCCGAGACGAAGTCGCTGGGCAGCTGCATGCGGCCGGCGCGGTCGAGCACGGCGTATTCTTCGGCGGTGCGCACGGCGCGTCCTTCATCGTCGGTGTCGGTGCGGCGCAGGGTCTCGGTCGATGTGCGTCCGTCACGGATGCGCACTGTGCGCCCGACATGCTCGGTGACGCCGGCGTCGTGCGTGACGATCAGCGTCGTCACGCGCCGCTCACGGTTCACCGTCTCCATCGCGGCCAGCACCTCGGCGCTGGTGTGCTCGTCGAGCTCGCCGGTCGGCTCGTCGGCGAGCAGAACGCGGGGACGGTTCGCGAGGGCGACGGCGATGGCGACGCGCTGGCGCTGCCCGCCCGACATCTCAGCCGGACGCCGATCGGCCACCTCTGCCGCGCCCAGCAGGGACAGCAGTTCGTCTCCCAGCGCTGCGCGCTCCGCACGCGGCACGACCCCGGCGACCTCGTGCACCATCGTGATGTTCTCGCGCGCCGTCAGGTACGGCAGCAGATTCCGGTCGGACTGCTGCCACACGAATCCGACGCTGCTGCGCCGGTACTCCAGACGCTCCGCGCCTTTCATCGTCACGAGGTCGTGGCCGGCCACGCGCGCCGAACCGGCGGTGGGGCGGTCGAGTCCGGCGAGGATGCCCAGCAGGGTGCTCTTGCCCGACCCGGATGCCCCGACCAGCGCGACCATCTCGCCGGTCGTCATCCGCAGGTCAAGGCCCTGCAGCGCCTGCACCTCGACGCCCTGCGCGGTGAAGATCCGCACGAGCCCCTCACAGACGATCGCCCCATCAGCCATGTCCGCCATCCTCTCGCGCGTCCCGCTCTCGTGCATCCGCTTCTCCCGCCTCACCACTCCCGCTCCTCCCCCGCGTCGATCGCCGCCGCGGCTCCGAGACGCGACGCGAGGGCGGCTGCGGCGGCCACGGCGGCCGCGACGACGGCCCCGAATGCCACCATCACGAGCACCGGCCACACCCCGCCCAGCACCAACGGCGGCTGGTCCGAACCGCCGACGAATCCGCGCAGATCCAGCCGCGGGATCACCAGCCACGCCATCGCCACGCCCACGCCGACCCCGAAGGGCAGCGCGAGCAGCAGCGCCGGCGACACCTCCCACGCGACGAGACGGCGCGCGCCACGGCTCGGATGCCCGAGAGTGCGCAGCACCGCGAGCATGCGCACCCTGGCGGGCGTGCCGAGCATGAGCGTCGCGACGACGGCGACACCCAGCAGCGCCGCGACGATCCCGCTCGCCGCGAGCAGCGCGCCCTGCACGACGCGGAACGCGGGGTCCGCCGCGTATCCCGCGGCGATGGCCGCGGGAGTCTCGAACGCCGCTGCTCCCCCCCAGCACCCGCACCGTCTCAGCGCCCACCGCGTCGGGGTCAGCGCCCGGCGCGACGGCGAGATAGAGCTGCGACATCCCGCTGCCGCGCTGCCCGAGCGCCGCGGCGTTCGCGGGGTCGACGATGACCCACTGCTCGGCAGCGCCGAACGGCACCTGAGGCGGCGCTGTTGCGACGATGCGCACCGGCGTGCCGTCGATCTCGACCTGCTGTCCGGTGGGATCTGCGACATCCAGCCGCTGGAGCAGTGCCTCGGATGCCACGACGGGAACAGTCCGATCGCCCACGTCCGCCACCTCGGTCAGCTCCTCGGGCAGCGGCAGCGCGGCTGGGGAGTCACGTTGGGCCGCGGTGAACTCATCACGGTGGATCGTGTACACGTGCGCGCGGGCCCGCTGGGCACCCGTGGTCGCCTCCACCGAGAAATCTCCGCGCAGTGCGCCGAGCTTCTCCACGCCGTCGATGGCCGCGACGCGGTCGGCCGCCGCCTCGTCGACGTATGCACCGTCGACGCGCACATCGGCCCCGACCGTGATCGACGCCGCGCGGACGATCCCGCCCGAGACAGTGGCGGCGAACGCGACCGAGAAGACCGCGACCCCCAGCCCCACCACCACGGCGAGCACCGGCGCCACGCGCACGACAGGGTCGCGCAGCGCCCGCGCGGGCCCGAGCAGCGCCACCAGAGACGTGCGGGGTCGGCCGCGGCGCTCGGCCGCCCGCAGAACCAGAGGCAGCAGCCTGAGTGCGAGAATACTGCCGGCCGCGCCGAGCAGAACGGGAAGGACGAGCAGCAGCGGATCCGCAGCGCCGAACCCTCCGCGCGTGACCACGAACACGGACAGCAGTGCGGTCACGACGAGCACCACGGCTTCGCCGGATGCACGCAGAAGGCCCCGCGATCGCGGCTCGCCGAGATCGCTGCGTCCGCGACGGCGCGCGTCGGTCAGCACTCCCCAGGGCAGCACCACCGCGGGCACCGCGGCCAGCGCGAGTGGAACGACGACCACCGGCGACCCCGCCCAGCCGACCACCATCGCCCCGATCGCGGCGCCGAGCGCGGCGCCGATCAGTCCGAGGATGCCACCCTCGCCGCCCAGCAGGGCGATCAGCCGGCCCGTGGATGCGCCACGGGCACGCAGCACCCTGGCGGCCGATACTCGCCGAACGGCGATCAGACGGCCGACCAGCGCGAGCACCACCACCGCGACCGCGATCGGCCCGATGGCGGCTACCGCGACGACCGTGGTCATGGCGTCGGCACGCGCCAGACCGACGTCGATCGCGCGCGGCGCCACGGAACTGAACGTCAGGCCCCGGTTGAAGAACGTATCGGTGAGCATCGGCACGTCGATCGGATCAGCCGCGAGCAGGCGCAGCTGGGCCGCCGTGCGCTCGGCGTTGGCGGCATCGACCCCCTCGGCGTCGAACGGGAACCAAGCGGTGATCTTGAATTCGTTGATGCGGTCGCCGAGGGCTGTCGGCTGATCGACGTGCATGAACGCGGTGGCGATGAGCACACGATCACCGCTCGGGCTGACCTCGACAAGAGGATCGATGGAGCCGCTGATGAACGCCCAGTCGGTGGCATCCCGCTCCGACGGCGTCACGATGCCCGTGAGCAGCAGCCGCGTGTCCTCCCACATCCGATCCTCGCCCACCCGCCAGGCGAGCTGCTCGGCGATCGACGTGGTGAGCGCGATCTCGATGCCCTCGACAGGGTCGGTGACCCGCGGAAGGCGCCCCTCGACGAGATCGGAGCGATCGGCGAACCCGGGGTCCGATGTGATCCCGACCCTGTTGTTCGGCACGGTGGTGACACGCTCGGGATCGTCGTCGATCGTCGTCGCCGGGTCGATCGTGGTGATCATACGCGGAGTGCCCAGCATCGAGCGCAGCGGCTGCGGCTGCGCACGCCGTTCGGCATCGAGCAGGTCGAGCGTCGACGTCCAGATACCGGCCGCGCCGTCGGCGCTCCGGTCGATCGCCGGCAGTCCCGGTGCCGTGGCGCTCGGCCACCGGCTTCCGTCGGGCAGGGTCTGAATCGCACGCTGCACGGTGGCGGTGCGGCCCTCGACGATCAGCGCCGGTGCGGCGACGCCGGCGAACGAGAGCGCGGCGATCACCACGACCAGGAAGACCGACAGACCGGGTGTCGTCGTCGCACCGCGCAGGAGCACCCCGAGCCGGCCGCTCACGATCCCATTCCCAGCACTGTCGGCAGCACCAGCTCTGCCACGGCTGCGCCGAGCACGGCGCCGACGATCACCGAGTACGCAGCGACGGCGACATGCTCTCCGATGCGCAGGGCGCGCTGCCGTCCGGTCGGCAGTCCGAGCGCGCGCAGCACGATCTGCTCACCGCGCCGGGCACGCGCAGCCGCCGAGGAGGCGGCGAAGAAGCCGATGAGCCCCAGCGCCGCGGTCACGAGAGCGCCCGCCGTCAGCAGCATGGGCGCGGCCGACGCGACCGGGGCGGCGCTCACCTGCGAGGCGGTGAGGATCCGCACAGGATCCGTCGCCTGCTCGCGCAGCTGAGCGGCCGTCTGGTGCGGGGTGTCGCTGCGCAGCCACAGCTCGTTCGGAGGCACCTCCGCGCCGGCATCCGACAGGGCCGTCGGGTCGGTCGCGACGCCGAGTCCCGCCCCCACTCCCGGCAGGCCCTCGACCACGCACGCGACCTCGAAGGTGGCCGGGCGAGCGACCGAGCGGATCCGAGCAGTGAAGGTCGTGCCCGTCGTGGCGCCCAGGCGTTCCGCCAGCGTGCGAGTGATGCATGCGGGGATGGCGGCGGCGGTGTTCGGCGGCAGCGGCTCGTCGAGGCCGAGCGCCTCCGGAAGCGCGGCAACCAGCAGCGCTGTGTCGGATCCGATCGTCATGCTGGTGCGCAGCACCTCATGAGCCCCGGTGACGCCCGGCAGAGTCGCGACGTCGCCTGCGGCCACGTCGAGCCCCTCCTCCGCGATCATGCGCACGTCGCCGCCCAGCCGCGCGAGGAGAGCCTGCTGCTCTGCAGCTCGGGCTGCTGAGGGCGCCGCGAGGACGAGCGCGGCCGATGAGGCGGCGAGCGTCAGACACAGGATGGCGACGGCCGTGCTGCCCATGCGTCGCGCGAGCTGCCGCAGCGGCAGGATCGGTGCGATCCCCGCCGTGCGCCGCAGCGCGTGTTCGCCGATGGATGCCATCGGGCCGGCGGCCATCGCCGCCAGCATTCCGGCGGCGATGAGCAGCAGCGCCGGTGCGGCGGTGGCGAGGGGATCCGCCGCACCGCCCGGCCCGGTGACCCCACCGAGCGCGAACAGCTGCCAGGTCGCCAGGGCTCCCACTCCGGTCACCAGCAGCGTCGGCGGCAGCAGGGTGCGGCACGTGCGCGCACCGGCATCGCTGCGCAGATCCTCCGCGCGCACGACGTCGGCACCCGTCGCGACGCGGGCGGTGAGGATGCCAGAGACTCCGGATGCCAGCACGACCGCCGGCCCCGCCGTGAGCCATGCGGCCGGCGTGACCCCGACAGCCTGCGTGATCGCACCGAGGCCCGCGACGAGAGCGAGACCGACGACCGCTCCAGCAGCGGCGATCAGCCCCGTCTCGACGGCAGCGGAGCTGCCCAGGCGGCGGACGGATGCCCCGCGCGAGCGCAGCAGCACCGTCTCTTCACGACGGGCGGCCACCAGCGTTGTGAGCACCGTGCCCACCACCAGCACGCCGAGCAGTGCCATCAGCATCAGCGGGGCCGTGAGCAGCCCCCGTGTGGCAGCGACAGCGTCCGCTTGACGCTGCAGCGTCTCGCCGAGGTCTCCCCGCACACGCGTGTTGTCCTGCCGCTTCGGGTCGACGTCATCGGGCAGCGCGTCGAGCGTGGTGAGCGCACGCTGCAGGAGCGGGATGGCGGCGAGGTCGAACGTGGCGGGCGTGATCTGCCACGTGACGGTCGGCGACGCGGAGGCCACGTCGAGCGAACCGCCCAGCACCACCGCGGGGCCGAACGCCCCGTCGCTCTCGCCGGAGACCACAGATGGGTCGCCGAGCCACGCCGTGTCGAGCGGATCCCGGGCGCTCCAGAAGCCGACCAGCGTGAGGCTTGCGTCCTCAAGCCCGCCGTGCGTGAGTGTGAGCGTGTCGCCGATCGCGATGCTGAGGCGCTGCGCGGCGGCCTCGGTCAGCGCGAGCTCGCCCGGACCCTGCGGCCAGGAGCCGGACGTGAGGTCGGCAAGTTCGGTGATCCGCTCGTCGTCGAGCACCCGCAGGGTGATCTCCTCGTCGGCGGGCGTGATCACGGCCAGGTCATCGGTCGTACGGCGCGCGACATCGACCTCGGATCCCGAGAAGGCGCTCGCGATGGCATCCCGGATCTGCGCGTCCTGCGCAGCCGCGTCATCGGCCTGAGCGGCCACCACACGAACGCTGCGTGCGCCCGGTTCGGCGTCGGCGAGCATGCGCGAGGCGCCGGCGGTCAGCATCCGATCGCCGAGGGCGTCGATTCCGCCGACGCCGGTGACCACGAGCAGGACGACGAACGCGAGCAGCGAGAGTCGACCGGCGTGCTGTCCGGCCCGCCGCACTGCAGACGTCATCGTTCGCCGTTCAAGGCGCGCCGACACTGCGCGCTGCAGAACATCTTCGTCTCCCGGGTGGCCCTGGGCAAATCACGACATACGGTCGAAGGGGCGCGGAGTACGCTGGGCCGGGTCGACGGTCGGCAGAGCCGGCCACCGCCGACCGGAGGAGGTGGACGATGGCCGCATTCGCACTGATCCACGGCGGCGGTGACGTCGGCTGGTCGTGGCATCTCGTCGAACACGAGCTGCGCCGCCTCGGTCACCGCACGGTGGCACCCGATCTGCCGGGCGACGACCCGCATGCGACTCTCGACGACTACGCGGATGCCGTGGTCGATGCACTCGCAGGTCACCGGGAACCCGTCGTGGTAGGTCACTCGTACGGTGGCTTCACCGCGCCGCTGGTCGCTGCCCGCACACACGCGAAGGCGCTCGTGATGGTCGCGGCGATGATCCCCGCGCCCGGTGAGACCGCTGCGGACTGGTGGCAGAACACCGGGTACGGCGCGGCTGTGAGCGAGCAGGCCGCCCGCGACGGCGGCATGACCGGCGCGGAGGATCCGCTGGTGAGCTTCTACCACGATGTGCCTCGCCCGCTCGCCGACGAGGCCGTGCGCCGCACCGCCGACCGGGACGAGTCCGAGGCCGCCTACAACCAGCCATGGCCGTTGCCGTCATGGCCCGCGATGCCCACGAGATTCATCGTGTGCACGGAGGATCGGTTCTTTCCGGCGGTCTTCCTGCGCCGGGTGGCCGCGGAGCGGCTCGGCATCACCGCTGAAGAGATCGCCGCCGGCCACTGCGTGGCGCTCAGCCGTCCCAGGGAACTCGCGGCGATGCTGCACCGCAGCGCGGTCTCATGACCGCGCTGCGGTGCAGCAAGCACAAACGAAGAAATCCCGCGATCTCTCGCGGGATTCTCTGGTGGACCTGAGGGGACTCGAACCCCTGACCCCCTGCATGCCATGCAGGTGCGCTACCAGCTGCGCCACAGGCCCAGATGTCTTCGAGGCGAACCGCCTCGGCAACCTGATCAGCATACTACGGACCGCCGATCGCTCGCGAATCGCCGCCGTAAGCCGGGTGTGTCGCACGCATTAGCGCGCGGCCGGGCGCGCGTCAACGGCCTCTGTCACGTGCGCCTGGGCGGCTAAGGTGCGCAGAAACCGCAGCGAGAGGATGCTGAGATGTCGAACCCCACGCCGAACTTCATCCCGCCCGACCCCGACGTCGAGCCGGAGGACGACCTCGCCACACGCGAGGTCGACGGAACGACCGAGATCGATCCCGACGCCGACCCCGACCTCATCGAGAGCGCCGAGGCCGACAGGCTCGCCGCGGGTGGCGACGAGGATTAGCGTCTACTCCCCCGCGACGGGCTGCGACAGTTCGATCGGCACGACCGGGCAGTCCTTCCACAGCCGCTCCAGGCCGTAGTAGACGCGTTCTTCGGCGTGGAAGACGTGCACGATCAGGTCACCGAAGTCGAGCAGCACCCAACGCGCTTCGGCACGACCCTCGCGACGCACGCGCTTATGGCCCGACTCGATGAGCTTGTCCTCGATCTCATCGGCGATGGCGGCGACGTTGCGCTCGCTGCTGCCGGTGACCAGAAGAAAGATGTCGACGAGCGGCAGCGGTCCGGACACGTCGAGCGCGACGAGGTCCTCACCGCCCTTCGAATCGGCCGCATCGGCGGCGATCTGAAGCATCTCGACAGCGGACTGTGGGGCTTGCATCAACCGAAGACTCTCGTTGTGAAGGCGATGATCAAAGCGGCGGCCAGCGCGAGCGCCAGACCTCCGGCGACGATCGCCAGGGTGATCATGAGTTTGCTGCCCTTGTCGGGCGCCGGGGGCCGGATGACCTCACCGGCGGGCTTGGAGGTCGCCACCGCCGAGCTGGCGGCGATCGGGGTGGGCGATGACGCCGGGGCGAGCTCACCGTCGATCAGCACGGCGTCAGCCTCCTTGCCATCGGTGGTGCCGATCGCGTGTCCTCGCGAACCGAGTCCTTCCGGCAGTGAGTAGGTTCCCGTCATGAGCAGCTCGCCGGTCGAGGCGATCGGGCCACTGAGCGAGCCCGCGCCGGGCGACGGAGTGAAGATGAGGGTGCTCGGCGCCCTGTGCGATCCGCTGGAATCGCCCCCCAGCAGATCATCGAACCGGGCTGGGTGAGCCGGCTTCTCGGCGCTCCTGACACCGATGCCGAACGCGGCACCCACCTTGGGGCGCTCTTCCGCCGGCGCCGGTGTCGGCACCGCGGTCGGGGTGGGCTCTGCCGCCGGGGTCGGTGTCGGCGTCGCTTCCGGTGTCGACGTCGGCGTGGGCGTCGCTGCCGGTGTCGGCGTCGCGACGGGAGTCTCGACCTGGGCCGACGCCGGTGCATCGGCCGGCGGGACCGCGAGTCCCGCGGCGGCGACGCGCGCTTCGAAGATCTCCTTGAGGGACTGCTCCTGCGTCGATACGCGCTCGGCGTCAGGCACTGCGGCGGGCGTGCTGCCGGACGCCGGAGAGCTCTCGAACTGCGGACGGGCGGCGGGAGCGGCCGGCTGCTGCGCACCAAACGACGGAAGCCCCGAAACCAGCGCCGGTTCCGCGGACTCGCGTGATGGGGTCGGCGAAGGCTGCGGCGCAGCATCCGACGTCTCCTGTACCGGCAGCGAGCCGGTGCGGATGCGCTCCTGACGACGCGCCTCGCGCCGTGTCATCGGCGCGGGCTCGTCGGCGGCAGGCGACGGAGGCGCGGGCGAGGTGGGAGTCGAGGGCTGCGGGTCGGGGGCCGTCTGCTGTGGCGCCGGCGTCGCGGGTGGCTGCGCGGCGGCTTCTGCGGCTTCTGCGGCCTCATCGTCGGTGATGACCGGCGTCGAACCGGTCAGACGGATCTCACGCAGCTGCTTGCGCGTCAGCCGTGCGGGTCCGTCCTGATCCGATGTGCTCATGTCCTACTCCGATACAGGTGATGCTTCGCGATGTACTGAACCACCCCGTCCGGCACCAGGTACCAGACGGGTTGGCCGTCGGCCACTCGCTCACGGCACGCGGTCGATGAGATCGACAGTGCCGGCACCTCCAGTTGACTCACGTTTTCTGTGGGCAATCCATCGGTGCTCAGCACATGTCCAGGTCGGGAGACTGCGACGAAATGGGCGAGATCCCACAGTTCATCATGATCCCTCCAACTGAGAATCTGCGCTACGGCATCCGCACCGGTGATGAAGAAGAGCTCCGCATCGGGACGCTCGCGCTTGAGATCACGCAGCGTGTCGATCGTGTACGTCGGGCCCTCGCGGTCGACATCGACGCGGCTGACCGTGAAGTCGGGGTTGGATGCTGTCGCGATCACCGTCATCAGATAACGGTGCTCGCTGGGCGACACGTCCTGCTTCTGCCAGGGCCGGCCAGTCGGCACGAAGACGACCTCGTCGAGATCGAAGGAGTGCGCGACCTCGCTCGCCGCGACCAGGTGACCGTGATGGATGGGGTCGAAAGTGCCACCCATCACGCCGATGCGCGGTGCCCGAGCAGTGGATTCGTGCATGCGGTCCTAGTGGCCGTGGCCGCCCTTACCGTGCTTCTCTGCGTAGGCCTCGGCCTTGGCCGAGTGGCGGTTCGCGACGTGACGGTACGACAGGCCGACGACGGCCATCGCCGCGAAGACGAGCGCGGCGAGCACACCGTAGATGAAGGTTTCGGCCGCCACGTTGCCGTGTTGCTCCGTCTCGGCTGCAGCCATCGCGATCTGTGCGACGAGGTTCATCCTGACTCCGTTTCTGACCTGACAAGCGAACGCCTGTCCAGTCTAGTCCTCAGCCGCGCGTCTGGCCCGACCCGCGCGCCAGCCATTTCGTGCTGGTGAGCTCGGCCAGGCCCATCGGTCCGCGGGCGTGCAGCTTCTGCGTCGAGATGCCGACCTCGGCACCGAAGCCGAACTCCGCGCCGTCGGTGAACCGCGTGGAGGCATTGACCATCACGACGGCCGAGTCCACCTCGGCCAGGAATCGCTCGGCGTTGAGGGCATCGGTCGTGATGATCGACTCGGTGTGCCCCGTGCTGTAGCGACGGATGTGATCCAGCGCATCATCCAGCGTGTCGACCACCTTGATCGCGATGTCGAGGCTGAGGTACTCGGCCTCCCAGTCCTCCTCAGTGGCGGGGATGACCTGAGTGACGAGTCCCTGAACCATGTCGTCGCCATGGATGGCCACTCCCTCGCTCTGCAGGGCGCTCGCGACGACCGGGATCAGCTGCGGCGCGGCCTGGCGCAGCACCAGCACTGTCTCAACCGCGTTGCACACACTCGGGCGCTGCACCTTCGCATTCACCACGATGTCGCGCGCCCAGTCCATCGGCGCCGACTCGTCGAGCACGATGTGCACGACGCCTGCACCGGTCTCGATCACCGGAACCGTGGACTCGGTCACCACCGTCTCGATCAGCGCGGCGCTGCCGCGCGGCACCAGCACGTCGACGAATCCGCGGCCGTGCATCAGCGCCCTGGCCCCGTCCCGTCCGAAGTCGTCGACGGTCTGGATCGCCTCGGGGTCGACGCCCGCGTCGTCCAGCGCATCCCGCATGATCTGCACGAGCACCGTATTGGATTCCCGAGCGGCACTGCCGCCGCGCAGCACCACCGCGTTGCCTGAGCGCAGTGCGAGGGCGGCGATGTCGACCGTGACGTTGGGACGCGCCTCGTAGATCGCCCCGACCACGCCGAACGGCACGCGCACCTGTTCGAGGGCGACGCCGTTCGGCATCCGATGCCCACCGACGACCTGCCCGACGGGGTCGGGCAGAGTCGCGACCTCGCGCACGGCGGCTGCGAGGGATGCCACTCTGCGATCGTCCAGTCGCAGCCGGTCGATCAGCGCGTCGCCGATGCCGTCAGTGCGTCCGCGATCGATATCGAGGGCGTTGGCTGCGACGATGCGCTCGGCTCCCGTCTCGATGGCCGCGGCGATCGCCTCCAGCGCGCGGTGCTTGTCGTCACTGGTGAGCCGTGCGACCGCCCGCGATGCCGTCTTGGCGCGCGACAGGCGATCCTGCACGGTGTCGACGGGGGTGTCGACACCGCTGTCGACGGGTGCCTCGGTGGCGATGGAAGTGCTCATCCGGTCAGTGTATCCAGGCGGCCGGCCAGCCGGGGCCGTATGACCGTGCGGTGATCAGCCCTGTGTCGTCGGTTCGAACCAGGTGCCCACCGGCGAGCCCTCGAGCGCCTTGCCGACCAGGTCTGCGCTGGTGACCAGCACGCCGATCCCCGAGCCGGCCGCCATGCGGGCCGCCGACACCTTGGTCGCCGCTCCCCCGGTGCCGACGCTGTTGACGACGGATGCACCGAACTCGAGCCCCGCCAGGTCGGAATCCGCGCCGATCACGTCGATCGGCCGTGCTGCTGGATCCGTGGGGGGCTTCGTGTACAGCGACTCGACGTCGCTGAGCAGCACCAGCGCATCGGCGCCCACCAGCTGCGCGACCAGCGCCGCGAGGCGGTCGTTGTCGCCGAAGCGGATCTCCTGGGTCGCCACGGTGTCGTTCTCGTTGACGATCGGCAGGATCCGCAGCGAGAGCAGTCGGTCCATCGCACGACGGGCGTTGCTGCGCGAGGTCGCGTTCTCGAGGTCGCCCGTGGTCAGCAGCACCTGCCCCGCGACGATGCCGAACGGGCGCAGGGCCTCCTGATAGCGGAAGACGAGCACGTTCTGCCCCACCGCCGCGGCGGCCTGCTGGGTCGCCAGATCGGTCGGCCGCGCTTCCAGCGCGAGAAACGGGATGCCCGTGGCGATCGCCCCCGACGAGACGAGGATCACCTCCGCACCGCGACGGTGCGCGGCCGAGAGCGCCTGGACGATCATCGGGATCCGCCAGGAGGCCTCACCGCTGATCGAGGAGGATCCGACCTTGACGACGATGCGCGTCGCGGACGCGAGGTCCGCGCGGGTCTGCGCCGTCATTCCTCACCCTCGCGGGAGGCCCGACGCTGGGCCTCGAGCTCATCGCGGGCGGCAGCCTTGGCATCCATTCGCTCGTGGTACTGCTCACGCCGCTCGTTGGTGGTGCGTCGGGCGCTGCCGCCGACGCGGATGTCGGTGCCGCGCGGCGAACCGACCAGCTCGGCGGTCGACGCGATCGACGGCTCCCAGTCGAACACCACGCTGTTGTCACCCGTGCCGATGACGACCGTGGACCCGGGGGTCGCGCCGGCCTTGAACAGCGCGTCCTCGACACCGAGCCGCTCGAGACGATCGCCGAGGTAGCCGACCGCCTCCTCGTTCTGGAAGTCGGTCTGCTGCACCCAGCGCACCGGCTTCTCGCCGAGCACGCGGTAGATGTTGCCGTAGGTGCCGCCCTCGACCTTGATCTCGAACTGCGCCTGTGCGCCCTTCGGGCGGATCACGACGCGCTCGGCGGGAACCTCGACGGCCGTCGCCGCGCGGTGCGCGTCGACCAGCTCTCCCAGCGCGAAGCTCAGCGGACGCAGTCCCTCGTGCGAGACCGTCGAGATCTCGAACACGCGGAAGCCGCGCGCCTCGATGTCGGGACGGACCATCTCGGCGAGGTCGCGGGCCTCCGGCACATCGATCTTGTTCAGCGCGACCAGCTGCGGGCGCTCCAGCAGCGGCGTCTGTCCCTCGGGAACCTCGTAGGCGGCGAGCTCGGCCAGGATGACGTCGAGGTCGGACAGCGGGTCGCGCCCCGGCTCGAGCGTCGCGCAGTCGAGCACGTGCAGCAGGGCGCTGCAGCGCTCGACGTGGCGCAGGAACTCGAGCCCCAGGCCCTTGCCCTCGCTGGCGCCCTCGATGAGTCCGGGCACGTCGGCGACCGTGTAGCGGCTGTCGCCGGCCTGCACGACGCCGAGATTGGGGTGCAGCGTCGTGAACGGGTAGTCGGCGATCTTCGGCCGCGCGGCGGACATCGCCGCGATCAGACTCGACTTGCCCGCCGACGGGTAGCCCACGAGCGCCACGTCGGCGACGGTCTTCAGCTCGAGCACCACCGAGCCCTCGTAGCCGGGCGTGCCCAGCAGGGCGAATCCCGGGGCCTTGCGCTTGGGCGAGGCCAGGGCGGCATTGCCCAGCCCGCCGCGACCGCCGGCAGCCACCACGAACCGCTCACCGGGGGTGATCATGTCGTGCAGCACGTCGCCGCCGACCGACTTCACCACCGTGCCCAGCGGCACCGGCAGCTCGAGCGTCTCACCGGCGGCGCCGGCGCGCAGGTCGCCCATGCCGAAGCCGCCGTTGCCGCCGTTGCGGTGCGGCGAATGGTGGTAGGACAGCAGCGTGGTCACCTGCGGGTCGCCGACCAGCACGACGTCGCCGCCGTCGCCGCCGTTGCCGCCGTCGGGGCCGCCGAGCGGCTTGAACTTCTCACGGCGCACGGAGACGCAGCCGTTGCCGCCCTTGCCGGCACGCAGATGCAGGGTGACGGTGTCGACGAAGGTGACCATTTCGCTGCTCCTCCTGTGGGGGCTGACGCCCACGAGGGGCGGATACGCAGACGGGGCGAGCCGAAGCCCGCCCCGTCTGCAGGCCACCGAATCGGTGGCTGAGTTTGTCGAAGCCTACTGAGCGGCAGCGACGATGTTGACGACCTTGCGGCCGCCCTTCGTGCCGAACTCGACAGCGCCCGACTCGAGAGCGAACAGGGTGTCGTCGCCGCCACGGCCGACGCCGGCGCCGGGGTGGAAGTGGGTGCCGCGCTGACGGACGAGGATCTCGCCGGCGTTGACGGTCTGACCGCCGAAGCGCTTCACGCCGAGTCGCTGTGCATTGGAGTCACGACCGTTGCGGGTCGAGCTCGCGCCCTTCTTATGTGCCATGTCTGAGCCTCTTCCGTGCTTACTTGATGCCGGTGATCTTGACGCGCGTGAGCTCCTGGCGGTGGCCCTGACGCTTCTTGTAGCCGGTCTTGTTCTTGTACTTCTGGATGACGATCTTCGGGCCACGGAGGTCGCCGAGGACCTCAGCCGTGACCTTGACCTTCGCCAGCTTGTCTGCGTCGGTGGTCACCGTGGAGCCGTCGACGAGAAGCACGGCGGGAAGCTCGATCTTCTCGCCCTGGGAAGCCTGAACACGGTCGAGCTGAACGATCGTGCCGACCTCGACCTTCTCCTGCCGTCCACCGGCGCGCACTACTGCGTAAACCACTTCATACCTGTTTCGTTGGGGAGCGGGTCGCTCCGAGAATCTCACGGGAAGACTGTTGCTTGCGTACACCGCCTGTGCGACGCGTGCAGACGCAAGACTTCTCCTGCGACCGCCGTCAGCGGGCAGGGGCCTCGCACCAAAGGACAACTTTACCGGATGCCGACCGATGCCGCAAAGTGGGCCGGGCGCCGTGTCGTCGCCCTAAGCTCACCGTATGACCATACTCGTCGACGATCCCGTGTGGCCGGCGCACGGCCGCCTCTGGGCTCACCTGGTCAGCGACGAGAACCTGGCCGAGCTCCACGCGTTCGCCGCGGCACAGGGCATCCCCCCGCGCGCCTTCGATCGCGACCACTACGACGTCCCAGGAGACGCCGTGCCGCGACTGACGGCAGCCGGTGCGCAGCACGTCGGCGGCAAGGAGCTCACCCGGCGGCTGATCGCCTCAGGACTGCGAGTCCGAGCCCGCGACCGGCGCTGAGTCCGACGAGCTCGCAGCATCGCCCGAGGTGTTCGGGGTCAGCATGGCGGTCGTGACGCGGCGGCGGTTGCGCCCCTGTCCCGGTGCCTTCGGCTCGGGCAGGGCGTCGAGCACCGAGTCCAGCAGCTGCTCAGCCTCACTGCGGGGGCCCTTGCGCTCGCTGCTGCGCTTCTTGCGCGACTTCTTCGGCCGCTCGGCCGCAGGGGTCTCCGCGGCTGCGGGCTGCGACTCTTCAGCAGGGGCCTCGGCCACCGGCACGATCGTCGACGCCGCGATCGCCGCGAGGGCCGACTTGGCGCCCTCGGTGATGCTGTGGGTGCCGCCGTTCGTAATCGCCGGCTGCGAAGAGGAACTGCTCGACTGCTGCGGCGACGACGCGCCGCCGCGCGAGCGGCGTCCCTGGCCGCCGTTCGAACCGCCACCGCGGTGCTTGACCACGGGATCGTGGTGCACGATCACGCCGCGACCGGCGCAGACGTCGCACGGCTCGCTGAAGGTCTCCAGCAGACCCAGACCCAGCTTCTTGCGGGTCATCTGCACGAGGCCGAGTGAGGTGACCTCGGCGACCTGGTGCTTCGTGCGGTCACGGCTCAGGCACTCGACCAGGCGGCGCAGCACAAGATCGCGGTTGGACTCGAGCACCATGTCGATGAAGTCGACGACGATGATGCCGCCGATGTCGCGCAGGCGCAGCTGACGGACGATCTCCTCAGCGGCCTCGAGGTTGTTCTTGGTGACGGTCTCCTCGAGGTTTCCGCCGGAGCCGACGAACTTGCCCGTGTTGACGTCGACGACGGTCATCGCCTCGGTGCGGTCGATCACGAGCGAACCGCCCGAGGGCAGCCAGACCTTGCGGTCGAGCGCCTTCTCGATCTGCTCGGTGATGCGGTGCGCATCGAACGGATCGACATCGTCGGTGTACGTCTCGACGCGCTCCAGCAGGTCGGGGGCGACGCTCTCGAGGTAGGCGCGGATGGTGCGGTGCGCGTCATCGCCCTGGATGGTCATGCGCGTGAAGTCCTCGTTGAAGACGTCGCGCACGATCTTGACCAGCAGATCGGGCTCTGCGTGCAGCAGCGCCGGGGCCTGCTGCGATGCGACCTGCTTCTGGATGTGCTCCCACTGCGAGGTGAGACGCTGCACGTCGCGGGTGAGCTGCTCTTCGGTCGCTCCCTCTGCTGCGGTGCGCACGATCACGCCGCTGGACTCGGGCAGCACCTCCTTGAGGATGCGCTTGAGGCGCGCGCGCTCGTTGTCGGGCAGCTTGCGCGAGATGCCGTTCATCGAACCGCCGGGCACGTACACGAGGTAGCGACCGGGCAGCGAGATCTGGCTCGTCAGGCGGGCGCCCTTGTGGCCGACCGGGTCTTTCGTGACCTGCACCAGCACACGGTCACCGGGCTTGAGCGCGAGCTCGATGCGACGGGGCTGATTGCCGGTCGAGACGCCCTCCCAGTCGACCTCGCCCGAGTACAGCACGGCGTTGCGGCCACGGCCGATGTCGACGAAGGCGGCCTCCATGCTGGGCAGCACGTTCTGCACGCGACCGAGGTAGACATTGCCGATCAGCGAGGCGTCCTGGTTGCGCGCGACGTAGTGCTCGACCAGCACGTCGTCCTCGAGGACGCCGATCTGGGTGCGCCCGTTCTTGGCGCGGACGACCATCATGCGGTCGACGGACTCGCGTCGGGCGAGGAACTCCGCCTCGGTGACGACTGCACGGCGACGACCGGCATCGCGTCCGTCACGACGGCGCTGCTTCTTGGCCTCGAGGCGGGTCGAGCCCTTGATGGCCTTCGGCTCGGTGATGTACTCGACCGCGCGCTGACGCTGGCGCGGTTCGTCGCGACCCTCGTCGCCGTCCGAACCGCGACGTCGGCGACCGCGGCGGGAACCCGGCCTGTCGTCCTCGTCATCGTCGTCCGAGCGGGCCGGCAGCACGGTGATCTCGGGTGCGTGGAAGTGCAGCTGCGTGGAGACCTTCGACACGAAGACCTCGGGAAGCAGACCGAGGCTCACCGCGGTCACCGGCTGCGGCTCCTCCGGCACGGCGGGAGCCTCAGCGGGCTTCTCGGCCTCGACCGGCTTGTCCGCGGCGACCGGTGCCTCCGCCTCGGCGGGCGTCTCCGGCTCGGCGGGCGTCTCCGGCTCGGCGGGCTGCTCAGCCTCGGCGGCTGCCGCGGGCGCTGCCGATGTCTCGGCGCCGCTCAGGGTCTCGGCGCCGCTCACGTCCGTGACCGTCTCTGCGACGGCATCCGATCCTCCCGCGCCGGGCGCGACAGCGCCCTCGACTACCGGCTGAACCGGCGTCGTGTCGGGAGTGGGGGTGTTGGTGTCATGGTTCTCGTCGGCCATCTCTGGCTTGCTCCCTGCGCGGGCACTGCGTGCTCCGCGAAAACTCGTGCGGCGAACTGCGCCGCGAACTCAATCGGCTTGCGATCCGCACGGTGGCTGGACCGCGTGGGGCATGCGGCCCCGAAGTCTTGTCGATTCGGTCGCGACTGCTCGCGACGTCTTCTCCAGTCATTATCGCACCTCGCGGGCGCACCCGCGGCATCCGCTCGCCGACACGCCCGGCATGCGCCGCACCGGACGCATGGCGCACCCATAGGAGCCGCTGGGATAATCGCCGCATGACCACGCAGCGTCCACGGTATCTCGGTTACGGAATATGGCTCATCGTCGCGGCCGTCCTGGGGTGGTGGGCGGCCTTCCAGCTCACGCTCGAGAAGATCTTCCTGCTCGAGAATCCGGGCGAGCAGACGAGCTGCTATGTCAGTGTGATGCTGCAGTGCGACAAGAATCTCGGCTCCTGGCAGGGCGAGGTGTTCGGCTTCTCGAACCCGATCCTCGGCCTCACCGGCTGGATGGCGGTGCTGGTGATGGGGGTGGCCGTCGTCGCCGGTGTTCGCTTCCCCCGCTGGTTCTGGGCGCTGTTCGGCGTCGGAATCACCGGCGCGTTCGTGTTCGTCTGCTGGCTGATCTTCCAGAGCATCTACAGCCTCTCGGTGCTCTGCCCGTGGTGCATGGCCACCTGGGCGGTCACCATTCCGACCTTCATCGCAACGGTGGTGCACCTTCTGCGCAATGGCACGCTGACGACCTCGTCGCGGGTGCGACAGAGTGCAGGCCGGCTGATGGCCTGGGTGCCGCTGATGACGATCGTCGCCTACGCGATCGTCGTCGCGATGGCACAGCTGGCGGGCCTCGACCTGCTCGGCGAGGTCGCCGGGATGCTGTTCTGAGCTGACCCGCACAACAGAGAAGAGGGGACGTCCTGCAGGACGTCCCCTCTTCTCTGTCAGCTCTGGGTCAGAACCAGATGCTGAGCTCGCGTGCCGCCGACTCGGGGCTGTCCGAGCCGTGCACGAGGTTCTGCTGCACCGCCAGGCCCCAGTCGCGCCCGAGGTCGCCGCGGATCGTGCCGGGCGCCGCCGAGGTCGGGTCGGTCGTGCCGGCGAGCGAGCGGAAACCCTCGATGACGCGGTTGCCGGCGAGGCGGATCGCCACCGACGGGCCCGACATCATGAACTCGAGGAGCGGCTCATAGAACGGCTTGCCCTCGTGCTCGGCGTAGTGCGCCGCAAGGCGGTCGCGGTCGGGCTCGACGAGCCGCAGGTCGACGAGCGCGTAGCCCTTCGCCTCGATGCGGGCGAGGATCTCTCCCGTCAGGCCGCGGGCGACGCCGTCGGGCTTGACGAGGACGAGGGTTTCTTCAGTGGCCATGTCATTCGCTCTCTGTGTGAGTTTCTGCCGGCGAGCCCGCCGCACCGTTTCGGTCGATTCGGGCCCCACCGATCGTCGCATATCCCCACATGCCGCCGAAAATCAGCGCGACGATGAGGATGGCCGGCACGATGAACCCCGCCAGCGCGATCACCAGCTGCAGAGTCCATCCGGCGGCGATCGCCCATGGCCGCGTGATGGCTCCGGCGACCACGATCAGCGCGACCGCGACGATCAGCCCGCCGACGATGCCCCACCACTGGGGCAGACCAACCGGCACGGCGCGCAGCCCGAAGACCGTCAGCCCGGCGAGCACGACGACGATCGCCTCGGAACCGAGCACGATGGCACCGAGCTTCTGCACGAGGGTGCGCGGCGGTCGCGCGGCGCGGCCGCTCATGCGCGCCACCCCGACTTCCAGTCCTCATCCTCGGACATCAGCAGCGCCTCGCCGGCGAGCACGATCGATCCGGCGATCACCACGGCGCGACGGTCGGCGGACGCCGCCCACTCGCGCGCGGCGTCGGCGGCCTCGGCGAGGGTCGGATGCACGCTGGCGCGGCGCCCCCGCTCCTCCACGAGGTCGGCGATGGCGTCCGCGTCCTGCGCGCGCGCGGAGTCCGGCGCCGTCGTGAAGACCTCCGTGACCGCGGGCAGCAGCGCGTCGACGATTCCGGCCGCATCCTTGTCGGTGAAGACACCGATCACGAGCGCCCACTCGTCGAAGTCGAAGCTGTCATCGAGCGAGCGCGCGAGCGCGGCGGCGCCGTGCGGGTTGTGCGCAGCATCCACCACCACGGTCGGCGCGATGCCGACCAGCTGCAGGCGCCCCGGCGAGGTGGCGCCCTGCAGACCGTCGGTGAGGATGTCTGCGGGGATCGCACGCTCGGCCGCCCCGATCAGCGACTCGACCGCCGCGACCGCGAGGGCGGCGTTGTGTCCCTGGTGCGCGCCGTACTGCGGCAGGTACTCGTCGACGTACTCGCCGGCGAGACCCTTGATGGTCAGCTGCTGACCGCCGACGGCGAGCTTCTGCGCGGCGAGACCGAAGCCCTCGCCCTCGAAGGCGATGCTCGCGCCCTTCTCAGCGGCGACGCGGCGCAGCACCTCGGCGACCTCGGTCTGCTGCTCGGCCGAGACGACGTCCGCGCCGTCCTTGATGATGCCGGCTTTGACCTCGGCGATCTCGACCAGGGTCTCCCCCAGCCGATCGGCGTGGTCCATGTCGATCGGCGTGAACACCGCGACGTCGCCGTCGGCCGTGTTGGTCGAGTCCCAGGACCCGCCCATCCCGACCTCGAGCACGAGAACGTCGACCGGTGCGTCGGAGGCCGCCACGAACGCGAGAACGGTCAGCAGCTCGAAGAAGGTCAGCGGCTCCTCGCCCCCGGCCTCCAGCTCGGCGTCGACGATGCCGATGAACGGCTCGATCTCATCCCACGCGTCAGCGACGGCGGCATCGTCGATGGGCTCGCCGTCGATCATGATCCGCTCGGTGAAGCGCTTCAGATGCGGACTGGTGAACAGGCCGGTGCGCAGCCCATGTGCGCGCAGCAGGCTCTCGATCATCCGGGCCGTCGAGGTCTTGCCGTTGGTGCCGGTGATGTGCACGACCCGGTAGGTGCGCTGCGGGTCGTCGAGCAGCATGAGGATGCGGGCGACCCGCTCCTTGCGCGGCTGCACCCAGCGCTCCCCCGCCCGCTCCAGCAGCTTGTCGTAGACCGCGTCCGCGCGCTCGGTGTCCCTCATGAGCTGATCCCCTTCGCATCGGTGGCGTCGATGGTCACGATGACGGCGGCCTTGCTCGCGCCGAGCGCGTGTGCGCCCGAGACGAACACGCCGTCGCCGGGGCTTCGCACCTCGTCGACGACCGCGTCGATGTTCTCGGTCGATTGCACGGCGAAGCCGACGGCGAGGGTCTCCTCCGCGATGAGCGCCGCGTGCTGCTCAAGCGCGGCGGCTTCTGCGGCACCCGCGTTGAGGGCGAGCACGATCCGGTCGCTCACATCCAGACCCGCGTTCTTGCGCGCCTCCTGCACGACCCGGATCGCGTCGCGGGCGATGCCCTCTGCCTCCAGTTCCGGTGTGGTGGTGGTGTCGAGCAGCACGAATCCGCCGTTCGGGACGAGCGCGAGCGCCTCGCCCTCGGGACGGCCCGAGGTCTCGAGCACCAGGTCGTACTCGTGCGGCTCCAGCACGATGCCGTCAGCAGTCACCACGCCGTCCTGTTCGGTCCAGAAGCCTTCCTTGGCGGCGCGGATGACCTTCTGCACCTCCTTGCCCAGACGCGGGCCCGCGGCGCGGGCGTTGACGCTGAGCCGGTGGCTGATGCCGTACTCGACCGCCGTCGTGTCGGTCAGCTGCACCAGCTCGACCGTCTTCACGTTCAGCTCCTCGCGCAGGATGCCCTCGAACTGCGCGAGGTCCGCCGCGAGCGGCGACACCACGGTGAGACGAGCCAGCGGCAGGCGCACCCGCAGCTTCTCCTTCTTGCGCAGCGCGTTGCCCACGCTCGAGAGCTCGCGCACGGCATCCATCGCCCCGCGCACGTCGTCGGCAGAGGGGAACGCGTCGACGTCCGGCCAGTCGGTCAGGTGCACGCTGCGCCCGCCCGTCAGGCCCTGCCAGATGCGCTCGCTGATCAGCGGGACGAGTGGTGCCGCGACCCGGGTGAGGGTCTCGAGCACGGTGTAGAGCGTGTCGAACGCGTCAGCGCCCGCACCGGTCGACGGGTCGACGCCCTCCCAGAACCGGTCGCGCGACCGACGGATGTACCAGTTGGTGAGCACCTCGGCGAAATCGCGCAGGCCCGCGGATGCCGTCGTCGAGTCGAGCCCCTCGAGGTCGGCGCGCACCTCGCGGACGAGGTCGCCGAGGCGGGCCAGGATGTACCTGTCGAGCACGTCGGTGGAATCGGTACGCCACTTCGCCTGGTAGCCGCCGTCGCCGGAAGCATTCGAGTAGGTCGCGAAGAAGTACCACGAGTTCCACAGCGGCAGCAGGAACTCCCGCACCCCGGCGCGGATGCCCTCCTCGGTCACGGCCAGGTTGCCGCCGCGCAGCACCGAGCTCGACATGAGGAACCAGCGCATGGCATCCGATCCATCCCGATCGAGCACCTCGCTGACGTCCGGGTAGTTGCGCAGCGACTTCGACATCTTGTAGCCGTCCGAGCCAAGCACGATGCCGTGACAGCTGACGCCGGTGAACGCCGGGCGGTCGAACAGCGCGGTCGAGAGGACGTGCATCACGTAGAACCAGCCGCGCGTCTGACCGATGTACTCCACGATGAAGTCGGCGGGGGCGTGCGAGTCGAACCACTCCTGGTTCTCGAACGGGTAGTGCACCTGCGCGTAGGGCATCGAGCCCGAGTCGAACCACACATCGAAGACGTCCTCGATGCGGCGCATGGTGCTCTTGCCTGTCGGGTCGTCGGGGTTCGGTCGCGTCAGGTCATCGATGTACGGACGGTGCAGGTCGACCTCGCCTGCGGCGTTGCGCGGCAGCGTGCCGAAGTCGCGCTCGAGCTCCTCGAGCGAACCGTACGCGTCGACGCGCGGGTACTCCGGGTCATCGCTCTTCCACACCGGGATCGGCGAGCCCCAGTACCGGTTGCGGCTGATCGACCAGTCGCGAGCGCCCTCGAGCCACTTGCCGAACTGCCCGTGCTTGACGTTCTCGGGCACCCAGGTGATCTGCTCGTTGTTCGCGAGCATCTTGTCCTTGATGTCGGTGACCCGGATGAACCAGCTCGACACCGCCTTGTAGATCAGGGGGTTCCGGCAGCGCCAGCAATGCGGGTACGAGTGCACGTAGCTCTGCTCGCGCAGCATCCGACCCTCCGCGCGCAGCAACCGCACCAGCGGCGTATTCGCCTCCATCCACAGCGTGCCGGCGACGTCGGTGACGTGTGAGAGGAAGCGTCCGCCGTCGTCGAGCGAGATGATCGTCGGGATGCCCGCGGCGCCGACGACCCGCTGGTCGTCCTCACCGTAGGCCGGCGCCTGGTGCACGATGCCGGTGCCGTCGGTGGTGGTCACGTAGTCGTCGACGAGGATGCGCCAGGCGCGCTCGGTACCCCAGGTCTCGGCATCTGCGTAGTAGTCAAACAGACGGTCGTAGGTCACGTCCGCGAGCTCGGCCCCGCGCAGCGTCTGCGAGACCGCGGCGAGCGCGTCGTCGGCCGATTCGTAGCCGAGGTCCTTGGCGTAGCCGCCGACGAGGTCGCGCGCAAGCAGGTAGCGGTGCGCGGCGCTCTCGGCGATGTCGTCGCCCGGCACGATGTCGGCCGCGCCACTCGGGCCGGCGGGCAGCACCACGTACTCGATGTCGGGTCCGACGGCGAGCGCGAGGTTGGTGGGCAGGGTCCACGGCGTGGTCGTCCAGGCAAGTGCCCGCACGGCCGTGAGTCCCAGCGACTCGGCCTTGGCGCCGGTGAGCGGGAAGGTCACCGTGACCGAGGGGTCCTGACGGTCCTGGTAGACGTCGTCGTCCATGCGCAGCTCGTGCGCCGACAGCGGGGTCTCATCACGCCAGCAGTACGGCAGCACCCGGTAGCCCTCGTAGGCGAGGCCCTTGTCGTACAGGGTCTTGAACGCCCACAGCACGCTCTCCATGTAGCCGAGGTCGAGCGTCTTGTACCCGCGCTCGAAGTCGACCCAGCGGGCCTGACGGGTGACGTAGTCCTGCCATTCGCGCGTGTAGGTCAGCACCGAGTCGCGCGCCTTCGCGTTGAAGACGTCGATGCCCATGGCCTCGATCTCGCTCTTCTCGGTGATGCCGAGCTGCTTCATCGCCTCGAGCTCGGCGGGCAGTCCGTGCGTGTCCCAGCCGAACACGCGATCGACCTTCTTGCCGATCATCGTCTGGAAGCGCGGGAAGACGTCCTTGGCATAGCCGGTGAGCAGGTGGCCGTAGTGCGGCAGCCCGTTGGCGAACGGAGGGCCGTCGTAGAAGACCCACTCGTCGGCACCGTCACGCTGCGAGATCGACGCGCGGAAGGTGTCGTCGTCGTTCCAGAAGTCGAGCACCTCGCGCTCGATCTCGGGGAACCGCGGGCTCGGAGTGACGGCGGCGGGACCGAAGGAACTCCGGGTCCCTGAGCTTGTCGAAGGGCGTGGGTAGGTCATGTCGTCTCGCAGGGATCGTGTCGGATGCTGCTGCGAGGACGACCCGTGCTGACGCGCGGACCGCGGTACCACCTCACCTGCCCGCCTCACGGAGGGCCACTCTCACTGCGGCGATGACGGGCCTGCCCCGCTCGGTTCTAGTTGCCCCGCCGAGGCGGAGGGTTCTTCCGAGAGCTCCCCGGTGATGGCCGGATCACAGCTGATCGCACCAGTCTACGTGGTCGCGCGCGCGGCAGCATCCGCTCCCCGATCCGCTGTCGCGTACGCTCCGCGCGGATTTGTACTCCTGCCGCGGATGGATTCCGGGCATCCGTCCGCGCGAAGCGCACATTCCCGCGCGAGGTGTACACCCGCACGTCGCGACGCACGCCACTGCCGCACGCCGCGCGGTCAGTCCTCCCGGTGGTAGCCGTGCAGGTCGTCCTGGGTGCCGTTGATCCAGACCTGCGGGTGGGCGACGCGGATCGTCCGCGCCCAGGCCTCGTCGACGACGGATGCTGTGAAGCCGGCATCCGACAGCGACGCGGCGAGCGCGTCGAGATCCCCTGTCGCGAGCAGGCTCAGCCCGATCCCCTCGCCGGTGCCGTCGCTGCGGCCGGAGGCGGAGTGGATGCCGACGGAACCGCCGCCATCGGCGTGCATCTCGACCCAGCCGCCGCGGTCGGCGGCGATGCCGGCGCGCAGGCCGAGCGCTTCGAGGATGCTGCGCGCCTCGGAGATGTCGTCCTGGAACCAGATCGGCTGTACGCTAACGGCGCCGTGCGTCGTGCGGGCGCCGGTCGACACGCTCACCGTCACCCCGGAGCCGGCCCGCACGATCAGCATGTCGCCGATGCCGTCCATGTGCATGCGAGTCGTCTCGTACCCGGCGAGCGCGCGCTCAGCGGCGTCGAGGTCGTCCACCAGCAGGTGCAGGTCGGTGGTGCCGTCGCCGTGATCGCCGGTCTCGGTGTGCACGGCGAGCACTCCCCCGCCGTCGAACTCCGCCCAGTCCTCGTCCGGCGGGTACGGTGCCGCCATCCCCAACGCGTCGGCGAGCGCGTGCCAGCGCTGCGGGTGCCGCGCATAGACGATCTGCTGCACGGTGACCCTCGCGGCGACGCTCATGATGCGCTTCTCTCGAGGTACTCGCGCAGGGCGCGCTCGACCATCGCGGACAGGCTGGATTCCTCATCGATCGCCCGGTGCTTCACCTCACGCACCAGACCCTGCGGCAGGTACACATTGAACTGCACTTTCGCCTCGTGTGACGGCATGCTAGCAATCTAGCGCACGATGGCCGCCGTATCCAGCAGGTCAGCCAGCCGGCCCAGAGCCTCCGCCCCGGTGAGCTCACCCGCCACCAGAGGGATCTCCACCAGGTCGACTCCCGGCGCATGCGCCCGCACCCGTCCCAGCTGCGCATCCTCGGCGACCCGCCGCTCGCGCAGCAGCTCGCCGGCGTCGGCGGGCGAGCGTCGATTGGCGATCAGCGCCGCCACCTCGACGTGCATGGCGCGCAGGCTGTCGACGACCTCGAGGGTCTCGGCGACCGGAAGCGCCTCGGCGGTCAGCACCACGACGAAACCCGTCCGCTGCGAGTCGGAGATCGCCTGCTGCAGAGCATCGAAACGCTCCCTGCGCCGCTGTAGCGTGCGTCGCAGGTCGGCCTGTGCGTCGGCTTGCGGGTCACTGCGCCCGGTGAGCCCGCGCATCGCCGCGGAGAAGCGCTCAGAGCGGTCGCGGTTGCGCAGCAGGGTGTCGGTCCAGCCGGCCAGCTGCCCTGGCAGCGCGAGCAGGCGCAGGGTGTGCCCCGAGGGCGCGGTGTCGAAGATGACCGCGTCGTACTCGGCCTGCCCGACCTCCGCGAGTTCCGCGATGCGCTCGAGCACCGCGGATTCGTGGCTGCCCGGCGCATCGCGCGCCCGCTCGAGGTGCGCACGGGCCGGGGCATGCTGCCGTTCGGGCAGCAGCCGCAGCATCGTCTGCTCGACCGCGGCGAGGTGCCGCTCGATCGTCGCAGCCGGATCGATCTCGACGCCGTCCAGCACGCCGTCCAACCCGCCGCCATCGCCGAATTCGGCGAGCCGCGCCGGCCGATCGCCGACCTCGCGGCGCCAGAGGTGGCCGAGATTGTGGGCGGGGTCCGTCGAGACCACCAGCACCCGCTCGCCCGCACGGGCACGGGCGAGGGCGAGGGCGGATGCCAGTGAGGTCTTGCCCACACCCCCCTTTCCGCCGACGAACAGCATCCGGCGGCGGAGAGCGTCTAACAGCATGTGACGTGGTCCAGAGGGGATCGGGGCATGCCCATGCGGCGATGCCAGTCGTGGAAATCGGTGGCCAGCAGCGGCATCAGCTCGGCGCTGTAGTACGCCGCAGGGTCGGGCACCCCGAGCGCCTCGCCCAGCACGATGAGCGCGAACAGGTCGTCCTCATCGCGCCGCTCGCGGGCCAGGGTCTGCCGGTAGGGGCCCGCGTAGTACTCCGCGAGCCCCTCCCGGATGGCGGTCCAGCGGCTCCTCAGCCGCTGGACCGCCTCTGCATCGAGCACTGGTCAGACCTCTTCGCGGACCGCCTGCAGCTCGGCATCCTCGTTCTCATGCTCGGGCGGCGCGGTCGCCGCCCTGCGCATGGCGATGATCGCCTCGACCGCGACCCACACACTGGACGCGATGATGATGACATCCAGGGCGAACAGCAGCCAATCGGCGTTCGCCGGGTCGGCGAACGAGGCGAGCTGCTCGATGGCCGCCCAGAACGACAGCACGAACACGACCACCAGCGGGATCATCGCCGGCAGCGGGTTGCGCCGCTTGCGGATCAGCATCACCGCGATGATCGACAGGGTCAGCGACGCCATCAGCTGGTTCGTCGTGCCGAACAGCGGCCAGATGCGCAGGCCCCCATCGCCGCCGAGTCCCTGCGAGAAGGTGAGGCCGAGTCCCACGACCACGACGATGATCGTCGCCGGGAACTTGGTGATGCGCACCTTGAACGAGTCGCCGATCTCCTGCACGACGAAGCGCAGCAGGCGCATGCCGGTGTCCATCGTGGTCGCCGCGAACAGCACCGCCATGGTGGCGAGCACCGTCGCGCTGAGCGAGGCAGGCAGGCCGATGCCGGCCTCCATGATCGCTCCACCGCCCTGCACGAACGCCGTCACGCCACCCGCACCGAATGCGCTGTAGACCTCGTCCCATTCGGCCACGGTGCGGAAGCCCGCGATGACGGCGAGGATCGTGCCGAGCGAGAGCAGTCCCTCGCCCACCGCGCCGAAGTAGCCGACGAACCGGGCGTCGGGCTCCTTGTCGAGCTGCTTGGAGCTGGTGCCCGACGACACCATGCCGTGGAAGCCCGAGATCGCACCGCAGGCGATGGTCACGAACAGCAGCGGCACCATGCTGGGTGTGCCTTCGGGCACGGCCGTGTTGATCGCGGGAGCCACGATCTCGAGCCCGTCCGCCGAGAACAGCGTCGCGGTCAGCACCGAGCCGAACAGCAGGATCAGTCCGATGAACAGCTGCACGCCGTTGATGTAGTCGCGCGGCTGCAGCAGTACCCAGACCGGCAGCAATGAGGCGATCGCGCCGTAGATGAACAGCGCGAGGATCCAGAACGTCGCCGGACCCATGCCCAGGAAGTCGTCGGGCAGCACGACGGGAACCTGGTCGCCGAGGACGATCAGCGAATACAGGGCGATCACGCCGACGATCGTGACCCACAGCAGCGGCCAGCGCAGCCGGTAGACGGCGACGCCGACGAGCAGTGCCACGACGATCGCACCCCACGTGGGGATGACCGCGCTCGGGGTGGAGATCAGCAGGTTCTTGATGACCACTGCGAACGCCGCGATCACCATCAGCAGCAGCAGGAAGATGACCACGAGGAACAGGCTGGCGCCCCGCTTGCCGATGTAGCGCTCCGACAGTGCGCCGATCGAGCGGCCCTTGTTGCGGTTGGAGGCCCACAGCGCACCCAGGTCGTGCATGCCGGCGAAGAACACCGTGCCGATCGTGACCCAGAGGAATGCGGGCACCCAGCCCCAGATCACGGCGATCGCCGGCCCGACGATGGGCGCGGCGCCCGCCACCGAGGTGAAGTGGTGCCCCCACAGGATGAATTTGTTGGTGGGCACGTAGTCCACGCCGTCGTTCAGTTCGTGAGCGGGCGTCTTGAACGCGGGATCGAGTTTGAACACGCGTCTGGACAGGTATCGGGAATAGAAGATGTACCCGGCTGCGAAGATGGCCAGCCCGATGAACATCAGGAGTACAGGGGACATGGGGAGTTCTTCCTTTCCTGCGGTGACGTCGTCGTCACCGTGGCCCCCACGCTAGCAAGTCTGGGAGACACCTGGGAGTCTTCGGCGTCGGATGCCCGGCATAGGCTCCAATGCATGGCTCGCACCTCGGACTCGCTCATCACCCCTCGCGTCTCCCCGCCCGATCTGCCGGACACCCTCGGCACGGGCACTCCGTCACGCGCGACCGATCTGCTGGCCGCAGAGGTCGCGCTGCGCGGCGACGTCGATCTGGCGCATTCATCGCTCGAGCAGTGCCGGCTCGTCGCCGACGCCGAGTCCGTCGACCTCACCGGATCGACGCTGATGGATGTCGAGATCGTCGCGCCTCGCGTGGCTGCGCTGACGATGCGGGATGCCACCGTGCGACGCCTCAGGATCGCCGGCGGCCGGATCGGCACGCTCGACCTCAGCAGTGCGCGCATCTCCGAACTGGAACTCGCCGACGTGCGCATCGACTACCTCACCTTCGGGGCCGCCCGCACCGAAGACGCGCTGATCATCGGCTGCACCCTGCGCAGCCTCGACGTGCCGCATGCCGAACTGACCAGGGTCCGCGTCGAGGGCAGCCGAGCGGGCGAGGTCGATCCGCGCGGCATGCGCGCGACGCACGTCGACCTGCGGGGGCTCGATGCCGAGGCCTTCCTCGACGTGAACAGCCTGCGCGGCGTGACCATGTCGCCCTTCCAGGTGCAGCTGCTCGCTCCCGTGATGGCGGCCGGTCTCGGCATCCGACTGCGCGACTGAGCGAGCGCGCGCGAGCGCCGGTAGACTGGGCCGACAACCCACACTCAGGCACGCTCACACAGTGCCGCACACATCGCTCGAGGAGACCTCCATGTCCAGCATTCCCGACAAGCCCGCACTCGAAGGCCTCGAAGCGAAGTGGGGTGAGCGGTGGTCAGAGCAGGGCACGTTCCTGTTCGACAGGGCGCGCGCGACGGCATCCGGCCGCGACGGCGTCTACTCGATCGACACTCCTCCGCCGACGGCGTCGGGCAGCCTGCACATCGGCCACGTGTTCTCGTACACGCACACCGACATCAAGGCGCGCTTCGAGCGCATGCGCGGCAGCAACGTGTTCTACCCGATGGGCTGGGACGACAACGGCCTGCCCACCGAGCGCCGCGTGCAGAACTACTACGGCGTGCGCTGCGACCCCTCGCTGCCCTACGACCCCGACTTCACTCCCCCGTTCGAGGGCGGCAGCAACAAGTCGTCGCGCGCGGCCGACCAGCTGCCCATCAGCCGGCGCAACTTCATCGAGCTCTGTGAGAAGCTCACCGTCGAGGACGAGAAGCAGTTCGAGGCGCTGTTCCGCCAGCTCGGGCTGAGCGTGGACTGGACCCAGACCTACCGCACCATCTCCGACGACACGATCCGGCAGAGCCAGCTCGCGTTCCTGCGCAACCTCGAGCGCGGCGAGGCGTACCAGTCGCTCGCCCCGACGCTGTGGGACATCGACTTCCGCTCGGCGATCGCCCAGGCCGAGCTCGAGGATCGCGAGCAGCAGGCCGCCTATCACACCATCGAGTTCCCGTTCGCGGACGGCTCCGGGTCGATCGCGGTCGACACCACCCGCCCCGAGCTGCTGCCGGCGTGCATCGCGATCGTGACGCACCCCGAGGGTCCGCACAAGCACCTCATCGGCACGAAGGTGCGCACGCCGTTCTTCGGCGCCGAGATCGAGATCCACGGTCACCACCTCGCCCTCGCTGACAAGGGCACCGGCGCAGCGATGGTCTGCACCTTCGGTGACGTGACCGACATCGTGTGGTGGCGCGAGCTGCGCACCACCGCCGGCGACTCGCTGCCGAACATGACCACGATCGGCCTGGACGGCCGCTTCCTGCCCGAGGCGCCATCGACCGTGGCGAGTTCCGAAGCCCGCGACTGGTACGCCGAGAGCATGGCCGGCAAGACCGTGTTCAGCGCCCGCAAGGCGATCGTCGAGCAGCTGCAGGCCACCGGCGACATGACCGCCGTCGGCAAGCCGTTCAACCACGCCGTGAAGTTCTTCGAGAAGGGCGACCGTCCGCTCGAGATCGTCTCGACGCGGCAGTGGTACGTCCGCAACGGCGCCCGCGACGCCGAGCTGCGCGACAAGCTCATCGAGAACGGCAAGGAACTCGCCTGGCACCCCGACTTCATGCGCGTGCGCTACGAGAACTGGGTGGGCGGACTCACCGGCGATTGGCTGGTGTCGCGTCAGCGCTTCTTCGGCGTGCCGATCCCCGTCTGGTACGGGCTCGATGAGAACGGCGAGCGCGACTACGACCGCGTGATCACGCCCGCGCACGACCTGCTGCCGATCGATCCCACCAGCGACGTGCCCGCCGGCTACACCGAGGACCAGCGCGGCGTGCCCGGCGGTTTCGACGCCGAGCAGGACATCTTCGACACCTGGGCGACCTCCTCACTCACCCCGCAGCTGGCCGGCGGCTGGCAGCGCGACGAAGAGCTGTGGAACCTGGTCGCGCCGTTCGACCTGCGCCCGCAGGGGCAGGACATCATCCGCACCTGGCTGTTCTCGACCATGCTGCGCTCCACCCTCGAAGACCAGCGATCGCCGTGGCGGAACGCCGCGATCAGCGGCTTCATCGTCGACCCCGACCGCAAGAAGATGTCGAAGTCGAAGGGCAATGTGGTCACCCCGGCCGACATCCTCGACAAGCACGGCTCCGATGCGGTGCGCTACTGGTCTGCCTCGAGCCGCCTCGGCATGGACGCCGCCTTCGATCCGCAGAACCCGACGCAGGTGAAGATCGGTCGTCGTCTGGCGATCAAGATCCTCAACGCCGCGAAGTTCGTGCTCTCGTTCCCCGTGCCCGAGGGCGCGCAGGTGACCCACGCGCTCGATGCCTCGATGCTGACCGCTCTCGACGACGTCGTGCGCGAGGCGACCAAGGCGTTCGAGAACTACGACCAGGCCAAGGCGCTCGAGGTGACCGAGGCGTTCTTCTGGACGTTCTGCGACGACTACCTCGAGCTGGTCAAGGAGCGCGCCTACGATCAGACCGACGTGGGCCAGGCATCCGCCGCCCTCGCACTGCGCCTGGCGCTGTCGACCCTGCTGCGCCTGCTCGCTCCGATCGTGTCGTTCGCGACTGAAGAGGCGTGGTCGTGGTTCGAGCAGGGTTCGATCCACACGTCCGAGTGGCCGGCTCCGCTGGGCATCGAGGGTGACACCGCGGTGCTCGCCGCGGCGAGCGAGGCGCTGATCGGCATCCGCCGGGCGAAGACCGAGGCGAAGGCCTCGCAGAAGACGCCGGTCGACTCGGCGACCATCGCGGCTCCGGCGGCGAAGGTCCAGGCGCTCCAGGCGGCCGCCGACGACCTGCGCGCCGTGGGTCGGATCGCCGAGCTGTCGTTCTCGGATGCTGACGAGCTGACCGTCACGGACATCGTGCTCGCGCCGGTGGAGGCGTGATGCAGCTCGGCACCCGCTGGGCGACGGGGTCGCAGCCGCCGGCATCCGTGCCGGCCGAGCTGCGCCCCGCGATCGCCGAGGTCGAGGCCCGCGGCCTGCAGGGCCATTGGACGCTCACCTGGCTGGAGGGCCGCCCGATCGCCGAGCTCGATGCCGGCTGGGAGGTGCTGCTGACGGCATCCGGTGAGGTCATCGCCCGTCCCTTCCAGGACTGACCTCGGCGCGTCAGGGACGCGGCCGTGAGCCGATCGACAGCAGCGCGACGTCGAGGGCTCGGGGGTCGTGCCGACGTGCCTGCTGCTCGCGCAGCAGGTCGAGCGCGATCTCTCGGCGTTCGGCACGAGCGGCGATGCGGCTCTCGACGTAGCGATCGAGTCGGTGCGCGAGGGCCTTCAGCCCGCGCTCGAGACGGGTGGGGGCTGCGATCTGCAGTGCTGCTGCGGTCATGATCACTCCTGATCCATGGTGCTGCGGCTGTTCGCCACGGGAAGGTCGAAGACCTCGGCGCGCAGTGTGACGCGCCGGGTGCCGGGCAGTGTCTCCTGCCCCTGGTAGCGCTCGATCGCGGCGTCGACCACCGCACTGAGCTCGCGCTGCAGGTCGGCCATCTGCTCGGCCGTGATGTCGAGCATCGTCGTCATGACGAGGCCGGCGTCCTTCCAGCCCTCAGGCTGCTCGGACTCCGGGCGGTTGATGTAGTCCATCAGCGTCTGATGGCGCAGCCGGAGGAAATCCGATGTGACGATCTGCGCCGCAGCCCTGCTCGAGGGTGTCATGGCGTCTGCCGGCCCCGGCAGATTGACGCGGCCCTTCGGGCGCTCCCACCACCGCTCCCGCCCGGTGCCGCGTCCTGGCACCTCGCGGATGAGGTCCTGGGCGGCCAGTGCCCGCAGATGGTAGCTCGTGGCGCCGGAGGTCTCGCCGATCAGAGCGGCGAGGGTGCTCGCGGTCTGCGGGCCGCGCTCGCTGAGCAGATCATAGATCCGCACCCGCAACGGGTGCGCCAGCGCCTTCAGTGCTCCTGGTTCGAGCGTGCGGCCCTGTTCGTTCTCCATGCATGCAAAGATACCCTTGCAAAGCTTTCTTTGCAAGCACCCCTTTGCAACCACTTCTTTGCAACTGCTTCTGCACAGCTTTCGCCGAGACCCCGACGTGCTGCCGAGACCCCGTGCTGCAGGCGTCTGCAGCACGGGGTCTCGGCACTATCACGGGGTGTGGGCGTCAGTCCACAGCGTCCCGCGCCGCGACGAAGGCCGCCACGCAGCGCTCGATCTGCTCCGGGGTGTGCGCGGCTGAGAGTTGCACGCGGATCCGCGCGAGCCCCCGGGGCACCACCGGAAAGCTGAACGCCGTCACGTACACGCCCTGCTTCTGCATCTCGTCCGCGATGCGCGCGGTCCGCGCGGCGTCGCCGAACATGACCGGAACGATCGGGTGCTCCCCCGGCAGCAGCTCGAAGCCCTCCTCGGACATCCCGCGCCGGAACAGGGCGGCGTTCTCGGTCAGACGCGCACGCAAGTCGGCAGACCCCTCGACCAGGTCGAGTGCGGTCAGCGTGCCGGCCACGATCGACGGGGCCAGCGTGTTCGAGAACAGGTACGGACGTGACCGCTGGCGAAGCAGCGCGACGATCTCGCGGTGCGCGGCGACGTACCCGCCGGAGGCGCCGCCCAGCGCTTTGCCGAAGGTGCCGGTGTAGATGTCGACCCGATCGGACACCCCGCACAGCTCGGGTGTTCCGCGGCCGTTCTCCCCCACGAAGCCGACCGCGTGGGAGTCGTCGACGAACACCAGGGCGTCGTATCGCTCGGCGAGGTCGCAGATCTCCCGCAGCGGGGCGATGTAGCCGTCCATCGAGAAGACGCCGTCGGTGACGATGACGCGGAAGCGCGCGTCATCGGCCGCCCGCAGCTGCTGCTCGAGATCGGTCATGTCGCGGTTGCGGTAGCGAAGGCGACGGGCCTTCGAGAGTCGGATGCCATCGATGATCGACGCGTGGTTGAGCTCATCCGAGATGATGGCGTCCTCGGCGGTGAACAGCGTCTCGAACACCCCACCATTGGCATCGAAGCACGATGAGTACAGGATCGCGTCGTCGGTGCCGAGGAAGGCCGCGAGGCGGCGCTCGAGTTCGAGATGCTGATCCTGAGTGCCGCAGATGAAGCGCACACTCGCGAGACCGTAGCCCCATTCGTCGAGCGCCCCCTTGGCCGCCGCCAGGATGCGCGGGTCGTCGGCGAGGCCGAGATAGTTGTTAGCGCAGAAGTTCAGCACCTGCTGGCCGCCGGTGGTGATCTCGGCCTGCTGGGGTCCGGAGATCCCTCGCTCACGCTTCGTGAGTCCTGCCGCATCGATCTCGGCGAGCTCGGCGGCGAGGTGGGTCTTGAAGGTCGCGTACATCAGAGTTCCGTCCAGTCGAGGATGATCTTGCCGGTGCCCGCCGCCTCAGCCGCGGCGAAGCCGCGCTGCCAATCGCGGGCGGGGATGCAGTCGGCGATCACGCGAGTGATCGCGTCGCGCAGGGTCGCGCTGGTGTGCAGCATGGCACCCATCGCGTTCCAGGTCTCGAACATCTCGCGCCCGTAGATGCCCTTGATGGTGAGCATGTGCGTGACGAGCTTGCCCCAGTCGATGTCGAAGCCCATGCTGGGCAGGCCCAGCATGGCGATCTGGCCGCCGTGCTTCATGTTGTCGATCATCGCCGGCAGCGCCGTGGGCGCCCCGCTCATCTCGAAGCCGATGTCGAAACCCTCGCGCATGCCCAGCGCCGTCTGCGCCTCGTGGATGTCGTGCTGCTTGACGTCGACGACTTCGTCGGCGCCCATGAGTCCGGCCATCTCCAAGCGGGGTGCGCTGACATCGGTGGCGACGATGTAGCGGGCACCGGCGTGCCGGGCCACGGCGATCGACATCAGGCCGATCGGCCCGCACCCGGTGACGAGCACGTCCTCACCGACGACGCGGTAGGTGAGGGCCGTGTGCACGGCGTTGCCGAGCGGGTCGAAGATGGCGCCCAGCTCGGGGGTGACGTCCTCGTGATGCACCCACACGTTGGTCGCGGGCAGGGAGAGGTACTCGGCGAAGGCGCCGTCGCGCTGCAGGCCGAGACCGATGGTGCGGATGCACATCTGCCGGCGTCCCGCGCGACAGTTGCGGCACGTGCCGCAGACGATGTGGCCCTCGCCCGAGACGCGATCGCCGACCGCGATGTCATGCACGAGGGGCCCCACCTCGACCACCTCGCCGTAGAACTCGTGACCGGGGATCAGCGGCGTGTCGATGGCGGATGCCGCCCAGTCGTCCCAGCGGTGGATGTGCAGATCGGTGCCGCAGATGCCGGTGCGCAGCACGCGGATGACGACCTCACCCGTGCCCGCCACCGGATCCGGGCGGTCGACCAGCTCGAGTCCTGCCCGCGGACTGCTCTTGAACAGTGCCTTCATACCTCGATCACACCGCAGCGGATCTTGTAGAGCAATCACCATCTTCTGCACGGTTGATTAAGCCGGATCTAAACTGTGTGAATGGAACTCCACCAGCTGCAGATCCTGCGCGAACTGGGCACCCTGGGCAGCGTCACGGCCGTCGCAGAAGCTCTGCGAGTGACGCCCTCGGCGGTGTCTCAGCAGCTGGCGGCACTGCAGCGCGGATTCCGCACGCCGCTCACCCGCAAGCAGGGGCGCACGCTCGCCCTCACGGCGGCGGGCGAGGTGCTCGCCGCAGCAGGCGCCGATGCGATCGACGCGATGGCCGCCGCACGCAACGCCCTCGACGAATTCGAACACGACCGTTCGGGCGGGGTCAGCATCAGCGGATTCCACAGCGTGGGACAGGCGCTGTTCGGCGCCCTGCTGCGCGAGCTTGCGGCGACCCCGCATCCGCCCGTCGTGCAGCTGACCGATGAGGACGTCGCACAGAGTGAGTTCCCCGCGCTCACCGCCCGGTACGACCTCGTGCTCGCACACCGGATGGAGCACTCCCCGCCGTGGCCTGCCCGCGGCATCCGCAGTCTCACGCTGGTGCGCGAGCCGCTCGACGTCGCCGTCGCCGCTTCTCACCCACTCGCCCGGCGCCCCTCGGTGACGCCGGCCGACGTCGCCGGCGAGCGCTGGGTGACCAGCCGCATCGGGTACTCGCCCGACGACGTGCTGCGGGCGATCGCCGCGGTCGCGAACCGCACGCCGCAGGTGCAGCACCGCATCAACGACTACGGCGCCGTCGCGGCGGTCGTCGCCGCCGGCGGTGTGATCGGGATGCTGCCGCGGTACACCTCGCGCAGCGTGGACGACCGAGACATCGTGCGCCTCCCCCTGCACGGCGTGGGCAACCACCGCATGATCGATCTGCTCGCCCGCCCCGAGACCCTGCGGCGACGCAGCGTGCGCATCGTCGTCGACGGTCTGCGAGGGGTGATGGCCCGGTTGAGCGGCTGACGGGCACGCCTCCGGGGACCCGCGACCTGCGCCGTAGACTCTCTGGATGACCGTGGCCACGAACCCGCTCCTGTCCGCCTCTTCGCTCCCCTACGGAATGCCCGACTACCGGGTGATCCTCCCCGAGCACTACATGCCCGCGTTCCGCGAGGGCTTCGCGCAGCAGCTGGCCGAGATCCGGGCACTGACGGTGGTCCGATCGATGCCGACGTTTGAGAACACGATCGAGGCGCTCGAGCGCAGCGGTGAACTGATCGACCGGGTCGCCCACGCGTTCTACACCGTCAGCTCCGCCGATGCGACGCCCGAGATCCAGGCGATCGACGAAGAACTCGCCCCGCTGATGGCCGCGCACCAGGATGCGGTCCTGCTGGACGCGCAGCTGTACTGGCGCGTGTCTCAGGTGCATGAGCACCTCGACGAGCGATCCGATCTCACCGCCGAGCAGCGCTACCTCGTGCAGCGGCACTTCCGCGAGATGACCCATGCCGGGGCCGCACTCGATGACGCCGCGAAGGAGCGGCTGACCGAGCTGAACCAGCGCCTGTCCACGCTGAGCACGACGTTCGAGAAGAACCTGCTCGGCGACACGAACGACCTCGCGGTGATCTTCTCGGATGCCGCCGAGCTCGACGGCCTCTCCGCCGGCGAGCTCAGCGCTACCGCACGGGCCGCCGCGGATCGTGGACTGGAGGGGCAGTACCTGGTCTCGCTGCCGCTGTTCAGCGGGCATCCGTACCTCGCCTCGCTCACCGTGCGCGAGAGCCGCCGCCGCATCATGGCAGCCTCGCTCTCTCGCGCCACGCGCGGCGATGACCACGACAACAGCGCGGTGCTCACCGAGATCGTCACGCTGCGCGCCGAGCGCTCGGCGCTGCTCGGCTACGCGTCGCACGCCGCATACATCACCGCCGACGAGACGGCCGGCTCCCCCGAGGCGGTGGAGCGGATGCTGCGCGAGCTGGCGATCCCGGCCGCGCGCAACGCCGAGAGCGAGCGAGCGGCGCTGCAGGAGATCATCGACAGCACCGAACCGGAGCCGTTCGCCCTGAAGGCGCACGACTGGGCGTTCTACACCGAGAAGGTCCGCCGCGCTCAGTACGACATCGACACCGCGGCGCTGCGTCCGTACTTCGAGGCCGAGCGGGTGCTGCACGACGGTGTGTTCTTCGCGGCGACGCAGCTCTACGGCATCCGCTTCACCGAGCGCACCGACATCCCCGCGTACCACCCGAGTGCGCGGGTCTTCGAAGTGCACGATGCAGACGGCTCCCCGGTGGGGCTGTACGTGCTCGATCTGTACACGCGCGACACCAAGCGCGGCGGCGCCTGGATGAACCCGATCGTCAGCGAATCCGCGCTTCGCGGCACGCTGCCGGTCGTGGCGAACAACCTCAACGTCTCGCAGCCGGGCGACGGTCAGCCGACCCTGCTCACGCTCGATGAGGTGACCACGCTGTTCCACGAGTTCGGGCATGCGCTGCATGGGCTCTTCGCCCGCGTCACCTACCCGCACTTCTCGGGCACCAACGTGTTCCGCGACTTCGTCGAGTTCCCCAGCCAGGTCAACGAGATGTGGATCCTGTGGGACGAGGTGCTGCAGAACTATGCGCGCCATCACGAGACCGGAGAGCCGCTCGACCCGGCGGTCGTCGAGCGTCTGCGCGCCTCGGAGACCTTCGACCAGGGCCACGCCACCAGCGAGTACCTGGCCGCGGCCTGGCTCGACCAGGCCTGGCACCGCCTGCCGGCTGGCGCCGAGGCGGGCGACGTGGCAGCCTTCGAGGCCGCCGCGCTGGCCGACATCGGTCTGCGGAACCCTGTGGTGCCGACCCGGTACTCGTCTACGTACTTCGCGCACGTCTTCTCGGGCGGCTACAGCGCGGGGTACTACTCGTACATCTGGAGCGAGGTGCTCGACGCCGATACCGTCGAGTGGTTCAAGACGAACGGCGGACTCACCCGGGAGAACGGCGACCGGTTTCGGCAGCGCCTGCTGGGCGTCGGCGGGTCGAAGGACCCGCTGGAGGCCTACCGCGACTTCCGCGGCCGGGATGCCGAGATCGCGCCGCTGCTGAAGCGCCGCGGCCTCGATGTCTGAGCAGCTGGACGCGATCCGGGATGCGTTCGACCGGCGCGCACCCGTGTACGACGAAGATCTGATGCACCAGGCGGTCGCACGCGCGGCGGCTGAGTTCGCCGTTCACGACGGCGTCGAGACGGTGCTCGACGTCGCGACCGGCACCGGCCTGGCGCTTCGGGCGCTGCGCGCCCAGAATCCGCGTCCGCGACTCATCGGCGTGGACATCTCGCCAGGCATGCTTCGTGAGGCCCGCGCAATTCTCCCCGATGCCGAGTGGATCGAGGCGGATGCTGCCGCGCTGCCGCTGGGGGATGCCACGGTCGACCTGGTGCTGTGCGTCACCGCGCTTCATCTCATCCCCGACACGGCCGGTGCGTTCGCCGAGTGGCGCCGTGTGCTGCGCCCCATCGGCCGAGTCGTCACCGCGACTTTTGTGCAGCGCGCGGAGCAGCACTTCGACTCGGCGCCGACACTCGACCGGCCCTATGTACGCAACAACGCACCGTTCGGCTCGGTCGATGCGATCAGCGAGACGGCAGCGGCGTCCGGATTCGAACTGCGCCGATCCGCGCTCTGGGAGGGCGACCACGACACCGTGCTGCTCAGTGAGCTCGTTCCGCGCGCAGCCACTCCATCGCCTTGAGCCAGGTCAGCAGGTGGTAGCTCTGTTCGAGTCGAGCGCCGAGGGGCTCGAGGTCTTCGAGGTGCACGCTGATCAGCTCGGTGTCGTCGAGGGACTGTTCCGCGGCACGTCGACATCCGCGGGCGAGGAAGTGGTGTGACCGATTGGTGTGGTTGCCCCAGTTCGCCCAGGTCGCTCCGAGATCGATGATCTCGCCCGCGACGTATCCGGTCTCTTCGCGGAGTTCGCGCAGCGCGGCATCCGTGGGGGTCTCGCCTGCGTCCACGGCGCCGCCGACGACACCGATCGCCACGATGCCCGCGCCATGACGGTACTCCTCGACCGTGACGGCTCGGTCCTCTTCGTCGAGCGCGAGCACCGTGATCCAGTCGGCCGGTTCGAGCACGTAGTACGGCGCGATGGTGACTCCGCGGCCGTCGACGCACGAGTCGGCGCGCAGGTCGATCCAGCGATCCTTGACGATCCGCTGACTGCCGACGACCTGCCAGGGCGTCGGACGATCGTCGGCCACGCCGCTCAGGCGCTCTTGCGCTTGCGCGACATGACCACCGTCGGGGCCGCGCCCTCTTCGACAGCGGCCTTGGTGACGACGACCTTCGAGACATCCTCGGCCGAGGGGATCTCGAACATGATCGGGCCCAGCACGTCTTCGAGGATCGCACGCAGGCCGCGCGCCCCGGTCTTGCGCTCCACCGCGAGGTCGGCAATCGATGCCAGCGCGTCGTCTTCGAACTCCAGTTGCACCCCGTCGAGCTCGAACATGCGCTGGTACTGCTTGACCAGTGCGTTGCGGGGGCCGGTGAGGATCTCGATGAGCGCCTCCTGGTCGAGCGGCGACACCGAAGTGACGACGGGCAGGCGGCCGATGAACTCGGGGATCAGCCCGAACTTGTGCAAGTCCTCCGGCAGCACCTCCCCGAACAGGTCGAGGTCTTTGCCCTTGTCGTGCAGCGGCGCTCCGAAACCGACACCGTGCTTGCCGACGCGGGCCGAAATGATGTCTTCGAGACCGGCGAACGCACCCGCGACGATGAACAGCACGTTCGTCGTGTCGATCTGCAGGAACTCCTGGTGCGGGTGCTTGCGGCCGCCCTGCGGCGGCACCGAGGCGACGGTTCCCTCGAGGATCTTCAGCAGTGCCTGCTGCACGCCCTCGCCCGACACATCGCGGGTGATCGAGGGGTTTTCGGCCTTGCGGGCGATCTTGTCGATCTCGTCGATGTAGATGATGCCGGTCTCAGCGCGCTTGGTGTCGTAGTCGGCGGCCTGCAGCAGCTTGAGCAGGATGTTCTCGACGTCTTCGCCGACGTAGCCCGCCTCGGTGAGAGCTGTCGCGTCGGCGACGGCGAAGGGCACGTTCAGTCGCTTCGCGAGGGTCTGCGCCAAGTAGGTCTTGCCGCAGCCGGTCGGCCCGAGCATCAGAATATTGCTCTTGGCGACCTCGACGTCTTCGGCCTTCTGCTCCGCCGGCTGCAGCGTGCCGCGTGCGCGGACGCGCTTGTAGTGGTTGTACACGGCGACGGCCAGCGCGCGCTTGGCGGGGTCCTGCCCGACGACGTACTCCTCGAGGAACGAGAAGATCTCGCGCGGCTTGGGCAGATCGAAGTCGGCGACCGGTCCGTTGCCGGCCTCGGCCATGCGCTCCTCGATGATCTCATTGCACAGCTCGACGCACTCATCGCAGATGTACACGCCGGGGCCGGCGATGAGCTGCTGCACCTGCTTCTGGCTCTTTCCGCAGAAAGAGCATTTGAACAGGTCAGCGCTTTCACCGATGCGGGCCATGCGCGTCCTCCTCGGGGGATCAAGGGATCGTCTTCCGAGCCTAACCGTACGCACGGACACCGGGGCGGATCGGCGCGCAGACAGGACAAAGGTCGGCGACACGATCACGCCGCCGTCCCAGCCGCCGTACAGTACGGAGTATGCGTCGCCGCCTCGTCCCCTTCGCCGTCCCGCTCGTGGCGCTCACGCTCGCGGCCTGCGCCGCCGAGCCTGGGACGACCTCCGCCTCACCCGTCCCGGTGACCACTCAACGGCCGGCCTCCAGCCAGCAGCCGGCCACCACTCAGGAACCGGCGACCGCTGAGGGGCCGCCGGCGCTGACACCACCGCCTGATGGCCGGCCCGAACAGAGCGATACCGACGGCGACGGACTCATCTACGCGGGCAACGGCACCTGGTTCTCGGCGGACGGCCCGGGTGGTTGCGCGTCGAACGCCGCGATCCATCCCTATGGTGCGCACGATCCGCGCGCACAGCTCGGCGGCGAACTCGTCGACATGGGTGCGTCCGATCTCGCATCCGGCGAGGTCGGCTACAACGCAGACGGATTGATCGAGACGTACACCGTCGAGTCCGGCGATTCGCTAATAGCGATCGGCGAGCGATTCTGCATCGACTACGTCACTGTGGGCGCCTACAACGACCGCTTCGGTCCGAAACAGATCCAGCCCGGCGATGTGCTCATCCTGCGGCCGTAGCCTGAGCCTCCCCGCGCACGCGAATACCCCGCCCGGCGGAGCCGAGCGGGGTGCGGGTGTCACCGTCCGAGACGGGTCACACCATCGACTTGGTGTGCCAGACAGTCTTCGTCTCGGTGAACGCCGTGATCCGATCGAGGCTCGCCTCAGCGGAGCCGGGACGCAGCACGCGCTTGAGCGTGTCAGCGGCGGCGATCTCGAGGTCGACCCAGTCGAGGTCGCCGGCACCCGTGAGGTCGAGCGCGTTGACGTCGGCGTGGGATGCCAGCCACGGCGCGATCTCGGCGGGCGATCCGGTGAGCACGTTGACGACGCCCCCGGGCACATCGCTGGTGGCGAGCACCTCGGCGAGACTGATCGCCGACAGCGGGAACCGCTCACTGGCGACGACTACCACGGCGTTGCCGGTCACAAGCGCCGGTGCGATCGCCGAGACCAGGCCGAGCAGAGCCGAGTCCTGCGGTGCCACCGTGGCGACCACGCCGGTCGGCTCGGGCACCGAGATGTTGAAGTACGGCCCGGAGACGGGGTTGGCGTTGCCCGCCACCTGTGCGTACTTGTCGCACCAGCCCGCGTACCAGACCCACAGGTCGACGGCGGCATCCACCTGCGCTCCCGCGACCGCGGCACTGACACCCTCCTGCTCGGCGATCTCGTCGACGAACTGCGCACGCCGGCCCTCGAGGATCTCGGCGACCCGGTACAGCACCTGCCCGCGGTTGTACGCTGTGGCCCCCGACCAGCCCTTCACGGCGCTGCGCGCCGCGACGACGGCATCCCTGGCATCCTTCCGCGACGCCTTCGCGGCGTTCGCGAGGAACGCGCCCTTGGCGGAGCGCACCTCAAAGGTGCGCCCGGACTCGCTGCGTGGGAACGCGCCGCCGATGGCGAGCTTGTACGTCTTCGGTACGGTCAGTCGCTTGCTCATGCCGAGGCTCCCTTCAGGTATGCGGTCAGACCGTGACGGCCGCCCTCCCGGCCGTAGCCGGACTCCTTGTACCCGCCGAACGGGCTCGACGGGTCGAAACGGTTGAACGTGTTCGCCCACACCACACCGGCGCGCAGCCGGTCGGCGACGGCGAGGATGCGGGATCCCTTGTCGCTCCAGATGCCGGCTGACAGTCCGTACGGCGTGTTGTTCGCCTTGGCGATCGCCTCGGCGGGGGTGCGGAAGGTGAGCACCGACAGCACGGGGCCGAAGACCTCGTCGCGGGCGATGCGGTGCGACGCCTCGACGGCGGTGAAGATCGTCGGCGCGAACCAGAAGCCCTTCTCGGGGATCGCGCACTCGGCCGTCCACCGCTCGGCGCCCTCGGCCTCGCCGATGTCGCTGAGCTCGCGGATGCGCTCCAGCTGCGCGGCCGAGTTGATCGCGCCGATGTCGGTGTTCTTGTCGAGCGGGTCGCCGAGACGCAGGGTCGAGAGACGGCGCTTGAGCCGGTCGACGACCTCATCGTGGATCGACTCCTGCACCAGCAGACGGCTGCCGGCGCAGCACACGTGACCCTGGTTGAAGAAGATTCCGTTGACGATGCCCTCGACGGCCTGGTCGATCGGCGCGTCGTCGAACACGATGTTCGCCGCCTTGCCGCCCAGCTCGAGGGTGACCTTCTTGTCGGTGCCGGCGATCGCCTTGGCGATGTTGCGGCCGACGCCGGTCGATCCGGTGAACGCGACCTTGTCGACGTCCGCATGCCGCACCAGCGTCGCGCCGGTGGCCCCGGCTCCCGTGACGATGTTCACGACGCCGGCGGGGAGGTCTGCCTGCTGCACGATCTCGGCGAAGATCAGCGCCGTCAGCGGCGTGGTCTCGGCGGGCTTGAGCACCACCGTGTTGCCCGCGGCGAGGGCCGGGGCGATCTTCCACGCCAGCATCAGCAGCGGGAAGTTCCACGGGATGATCTGCCCGGCGACCCCGAGGGCCTTCGGGTTGGCGCCGAGACCGGCGTAGTCGAGCTTGTCGGCCCAGCCCGCGTAGTAGAAGAACCAGGATGCCACCAGCGGTACATCCACATCGCGGCTCTCCTTGATCGGCTTGCCGTTGTCGAGGCTCTCGGCGACGGCGAGCTCGCGGGCCCGCTCCTGCACGAGACGCGCGATGCGGAACAGGTACTTGCCGCGGTCGCGGCCGCTCATCTTCGACCACACCTTGTCGTGGGCGCGGCGCGCGGCGGTGACGGCGCGGTCGATGTCCTCATCGGAAGCCGAGGCGACCTCGGCGATGCGGCTCTCGTCGGCCGGTGAGATGGTGTGGAAGCTCGAACCGGTTCCGTCGACGAACTCACCGTCGATGAACAGCCCGTAGCTGTCCTTCAGATTCAGGATCGCTTTCGACTCCGGAGCCGGAGCATATTCCAGGAATGACATATCGGGTCCTCAGTCGATCGTGACGTAGTCGGGGCCGGAGTAGTGGCCGGAGGTGATCTTCTGGCGCTGCAGCAGCACGTCGTTGAGCAGGCTCGACGCGCCGAAGCGGAACAGGTGCGGCTGCAGCCACTCCTCACCCACCGTCTCGGCGACGGTGACGAGGTACTTGATCGCATCCTTCGAGGCGCGGATGCCACCCGCCGGCTTCACGCCGATCTTCTCGCCGGTGCCGTGATGCCAGTCGCGCACCGTCTCGAGCATCAGCAGCGTGGTGGGCAGGGTCGCCGCCGGCTGCACCTTGCCGGTCGAGGTCTTGATGAAGTCGCCTCCGGCGAGGATCGACAGCCACGATGCGCGCTTGATGTTGTCGTAGGTGTTCAGCTCGCCGGTCTCCATGATCACCTTCAGCGACGCGTAGGTGCCGTCCTCGCGGCGGCAGGCCTCCTTCACCTGGGCGATCTGGTCGAACACGAGCCCGTAGCGCCCTTCCAGGAACGCTCCGCGGTCGATGACCATGTCGATCTCGTCCGCGCCGGCGGCGACCGCCTCGGCGGTGTCGGCCAGTTTGATCTGCAGCGAGGAGCGACCGGACGGGAAGGCTGTGGCCACCGCGGCGACCGAGATCCTGCCGTCGTCGGGGTCGCCGTGCAGCGAGCCGAGCGCTTCGATGGCGTGTCCGACCATGTCGCCGTACACGCAGACGGCGGCGACCAGCGGGGTGCTCGGGTCTGCAGCATCCGGAGTCTTCGCCTTCGCGACCAGCGAGCGCACCTTGCCCGCGGTGTCGGCGCCCTCGAGCGTCGTCAGGTCGATCAGCGAGATGATCTTGTCGAGTGCCCACGCCTTCGAGGTCGTCTTGATCGAGCGCGTGCCGAGGGCAGCGGCACGCTGCTCGAGGCCTACGGCGTCGACACCGGGGAGACCATGCAGGAAGCGTCGCAGGGTCTGGTCGTCGGGTTCACCGCCGAGCACGTCCACCGCCGTTCGGCGGGCCAGTTCCGTGGTCGTCACATCTCCTCCAAGAGTGCTTGTGCTGTGGATTCGTCAGTCACCAGGACGCTGCACAGCCCGTTGCTCACGACTGTACGCGCGATGTCGTGCTTGGCGGCACCCGCGGTGACGAAGATCGATCGGGGTGCCGAGCGCACCCGGTCCAGTGCGACGCCCACCGTGCGGGCGTCGAGCTGCGGGTCGACGATGTTGCCGTCCGCGTCGACGTAGCGGCCCAGCACGTCGCCGACGGCGCCGCGGCCGGCGAGCTCGGCGATGTCGTCGGCGCTGAGGTAGCCGTTCTCGACATGAGCGGATGCCGGATCGCACGGGCCCGCCGTGAACAGGAACGTGTTCGCGTGCGCGGCCTGGTCGAGGATCGCGGCGATGGTGCGATCGGACTCGATGGCCTGCTTCGTCTCGATGCGCTCGAGGATGGCGGGGCTGGGGAGCAGGACGGCCTGCCCGCTGCCGCGCTGCGCCATCGTGACGGCGACCGATGCGGCGCCGCCGGAGCGACGGTTGAGGCTCACTCCCCCATTGGCCTGCACGACGGTGACGCCAGTCGCCCAGCCCTGGGGCAGCGCATCGGCGACGGCGGTGAGGGTGCGCCCCCAGCTGACCGCCAGCACCCGCGGAACCGGGCGAAGCGCCGTGAGCAGATCGGCTGCGGCCGCGGCGACGCGCTGCAGCAGGGCATCCGGCTCGTCGGAGGTGGGAACCACGACGGCATCCGTCAGCTCGAAGCGCTCGACGAGCGCCCGCTCGACACCGAGTCGGCGGGCGCGGGGGTGCACGATCTCGATGCGGACGATGCCGTGCTCGCGCGCCTGCACGAGCAGCCGGCCGACCTTCCAGCGGGAGATGCCGAGCAGTGCGCCGATCTCGTCCTGCGTCTTGTTCTCGTCATACGAGAGCTCGGCGACACGCACCATCAGCAGTTCGTCGTCCACGGCATCCTCCTCACGGATTCAGCCTACGACGCCACCGACGCGCGCGCACTCGCCTGCTCAGATGAGCAGTCGGATGCTGTCGTGCTGCGCATCCGTTGTGGGCGCGCTCACTACTTAACGCCGAAGCCCCCTCCCGTCGTCGAGGCCCCACCCTGCAGACGTATCTGAGGAGGGGCGTCGACGGCCAGAGGGGGCCTCGACGGAAGGTGATCAGCTGCTGCGCTTGCGCGAGCTGAGCACCTGGTCGACGATGCCGTACTCGAGCGCCTCCTGAGCGGAGAGGATCTTGTCGCGGTCGATGTCCTTGTTGACCTGCTCCGCCGCCTTGCCGGTGTGCTTGGCCATGGTCTCCTCCAGCCACGTGCGCATGCGCAGGATCTCCGCCGCCTGGATCTCGATGTCGGATGCCTGACCGTGGCCGGCCTCGCCCATCGCCGGCTGGTGCATCAGCACGCGAGCGTTGGGCAGCGCGAGCCGCTTGCCGGGCGCACCGGCTGCCAGCAGCACCGACGCGGCGGATGCCGCCTGACCGAGCACGACGGTCTGGATGTGCGGTGCGACGTACTGCATGGTGTCGTAGATCGCGGTCATGGCCGTGAACGATCCGCCGGGCGAGTTGATGTACATCGTGATGTCGCGCTCGGCGTCCTGGCTCTCGAGCACCAGCAGCTGGGCCATCACGTCGTCGGCCGAGGCATCGTCGACCTGCACGCCGAGGAAGATCACACGGTCTTCGAACAGCTTGTTGTACGGGTCCTGACGCTTGAAGCCGTACGCCGTGCGCTCCTCGAACTGCGGGAGCACGTAGCGGCTGGAGGGCAGGTTGCCGGCAGCACGGAATGTGGGGGTGTACATGTGTGTCTTCCTGCCTTACTTGTCCGCGCCGGTGCCGCCGCCGCCGTGCACGTCACTGGCGTGCTCGCGGATGTGGTCGACGAATCCGTACTCGAGAGCCTCATCAGCGGTGAACCAGCGATCGCGGTCACCGTCCTCGTTGATCTGCTCGACGCTCTTGCCCGTCTGTCCGGCCGTGATCTCGGCGAGGCGGCGCTTCATCGAGAGGATCAGCTGCGCCTGAGTCTGGATGTCGCTCGAGGTGCCGCCGAAGCCACCGTGCGGCTGGTGCAGCAGAACGCGGGCGTTCGGCGTGATGTAGCGCTTGCCCTTGGTGCCGCTGGTCAGCAGCAGCTGCCCCATCGAGGCGGCCATGCCGATGCCCACGGTGACGATGTCGTTCGGCACGAACTGCATGGTGTCGTAGATGGCCATGCCCGCGGTGATCGAGCCACCGGGCGAGTTGATGTAGAGGTAGATGTCCTTCTCGGGATCCTCGGCGGCGAGAAGGAGGATCTTCGCGCAGATCTCATTCGCGTTCTCATCGCGCACCTCAGAGCCCAGCCAGATGATGCGATCCTTGAGCAGCCTGTCGAAGACGCTGGTCGCCATCAGTGGTTCAGCCATGTCAGCTCCTGTTTCCGTGTTTCGGTGATTCGAATCTACCGGCGGGCGGAAGGCGCTTCGCCCGTGTTCGCCGTCGGCATATCAGCGTGGCGGGACGACACCGCCCGCAGAAGACAGAGGGGCGGATGCTGTCAGCATCCGCCCCTCCGTCAGTGCGCGTCGATCACTCGGCCTTGTCGGCGTCGTCCTTCTTTGCGGCAGCCTTCTTCTTCGCCGGGGCCTTCTTCTTGGCCGGCTTGTCCTCGGCGGCTTCGGCGGGAGCCTCGTCGGTCGCGGCCTCGTCGGTCGCGGCCTCGTCGTCAGCAGCCTCGTCCTCGGCGTCGCCGATGAACTCCGACAGGTCGACGGGCTCGCCGTTGCTGTCGACGATGGTCACCTTGCCGAGCGTGGCGGCGAGTGCCTTGTTGCGGGCGACCTCGCCGACGAGGGCCTGCAGCTGGCCCGCGCCCTGCAGCGCCTCGACGAACTCCTGCGGCTGCATGCCGTACTGGGCAGCCGACTGGATCAGGTACTGGCTGAGCTCCTCCTGCGAGACCTGCACGTTCGCGTTCTCGGCGATCGTGTCGAGTAGCACCTGCGTGCGGAACTGCTTCTCGCTGGCCTCGGCGACCTCGGCGCGGTGCTCGTCGTCTTCGAGACGGTTTTCCGACTCGAGGTGGTTGTGCACCTCGTCCTCGATCAGCTGCGGCGGAACGGGGATCTCGACCTTCTCGAGCAGCGTCTCGATGAGCTGGTCCCGCGCGGCGGCACCCTGGGTGAACACGCCCTGCTGTGCGACGCGCTCGGCGAGACTGTCGCGCAGTTCGGCGATAGTGTCGAACTCCGACGCCATCTGTGCGAAGTCGTCGTCGGCCTCGGGAAGCTCGCGCTCCTTGACGGCCTTGAGCACGACGGCCACCTCGGCCTCCTCACCGGCGTGGTCGCCACCGACCAGCGTCGAGCGGAAGGTGGTCTCCTCACCGGCGGTCAGCAACTCGAGCGCCTCGTCGATGCCCTCGAGCAGCTGTCCGGAGCCGATCTCGTACGAGACGCCGTCAGCGCGGTCGATCTCGGCGCCGTCGATGTTGGCGACCAGGTCGAGGTCGACGAAGTCACCCTTCATGGCGGGGCGGTCGACGGGGATGAGCGTTCCGAAGCGGGCACGCAGCTCGTCGAGCTCCGCGTCCAGTGCAGCCTCGTCGGCCTCGACGGCGTCGACGGTGATCGTGATCTCCGACAGGTCGGGCAGCTCGATCTCGGGACGCACGTCGACCTCGATGTCGACCAGCAGGTCGCCGGAGAAGTCCTTGTCGCTCGGCCACTGGGTGATGTCGGCTGCGGGACGGCCGACCATGCGCACGTTGTGCTCTGCGGCGGCCTCGCGGAAGAACTTGTCGAGGCCCTCGTTCACCGCGTGCTCGATGACGGCGCCACGGCCGACGCGCTGGTCGATGATCGGCGCCGGGACCTTGCCCTTGCGGAAGCCGGGGATCTGCACGTCCTGAGCGATGTGCTCGTATGCGTGCTCGATGCTGGGCTTGAGGTCCTCAGGGGTGACCGTGATGGTGAGCTTGACCCGGGTGGGGGAAAGCTTCTCGACGGTGCTGTTGGCCATGCTGGTGTTTCTCCTTGTGGTTTCCGCACGAACGGCGCGGTCGTGAAGTCTGGTCGGCCGTGGTCGGGGCGACAGGATTTGAACCTGCGACCTCCCGCTCCCAAAGCGGGCGCTCTACCAAGCTGAGCTACGCCCCGGCTTGAACCCGCGCGCACGGGATCGGCCTCCACGAGTCTAACGGACGGGGACGGTCCAACTGTCCGCTATGCTTTACGAGGCGCTTCGCACAGCGGAGACGCCGAGGTGGCGCAAGCCTCCATGAGCGGGGATGTAGCTTAATGGTAAAGCCTTAGTCTTCCAAACTAATGACGCGGGTTCGATTCCCGTCATCCCCTCCAGTTGCAGATACGGAAGAACCCCCGGAGCCGAAGCTCCGGGGGTTCTTCCGTTCGGTCTCAGTTGCCGCCGCGTCGCTCGCGGAGCTGAGTGAGTGCATCCTCGAGGAGCTGCTCGGCCTCCTCGTCGGTGCGACGCTCCTTCACATAGGCGAGGTGCGTCTTGTAGGGCTCGGCCTTGGCCAGCGCCGGCGGGTTGCTGCGGTCGCGACCGGCGGGCAGCCCGCTCTGCGGGTGATCGATCGTCTCGGGGATCTCCTCGTCGGGCAGCCCGGCAGCGAAGTAGCGCACCGTCTCGTTGCCCAGACCGTCCCAGTACGACACCGCGATGCGGTCGGCGTGGTAGCCGTGGTCCTGCTCGCCCATCGGGCCTGATCCGACCCGCGTGCCGCGGATCGCGTTGCCACCGGTAGCCATCAGATCACCTGGAACTTCGTGATGAGGCCGAGGGCCACGATGGACACGAACCACACCAGGGCCAGCACGACGGTGAACCGGTTGAGGTTCCGCTCGGCGAGCCCCGACGATCCGACGGCTGCGGACATACCGCCGCCGAACATGTCGGAGAGGCCACCACCACGGCCCTTGTGGAGAAGGATGAGGAGCGTCAGCAGAACGCTGGTGACGCCCATCAGCACCTGCAGCACGAACTCGAGTACCTGCACGAAGAAGCCTTTCACGGGGACCGGTCGGTCCGCCTAGCCGTCAATTATAGGGGCGGGGCGCTCGCGCGCCCCGCTCGGTCACACCCCGACGTGCTTTTCGAAGCGGACGATCGCCGCGAACTCGTCCACGACGAGGCTCGCACCGCCCACCAGAGCGCCATCGATGTCGGGTTCGCGCAGGAAGCTCGCGATGTTGCCCGACTTGACGGATCCGCCGTACAGCACGCGGGTGCGCGCGGCAGCATCCTCATCGAGCGTCTTCGCGATCACGCCGCGAAGCGCGGCGCACACCTCCTGCGCCTGCGCGGGCGTCGCCGCCTGGCCGGACCCGATTGCCCACACGGGCTCGTACGCCACGACGATGTCCGCCGAGGCGGGCACGCCCGCGAGAGCCGTCTCGAGCTGTCCGGCGGGCACGGCGCTCGCGCCGAACCTCTCCAGATCCTCGGCGGTCTCACCCACGCAGATCACCGGCACCAGGCCGTGCTTCAGCGCAGCCTTGACCTTGGCGCCTACGAGCTCGTCGGTCTCGGCGTGGTACTCGCGTCGCTCGGAATGACCGATGATGACGTATCCGACGTTCAGCTTCGACAGGAACGCCCCCGAGACCTCGCCGGTGTACGCACCCGAGTCGTGCGCCGAGAGATCCTGCGCGCCGAGGGCGAACGGGATCTTGTCGGCGTCGATCAGCGTCTGCACGCTGCGGATGTCGGTGAACGGGGGGAACACTGCCACCTCGACCGAGTCGCCCTCGTGACCGGCGTCCTTCAGCGTCCAGTGCAGCTTCTGCACCGTCGCGACAGCCTGCAGATGGTCGAGGTTCATCTTCCAGTTGCCCGCGATGAGCGGGGTTCGCTTCAATGCCATCCGAGTACCTCCAGGCCTGGGAGTTTCTTGCCCTCGAGGAACTCGAGGCTGGCGCCTCCGCCCGTCGAGATGTGTCCGAACTGATCGTCGTCGAAGCCGAGCTGGCGCACGGCGGCGGCAGAGTCTCCCCCGCCGACGACGCCGAGACCGTCGACTTCAGTGAGCGCCTGCGCGACGGCCTTGGTGCCTGCCGCGAACGCCGGGAACTCGAACACGCCCATGGGTCCGTTCCAGAACACCGTCTTGGACGCGCTCACCGCGTCGGCGAACGCCGCTGCGGTCTGCGGTCCGATGTCGAGTCCGATGCCGGATGCGCCGAACGAGCTCTGCTCGATGGCATCCGCCGGCACGATCTCGTGCTCGGCATCCGCGGCGAACGACGACGCCACGACCACGTCGCTGGGCAGCACAAGATCGACCCCGCGCTCCTTCGCCTCCGCAATGTAGCCACGCACCGTCTCGAGCTGGTCCTTCTCGAGCAGACTGGATGCCACGGCGTGGCCCTGTGCGGCAAGGAAGGTGAACAGCATGCCGCCGCCGATGAGCAGGCGGTCGACGCGCGGGAGCAGATGCGAGATGACGCCGAGCTTGTCGCTGACCTTCGAACCGCCCAAGACGACCGTGTACGGCCGCTCGGGGTTCTCGGTCAGTCTGTCGAGGACGTCGAGTTCCGCCGCGATGAGCAGCCCCGCTGCCGAGGGCAGCAGCTGAGCCAGGTCGTACACACTGGCCTGCTTGCGGTGCACGACGCCGAAGCCGTCCGACACCATCGCGTCGCCGAGGGAAGCCAGTTCGGTGGCGAAGGCGCGACGCTCGGCGTCGTCCTTCGAGGTCTCCCCCGGGTTGAACCGGAGGTTCTCGAGGACGACGACTTCGCCGTCGTGCAGCGCGGCGACGGCCTGCTGCGCGGAATCCCCGACCGTGTCGGCGGCGAACGCGACCTCGGCGCCGAGCAGCTCCGAGAGGCGATCGGCGACCGGCTTCAGACTGTACTGCGGGTCGGGTGCCCCGTCGGGGCGCCCGAGGTGCGAGCACACGATGACCCGTGCGCCGGCGTCGGTCAGCTTCTTCAGGGTCGGCAGCGACGCGCGCACGCGGCCATCGTCCGTGATCTCGCCGTCCCGCAGGGGGACGTTGAGATCACACCGGACGATGACGCGCTTGCCGTCGAGCGTCCCTAGTGAATCGAGGGTGCGCAGGCTCATCTGATCAGAGACGCTCGGCGACGTACTCGGTCAGATCGACGAGGCGGTTCGAGTAGCCCCACTCGTTGTCGTACCAGCTCGACACCTTGACGAGGTTGCCACTGACATTGGTCAGCTCGGAGTCGAAGATCGACGAGTGCGGGTTGAGCTGGATGTCGCTCGAGACGATCGGATCCTCGGTGTACTCGAGAATGCCCTGCAGACGACCCTCGGCAGCGGCCTCGCGGTACGCGGCGTTGATCTCGTCGACGGTGAGGTCGTCACGGTCCGAGACGATCGTGAGGTCGACGATAGAGCCAGTGGGGACGGGCACGCGGTACGACGAGCCGCTCAGCTTGCCGTTCAGCTCGGGCAGTACGAGGCCGATCGCCTTGGCGGCGCCGGTCGAGGCGGGAACGATGTTGATCGCTGCCGCGCGCGCACGGCGCAGGTCGCTGTGCGGACCGTCCTGCAGGTTCTGGTCTGCGGTGTAGGCGTGTGCGGTCATCATGAAGCCGCGCTGGATACCGAACTTGTCGTTGAAGACCTTCGCCAGAGGCGCGAGGCAGTTCGTCGTACACGACGCGTTCGAGATGATGTTCATGCTGGCGGCGTCGTAGGTGTCTTCGTTCACGCCCATGACGAAGGTGCCGTCGACGTCCGTGCCCGGTGCCGAGATGATGACCTTCTTTGCGCCGCCGGCGATGTGCTTGCCCGCGTCCGCCGCCTTGGTGAAGCGTCCGGTCGACTCGATGACGACGTCGACGCCCAGGTCGCCCCAGGGGAGGTTGGCGGGGTCGCGCTCTTCGAACACCTTGATGGCCTTGCCGCCGACGGTGATGACGTCGCCCTCGTGGGAGACCTCGACGCCCAGGGGGCCGCCGACCGAGTCGTACTTCAGCAGGTGAGCGAGCGCGGCGTTGTCGGTGAGGTCGTTGACCGCGACGATCTCGAGGTCCGCGTTCTGTGCGAGAGCTGCGCGGAGGAAGTTTCTTCCGATACGACCGAAGCCGTTGATACCGATCTTGACAGACACGAAAGTCTCCTGGTTCTTAATCGAGGAAATGCGAGAATCTCGCAGAAAGCGCGGACAACGGCGTCCTGACGGGCATTTCGCCCGTCAGGACGCCCATCTTTTACGACAGTACCAGCAGTCCGGAGGTCTTCTCACGCGCTGTTTCAAAGCGCTGCGCGACGTTCTGCCAGTTGGCGATGTTCCACGCGGCCTTGATGTAGTCGGCCTTCACGTTGAGGTAGTCGAGGTAGAAGGCGTGCTCCCACATGTCGAGCTGGAACAGCGGGACGGTGCCCTGCGCCGTGTTGGCGTGCTGGTCGAACAGCTGCTGGATGATCAGTCGTGCGCCGATCGGGTCCCAGCTGAGCACGGCCCAGCCCGAGCCCTGGATTCCGGCCGCGGCCGCGGCGAAGTGGGCCTGGAACTTCTCGAACGAGCCGAAGAACTCGTCGATGGCCGCCTTCAGCTCACCATCGGGCTGTCCGCCGCCCTCGGGCGAGAGGTTGGTCCAGAAGATCGAGTGGTTGACGTGTCCGCCGAGGTTGAACGCGAGGTCCTTCTCGAGCTTGTTGACGTTCGCCAGGTTGCCGGTCTCGCGCGCCTCGGCGAGGGCGTCGAGTGCGGCATTCGCACCCGCGACGTACGCGGCGTGGTGCTTGTCATGGTGCAGTTCCATGATCTTGCCGCTGATGTGCGGTTCGAGAGCCGCGAAGTCGTAGGGAAGGTCGGGAAGCGTATAAGTCGCCATGTCGAATTCATCCAATCCGCGCCGCGCCGCGGCGCTTGCCGATCCCCTGCCACGCCGAAGTGCGTCACAGGGCGGACGTCTCTCATCCTACTGACGGCAACCCGCCTCGCGGGGGAATCCTTCCCGGATGACGACCCGATCTAGTCGTCGAGCCCGACCGGAACGGCCGACTCGGTGCCAGGGATGCCGTCCTGCTGCGCCCGCTTGTCGGCCATCGCCAGCAGACGTCGGATGCGACCGGCGACCGCGTCCTTGGTGAGGGGCGGATCGGCGTGGTGACCGAGCTCGTCGAGGCTCGCGTCGCGGTGTGCCAGTCGGAGGTTGCCGGCGGTGCGCAGATGGTCGGGCACGTCGTCGCCGAGGATCTCCAGGGCGCGCTCGACGCGCGCGCAGGCGGCCACGGCGGCCTGCGCGGATCGTCGCAGGTTGGCGTCGTCGAAGTTCACCAGACGGTTCACCCCTGCCCGCACCTCGCGGCGCTGCCGCATCTCCTCCCAGGCCACGGCAGTGCGGCGCGCACCCATGATCGTGAGGATCTTCTGAATCGCCTCACCCTCGCGCACGACGACGCGCGGCAGCCCGCGCACCTCTCGGGCCTTGGCCGCGACCCCGAGCCGGTGAGCGGCTCCGACGAGCGCCATGGCTGCCTCTCCTGACGGGCACGCGACCTCGAGCATGGCGGAGCGGCCGGGCTCGCTCAGCGAGCCGGAGGCGAGGAACGCACCACGCCAGATGCCGGCGAGCTCCTCGGGCGAACCCGTGGTGAGACGGTTCGGGAGTCCGCGCACCGGACGACGACGGGCGTCGAGCAGTCCGGTCTGGCGTGCCAGCGTCTCACCGGCGCCGATCACGCGCACCGCCCAGCGGGCGCCATCGGTCGCGCCACTCGGCTGCACTGTGCTCGACTTGACCTGCGCGATCTCGGGGCGCACCCCATAGATCTCGGCGAGATCGCGGCTGACGCGCTTGGCGAGAGTCTCGGCGTCCACCTCGGCCTCGACGGCAACGCGCCCGGCGATGGAGTGCAGGCCACCCGCGAAGCGAAGAATGGTCGTCACCTCCGCGACGCGCACCGTCGGGGGTGCGTTGCGGATGCTGACGAGCTCAGCCTTGACGTCGGTGGTTAGTGCCACGGGACTCCTTCACGATCCTGCGCGCCGGGTCGCGGCGCAAAGGACAAGCTTACAAGGCCCGGCGCCGCCGCACCGTCGCACACGGCGCTCATTCCCGTCCCAGGTCGCGGTGTCGCACGTTCACGGCGACGCCCGGTATGCCGTCAAGACGCCGCGCCAGCTCCTCGGACATCGCGACCGAGCGGTGCTTTCCTCCCGTGCATCCGATCGCGATCGTCGAATGACTCTTGTTCTCGCGCTGATAGCCGTCGAGCACCGGACGCAGCGTCTGCGCGTACGCGTCGAGGAAATCTTCGGCGCCGGGTCGGGACAGCACGTAGTCGCGCACGTCGGCATCCTGCCCGGTGTGCGCGCGAAGCTCCTCCTGCCAGAACGGGTTCGGCAGGAAGCGCATGTCGGCGACATGGTCGACGTCGGTGGGCAGCCCGTACTTGAAGCCGAAGCTCAGCAGCGTGACGCGGTGCCGCGCCGCACCCTCTTCGGAGAACATCTCCGAGACCTGTGTCGCGAGCTGGTGGATGTTCAACGCGGACGTGTCGATCAGCAGATCGGCGGACTCCCGGATCGGTGCGAGACGCGCTCGCTCGGTGCGGATGCCGTCGAGCAGCGTTCCATCGCCCTGAAGTGGATGCGGACGCCGCACCGACTCGAAGCGACGCACGAGCACGTCGTCGGACGCGTCCAGGTAGAGCACCTTGACGCTCCCCCGCGCCCGCAGCGCGCGGGCCACGCCGGGGAAGTCATCGAACAGGCCAGGGCCGCGCACGTCGACGACGGCGGCGATCTTGGGCAGACTGCCGGCGCCCATATCGGTCAGCTCGAGCAGCGGGCGCAGAATCTGCGGAGGCAGGTTGTCGACGACGTACCAGCCCAGATCCTCGAGTGCGTTCGCGGCCGTCGTGCGGCCCGCTCCCGACATGCCCGTGACGATCAGGAACTCGCCTTCTCGTTGCGCATCCTCGGCCGTCATGCTCGGGCTCCCTTCCCCCTGACCTCCAGCCTATCGACTCCCGGCCCCGCCCTCACCGGCGGTGACGTCCCCGGCGGGTGGGTCGACGGCCGGTGCGTCGACGGCGGGCGCGTGGCCGGCGAGGTGGGAATGGATCGCGGCGGCCAGGGCCGGACCGATGCCGGAGACCTCCTCGATCTGCTCCGGTGTGGCGGAGCGCAGCCGGGCCACCGAGCCGAAGTGGGTGAGCAGGGCCTTGATACGGGCCGAGCCGAGTCCGGCGACCTCGGTGAGCACCGACTGGATGTCGCGCCTGCGACGCTTGCGCTGGTGCGTGATGGCGAAGCGGTGCGCCTCGTCGCGGAGGCGCTGGATCAGGTACAGCGCCTCGCTCGTGCGCGGCAGGATCACCGGGAAGTCATCGTCGGGCACCCAGATCTCCTCGAGGCGCTTGGCGATGCCGCACACGGCGATGTCCGTGCGTCCGCTGTCGCGCAGTGCCCTCGCTGCCGCCTGCACCTGCGGCTGACCGCCGTCGACGACGAGGAGCTGCGGCTTGTAGGCGAATCGCGGCTTCTTCGTCTCCAGCGGCACCGCATCGGGGTCGGCCGGGCCCGTCTCCGCCGGCGTCGCCGGTCCTGCGGGGTCCACGCGCGCGAGGCGCCGCATCAGCACCTGGTACATCGAATCGGTGTCGTCGGTGGTCTCGGCGATGTTGAACGAACGGTACTGGTCCTTTCGCGGCAGACCGTCCTCGAACACGACCATCGAGGCGACGACGTTCGTGCCGCCCAGGTGCGAGATGTCGAAGCACTCGATGCGCAGCGGGGCCTCGTCCATGCCGAGCGCCTCCTGCAGGTCGGTGAGCGCCTGGGTGCGCGCGACGTAGTCGCTCGTGCGCCGTGTCTTGTGCCGCAGCAGCGCCTGCTGGGCGTTGAGGGTCGCGGTGCGCATGAGCTCGGCGCGCTGACCGCGCTGGGCGACGGCGATCTCCACCTTGCGGCGGCGGCGCTCGCGCAGCCACAGCTCGAGTTCGGCGGCGTCGTCCGGGAGCGTGGGCACCAGCACGCGACGGGGGATGTCGGTGCCGTCGCCGTACACCCGCTGCAGCACCTGGTCGACGAGCTCGCCGCCGGTGATGTCGAGTTCCTTGTCGACGGCGAGCGAGCGCACACCGCGCACTCGTCCCCCGCGGATCATGAAGTGGTGCACGGCGGCCGACAACTCGTCCTCCGCGATGCCGAACAGGTCGGCATCCTCATCCGCAGGCAGCACCAGGGCGCTCTTGCCCAGCACGGCTTCGATCGCCGAGAGCTTGTCCCGGTACTCCGCAGCGGCCTCGTAGTCCATGGCGGCCGACGCCGCCAGCATCCGCTTCGTGAGGTCGCGGGTGAAGCGCTCGTCGCCACCGGCCATGAACGCCACGAAGTCGTCGACCACGGCGCGGTGCTCGTCGATCGTGACCGTCATCGAGCAGGGTCCGCCGCACTTGCCGATCTGGCCGGGGAAGCAGGGGCGGCCGGTCTGCATCGCGCGACGGTAGCTGGAGTCGCTGCAGGTGCGGATCGGGAACGCCTTGATCATCAGGTCGATGGTCTCGTGCACCGCCCACACCTTGGGGTACGGGCCGAAGTACCGGGCCCCGGGGATCTTGCGGTTGCGGGTGACCATCACCCGCGGCGCCTCGTCGGCGAGGGTGACCGCCATGAACGGGTAGGACTTGTCGTCCTTGTAGCGCACGTTGAACGGCGGATCGAACTCCTTGATCCACATGTACTCGAGCTGCAGCGAGTCGACGTCGGTCGCCACCACGGTCCACTCGACCGATGCCGCGGTGGTGACCATCCGCCGCGTGCGCTCGTGCAGGGTGCGCAGCGGGGCGAAGTAGTTCGACAGTCGCTGCCGCAGGTTCTTCGCCTTGCCGACGTACAGCACGCGGCCGTCGGCGTCACGGAAACGGTAGACGCCCGGGTCGGTCGGGATCTCCCCCGCCCGCGGTTTGTAGGGCAGGACGTCGGCCATCAGCCGGCCTTGCGCGCCGGTGCCTCGCCGATCGTCCGCGCACGACCCTCCGCACCGGGAAGGATCTCTGCGAGGAACCGGCCGGTGTGGCTCTCCTCGACCTTCGCGACGCGCTCTGGGGTGCCCGTCGCGATGATCTCACCGCCGCCGGAGCCGCCCTCGGGCCCGAGGTCGATCACCCAGTCGGCCGACTTGATCACGTCGAGGTTGTGTTCGATCACGATCACCGTGTTGCCCTTGTCGACGAGCCCGTTCAGCACTTCGAGCAGCTTGCGCACGTCTTCGAAGTGCAGGCCGGTGGTCGGCTCGTCGAGCACGTAGATGCTGCGGCCGTTGCTGCGGCGCTGCAGCTCGGTGGCGAGTTTGACGCGCTGCGCCTCGCCGCCGGAGAGCGTGGTCGCCGACTGACCGAGCCGCACGTAGCCGAGGCCGACGTCGACCAGGGTCTTCATGTACCGGTGGATCGCCTGGATGGGCTCGAAGAACTCCGCCGCCTCAGCGATCGGCATCTCGAGCACCTCGGCGATGTTCTTGCCCTTGTAGTGCACGGCGAGGGTGTCGCGGTTGTAGCGCTTGCCGTGGCAGACCTCGCAGTCGACGTAGACGTCGGGCAGGAAGTTCATCTCGATCTTGATCGTGCCGTCGCCGGAGCAGGCGTCACAGCGCCCGCCCTTGACGTTGAAGCTGAACCGGCCGGGCAGGTATCCCCGCACCTTCGCCTCCGGCGTCTCGCTGAACAGCGTGCGGATGCGGTCGAAGACCCCGGTGTAGGTCGCCGGGTTCGAGCGGGGCGTGCGCCCGATGGGGGCCTGATCGACGTGCACCACCTTGTCGAGGTTGTCGAGCCCGGTGACGCGCGTGTGCTTGCCCGGCACGGTGCGTGCGCCGTTGAGCCGACCGGCCAGCACCTGGTACAGGATGTCGTTGACCAGCGACGACTTGCCCGAGCCGCTGACGCCCGTCACCGCGGTGAGCACGCCGAGCGGGAACTCGGCCGTGACGTTCTTCAGGTTGTTCGCACGGGCGCCCACCACGCTCAGCATCCGCTTGCGGTCGATCTTGCGACGCTTCTTCGGCGTGACGATCTCACGACGACCGGCGAGGTAGTCGCCGGTCATGGAGTCGGTCTCGTCGAGCAGCGCCCCGTAGGGGCCGGAGTGCACGACCGCTCCCCCGTTGACGCCGGCGCCGGGGCCGATGTCGACGACCCAGTCGGCGGCCTCGATGGTCTCCTCATCGTGCTCCACGACGATCAGGGTGTTGCCGAGGTCGCGCAGCTTGAGCAGCGTCTCGATCAGGCGCCGGTTGTCGCGCTGGTGCAGACCGATCGACGGCTCATCGAGCACGTAGAGCACGCCGGTGAGCCCGGAGCCGATCTGCGTGGCGAGCCGGATGCGCTGCGCCTCACCACCCGACAGCGAGCCGGCCGAGCGGCCGAGGTTGAGGTACGCGAGCCCGACCTGCAGCAGGAAGTCGAGTCGCAGCCGGATCTCGCGCAGCACCTGTGCGGCGATCTTGGCCTCGCGCTCGGTCAGCTCGAGGGTGTGCATGAACGTGCTGGCGTCGGCGAGGCTCAGTGACGAGACCTCGGCGATCGAATGGCCGTGCACCTTGACGGCCAGCACTTCGGGCTTCAGGCGCGCGCCGTCGCACACGGGGCAGGGAACCTCACGCAGATACTCGCCCCACCGGGCGCGCTGCGTGTCGGACTCGGCCTGCATGTACTGCCGCTCGATGTAGGGCACGACTCCCTCGAACCCCGAGGTGTAGCGCATCTCGCGCCCGTAGCGGTTCTTCCACTTGACGCTGACCTTGTAGTTGTCGCCGCGCAGCACCGCCTCTCGCACGTCGGAGTGCAGCTGGTTCCACGGGGTGTCCAGCGAGAAGTCCAGGTCGCGGGCGAGCCCCTCGAGCAGACGCTCGTAGTACTGGAACAGCCCCTTGCCCTGCGTGGTCCACGGCACGATCACGCCCTCGCGGATCGAGAGCTCCTCGTCGCCGAGCATCAGGTCGGGGTCGACCGACATGCGCGTGCCGAGGCCGGAGCACGCGGGGCAGGCGCCGAACGGCGCGTTGAACGAGAAGGTGCGCGGCTCGATCTCGGTGAGGGTGATCGGATGCCCGTTCGGGCAGGCCAGCTTCTCGGAGAACGACTGCCAGGCGTCGTCGCCCTCCTCATCGACGAAGTTGACCTTCATGATGCCGCCGGCGAGGCCCAGCGCGGTCTCGACCGAGTCGGTGACGCGGCCGAGGATGTCGCCGGATGCGACGAGCCGGTCGACCACGACCGCGATGTCGTGCTTGTAGCTCTTCTTGAGCTTCGGCGGCTCGGCGAGCTGGATCAGATCGCCGTCGACGATCGCGCGGGAGTATCCCTTCGCGCCGAGCTCCTTGAAGAGGTCGACGAACTCGCCCTTCTTCTGGGTGACGACCGGAGCGACGATCTGATAGCGCGTGCGCTCGGGAAGCTCCATCAGCTGATCGGCGATCTGCTGCACGGTCTGGCGCTGGATGCGCTCACCGCACTCGGGGCAGTGCGGAATGCCGATGCGCGCCCACAGCAGACGCATGTAGTCGTGGATCTCGGTGATCGTGCCGACCGTCGATCGCGGGTTGCGGTTGGTCGACTTCTGATCGATCGAGACGGCGGGGCTCAGCCCCTCGATGAAGTCGACGTCGGGCCGATCGACCTGCCCGAGGAACTGACGGGCATAGGCACTGAGCGACTCGACGTAGCGACGCTGCCCCTCGGCGAAGATCGTGTCGAACGCGAGGCTCGACTTGCCCGACCCGGACAGGCCGGTGAAGACGACGAGCGAGTCGCGGGGGATGTCGAGGTCGACGTTCTTGAGATTGTGCACGCGGGCACCGCGAACACTGAGCTTTGCGGACGAGACGACAGGAACGATGGGCACCGAACAAGTCTACGAGTGACCACCGACACTGGCTCTCAGGGGCCGCTGATCCCCCCCTCACGGCCCGTGCGGTCTAGCGCTTCGCGTCCGGTGGGGAGAAGTACCTCTGACGGCGGATTCTCAGCATCCCGACGCCGACGCCGGCGATCGCGAGCACGGCGGTCGCGCCGGCGATCATCGCGAACGGCAGCTGACCCGCGCCGGCGATGCCGGCGACGGCCAGCGCGGCGAGCTGTCCCGCGGCCTGGAAGACGATGAATCGGATGCCCGTCGGCCGGAGCGCCCGCAGCGCGACCCTCGCGCGCGGCGGGATCACCATCAGCAGCGATGCGAGCACGTGCAGCAGGTGGACAGCGGCGATCGCGACGGCCGTGCGCCAGGGGTGGGCCGGCTCGATCGCCAGCACCACGACGATCGCGCCCGCTGCCACCCACAGACCACCGAGATGGGGCAGGGCGGCTCCGAGGACCGCAGCGACCGCGATGACGATCAGCCACCCGATCGGCGGGTCGAGCAGCATCCCCGCTCCGACCGCGATCAGCACGGCGAGCGCGAGCAGCGCGAGACCGGGCACGCCGGCGCCGATCTCGACGCGGTCGGTGCGCTTCACCGGCCGACGCCGATCACTCCGTGCGCTCCGGCCCTGCGCAGCGCGGTGAGCTCCGCATCGGGGTCCTGCGCCCAGTGGATGATGTCCACACCGGATTCGCGGAGCCCGTGCAGCATGTCCTGCCGCTCGGCGAGCAGCACCTCCAGCGCGAGTCCGCGCTCTTCGCTGAGACGGTGGCGATCGAGGGGCGGCAGCGTGTCCACGGCGACGACGCGATGGCCGCCGGCCCGCCAGCGCACGGCGATCTCGGCGGCCGCGCCGTCGAAGAACGTGGACAGCACGTAGATGATCGAGCCGTGCGGCACCGGCGGTGTGCGACGGAAGCGCGAGTCGTCGCCGGCGCGGCCGCTCGAGGCGATCTCGGCGACCACCCGGGCGAGGTGTCGACTGCCGCCGCCGCTGCGCACCGAGCGGCCACCCTGGGCGAGGGTGTGGAAGGCGATCCGGTCGCCCTGCGCCACCGTGGCCTCCGCGATGGAGCGGGCAGCGCTGCGCGCCTGATCCAGCGAGGTGACGCCGCTGCGTTCGAGATCCGGCGCACCCCAGGTCGCGACGATCGTGCCGAGATCATCGGCGGTGTCCATCATGATGACGGCGGAGGCGTCGCTGAGAGTGTTCGTCCGGCGGATCAGCAGCTCACCGGGCCGTCGCGCCGCCCGCGCGGTCGCTTTCCAGTCGACCCTGCGCAGCTCGTCCCCCGGCGCGAACGGATGGATGTCGCGGAAGTCACCGCCGTGTCCGGGCCGGATGCCCTCGTGCGCCCCGTGCAGTCCCGTCAGCCGTGGCGCGAGCGGCATCCTCGGCAGCCTTCGGGCGACGGGCGCGACCGCGCGGTCCATCACCACTTCCCGCTGCGGCACCCCGAGCGCACCGGCGTCCACGTCCAGAGCCCGCGCCGCCGCCTCTACCGTGCGCAGCGGCCCGGAGTGCAGCGGTCGCGCGACCGCGCGCAGGCGCGCATGGCCTGACACGAACACCCGTCGGCGATGGCGTTCCGCGTGGTTCACAGACAGCTCGACCATCTCGGCATCCGATCGCACGACGATGTCGTCGCGGAGCAGACCATCGGGCACCGGACCATCGTGCGCATCGGGCATCCGCTCGATCTCGACGACGGGGGCGTCTCCGCGACGTGCGGTCAATGCGGTCGCGAGCCACAGGGCGAGCGGCAGCGCGACCGCGATCAGATCCGGGCGCGACAGCATCGTGCCGGCGACGAGCAGCACGATCACGCCGACGAGTCCGAAGAACACCGACGGACTCGGACGGCGGTTCGCCTGCGCCGGGGACGACGTCACGATCAGCTCCGGGCTGCGGCGACGCTGGGAGGCACTGCGACCGAGGTGACGACCGCGCGGACCACGTCGGCGGGGTCGATCCCCTGCGCCCACGCCTGCGGCGTGAGGGTCAGCCGGTGCGCGAGCACCGGGACGGCGATGCGCTTGACGTCGTCGGGTCGCAGGTAGTCGCGGCCGTCGAGTGCGGCGAGCGCCCGGCCGACCAGCAGCAGCGCCTGCGAGCCGCGAGGAGAGGCGCCGACGGCGACGTGCTGGGCGGTGCGGGTACCTGCAGCCAGCGCGACACAGTATGCCGCGACGTCCGGGTCGACGTGGATCTCCTCGACGGCCTTCTGCAGGGCGACCAGCTCGCCCGGTCCGAGCACCGCGTCGACGTGCGTGGCCTCCTGACGGCGGCGCACGCGTCCGAGCAGGATCTCGGTCTCCCCGGTCCGGTCGGGGTAGCCGACGGAAAGGCGCACCATGAAGCGGTCCAGCTGGGCCTCGGGAAGGGCATACGTGCCCTCGTACTCGATCGGGTTCGCCGTCGCGATGACGTGGAACGGCGCCTCGAGCGGGAAGCTGTTGCCCTCCACGGTCACCTGGCGCTCGGCCATCGCCTCGAGCATCGCGGACTGCGTCTTCGGGGTGGTGCGGTTGATCTCGTCGGCGAGCAGCAGCCCGGTGAAGATGGGACCGGGACGGAAGACGAACTCGCCGGTGTCGGGGGCGTACACGTACGAGCCCGTGACGTCACCGGGCAGCATGTCGGGCGTGCACTGCAGGCGCCGGAACGAGAGTCCGAGGGCGGATGCCAGGCTGCGCGCCGCGAGGGTCTTGCCGAGCCCGGGCACATCCTCGAAGAGCACGTGTCCACCGGCCAGGAGCGTCGCGAGCGCGATCTCGAGCGGATCGTCCATGCCGACGACGACGTCGGCGACGGCCGATCGGATGCGGCGCCCGGTCTCGGCGATGTCCTCGAAGTTCATGGCGTGTGCTCCCTCTGGGTTGCGTCGTACGTGTCGAGCGGTGCGAGAGTGTCGAGCGGCGCGAGTCGCTCCGCTGCCTCGAGCGCGTCGCGGATGTCCTGGATGCGTATGCCGCGGCCGTTCAGGCGTGCCCAGACCCCTGGCCCGAGACGCTCTTCGACGGTGTGGGCCTGCGCCTCATCGTCGATGTCGATGCCGTGCCGTGCGAGTCTGCGTCGCAGTGTCGCACGCACGCGGCGGGTCACTGCCTCGCTGACCGCGTCGCCGTGCCGGTTGATGGCCCAGGCGAGTCGCGATACGTCCGAACCGGTGTACGACTTCTCCAGCGCGCGACCGGGTGCGTCGGCTCGTGCGTCATCGGGCATCTGCAAGGTGAAGATGGGCGTCACGGCGGCGACCAGCACGCCCCATCCCCAGGCGAAATCGACCTGCACGCCGAGTGCCGACAACACGAGTGCCGCGATCAGGCCGAGACCTGCGGGAACCACGATCGTGCGGATGACCCTCATCGCCAGCCCTCTTCGATCTCGGCGAGGGCACGGGCGGCGTCGGCGCGCATTCCGTCGTCGGCGCGGTGACCCCCGAAGCGGACGCACTCATACAGTCGCAGCAGTCGACGCGCGGGCTCTTCGATGCCGGGACGGTGCAGCAGGATGCGCAGCGTGAACTCCGCGGGCGTCTCGCTGCGTCCTCGCCCGACGCCGGAGTCCACGGCGGTCTCCTCAAGCCCGATCCACGCAGCGATGATCGCGTCGCCGGGATCCGACGGCAGGTCGATCGCCGCGCGAGCGGCGGCGATTCCACGGCGCATCGTCGGCGCGTCGGGGATGGGCTCCGCGACGGCCTCGGCGCTCAGCGTGGCATCCGTGGCGGAACCGGCGGCGCGCCGCAGTGGCCTGGAGCGCCAGTACCCCAGCACGGAGCGGATCAGGATGACCAGCGCGGCCACGGCCGCGGAGATGACGAGGACGACCATCACGATGGCGATGATCCGAAGCAGCGTGTCGTCGCCCTGTTCCTGTGGTTCGCCGATACCCAGCGGCGGTGCTGTCTGCTGCACGGTCGACTCGGGCAGCGGCTCGGGCGTTGAGTCGCCCGGCGTGAAGACCGGGTGGCCGGCGACTGAGGCGGCGAGCATGGCGATCGCGAACACTGCGATCACGCCTGACGGCACGAGCCAGCGGGTCACCCGGGGCCGGCTGACGGATGCCGACGCATCGAGCTCGTCATCAGCATCCACCGGCATGTGTCCAGCCTAAGGTCGGGTGGCCCCGGCGAACGGCTTGAGCGCTTCGCGCAGGGCGGTCACGGAGGGGATGTCGGCGCCGACCTTCGCCATCACGGCACGCGGTACCTCGAGGGCCCGCTGTCGCAGCTCTCGTCCCTTCTCGGTGAGCCCGATGTCGAGCCGGCGCTCGTCGGCGCTGCTGCGCGTGCGCTCGACGAGTCCGTCCTTCTCGAGTCGCTTCACCAGCGGTGAGGCACTCGCAGGGTCCAGGGCCAGGGCGTGGGAGAGGTCGTTGAGTGAGCGTGGCGAGCTCTCCCACAGCGCGAGCATCACGAGGTACTGCGGATGTGTCAGCCCCAGTGGCTCGAGGATGGGTCGATAGACCGCGACGACGTTGCGCGCTGCGGTCACCATCGCGAAGCAGAGCTGGTTCTCGAGCAGCAGCAGTTCATCATCGGTCGCCATGCTTCGATAATACCTACACACAAATATTTAGTACACTAAGCATCATGGCCGATGAACCGCACACCGTCCCCCTGCGCACCCGCATCCGCGAGGCGGGTGGTCTCTACGCCTGGTTCAACACGAACCTCATCCGCATCGCCGGGCCGGCGTCGGTCGGTCCGTACGAGCCGACGCTTCCGCCCAGCGCCGAGGAGCGCGCGAAGCGCGGATGCCCGCTGTGCGGCCAGCCGATGAATCAGCACGAGATCGACCGCAGCGGGCCCAAGCCGCTGATGCGCTGCCCCTGACGGCCGGGCGTCGGCAGCTTCAATCACCGATCTCGTCGTTGTCCTCACGGGCGGCATCGAGCCACGCCATGAGCGCGTCGTCGTCCGCGATGACCTCGGCGTCGACATCCAGCCAGCGCGTCCCCATCGGCCGGGCCCCCATCACCGCGATCTGCACACCGGGTTCAGTGAGCCGCGCCGCTCCGTGCTCGTCGGTGAGGCGCACCAGCAGCGTGCCCCCACCCCGCGCGCCCACGAGGATGCGACCGTTCACGAGGAAAGCGCGCGTGCCGAACATCCGCTTCTCCTCCAGCGTGGGCTCTGAAGCCAACAGCGCACGCACCCTGTCGGCGAGGTCCAGTCCGGCGGCATCCATCACATGCGTCCCTTCGACACGAGCACCGGAAGGGCCGGGTCACGCGTGCCCGGCACGCTCCATCGCGCGCAGCTCCTTCTTGAGATCCTGCACCTCGTCGCGCAGCCGTGCCGCCAGTTCGAACTTCAGCTCGGCCGCGGCGGCCAGCATCTGATCCGAGAGGTCGGCGATGGTCTCCTCGAGCTGGATCGCGCCCTCGGCGGCGATCCCCTCCCGGCGCAGGTTCGGGGTCGGCGACTTGCCCTTGCCGCTCTTGCCCGTCTTGCCGCGCCCGCCGCGCATGTCGGCGGTATCGGCCGCCTCACGGGCGAGCACCTCGGTGATATCGGCGATGCGCTTGCGCAGCGGCTGCGGATCGATGCCGTTCTCGGTGTTGTAGGCGATCTGCTTCTCGCGACGTCGCTCGGTCTCGTCGATCGCGTTGCGCATGGAGTCGGTCATGTTGTCGGCGTACATGTGCACCTGGCCAGAGACGTTGCGCGCCGCACGGCCGATGGTCTGGATGAGCGACGTGCCCGAGCGCAGGAAGCCCTCCTTGTCGGCGTCGAGGATCGCCACCAGCGACACCTCGGGCAGGTCGAGACCCTCACGAAGCAGATTGATGCCGACGAGCACGTCGTAGACGCCGGCGCGCAGTTCGGTGAGCAGTTCGACGCGGCGCAGGGTGTCGACGTCGGAGTGCAGATACCGCACGCGCACCCCGTGCTCGCCGAGGAAGTCGGTGAGCTCCTCCGCCATCTTCTTGGTGAGCGTGGTGACGAGCACGCGCTCGTCACGTTCGACGCGCACTCTGATCTCCTCGAGCAGATCGTCGATCTGCCCCTTGGAGGGCTTGACGACGATCTCAGGGTCGACCAGACCGGTCGGACGGATGATCTGCTCCACGACGCCGTCGGCGATGCCCATCTCGTACCTTCCGGGCGTGGCCGAGAGGTAGACGGTCTGCCCGACGCGGTTCTTGAACTCGTCGAACCGCAGCGGCCTGTTGTCCATGGCACTGGGCAGCCGGAACCCGTGCTCGACGAGCGTGCGCTTGCGGGACGCATCGCCCTCGTACATCGCCCCGATCTGCGGAACGGTCACGTGCGACTCGTCGATGACGAGCAGGAAGTCGTCGGGGAAGAAGTCGAGCAGCGTGTGCGGAGGCTCGCCCGCCTGGCGACCGTCGAGGTGGCGGGAGTAGTTCTCGATGCCGCTGCAGAAGCCGAGCTGCTGCAGCATCTCGAGGTCGAACGTGGTGCGCATGCGCAGTCGCTGGGCTTCGAGCAGCTTTCCCTGCCGCTCGAGCTCGGCCAGGCGCTGCTCCAGCTCGGCCTCGATCGTGCCAATCGCCCGCTGCACGACGTCGGTGCCGGCCACGTAGTGCGAGGCGGGGAAGATCGGCACGGCGTCGAGTTTGGCGATGACCTCGCCGGTGAGGGGATGCAGGGAGTAGAGCGCCTCGATCTCGTCACCGAACAGTTCGATGCGGATCGCATGCTCCTCGTACACCGGGATGATCTCGATCGTGTCGCCCCGCACCCGGAAATTGCCCCGCGAGAAGTCGACGTCGTTGCGGTTGTACTGCATCGAGATGAACTGCCGGATCAGCGCGTCGCGGTCGTAGCGTTCCCCCACCTGCAGGGCGACCATCGCCCGCAGGTACTCCTCGGGCGCGCCCAGACCGTAGATGCACGACACGGTCGAGACCACCACGACGTCTCGCCGGCTGAGCAGCGAGTTGGTCGTCGAGTGGCGCAGTCGCTCCACCTCGGCGTTGATCGAGGAGTCCTTCTCGATGAAGGTGTCGGTCTGCGGGACGTACGCCTCGGGCTGGTAGTAGTCGTAGTACGAGACGAAGTACTCGATCGCGTTGTTGGGCATCAGATCGCGGAACTCGTTGGCGAGCTGCGCGGCGAGCGTCTTGTTGTGCGCCATCACCAGCGTCGGCCGCTGCACCTGCTCGATCAGCCACGCGGTCGTGGCCGACTTGCCCGTTCCGGTCGCCCCCAGAAGCACGACGTCGGTCTCACCCGCGTTGATGCGGGCGGCGAGCTCGGCGATGGCCTGCGGCTGGTCACCCGCGGGCATGTACTCGCTGACGACCTCGAAGGGGCGGACGCTGCGCGTGGGTTGCATGCCTCAAGCCTACGAGGGGTCACCGACACGGGCCCTGCACATCGCCATCGCCCAGACGTGTCCTGGGAAACCAAGTCGCGGGCGGGGTGGCCGCGTTGACCTAGAGTGATGCCGTGATCGAGTTCATCATCGGCAGCAGTCTCGCCGCATCGGCGGGCTGCTCGTGCTCGAGATCGTCGCGGACAAGATCCCCGCGCTCGATTCGATCAACGATGTCGCGCAGACCGTCATCCGCCCAGCGGCCGGCGGTATCGCGTTCGGGGCCGGAGCGAGCGCGCAGACCGTCGCGGTCGACGACCCGTCGGTGTTCTTCGCCGATCACACCTGGATCCCGATCATCGTCGGCGTCGTGATCGCCCTCGTCGTGCATTTCACCAAGGCCGCGGCTCGCGTCGCCGCGAACACCGTCAGCGGCGGTATTGCCGCCCCCGTGCTCAGCACGGCCGAGGACGGCGCCCCCTTCGCGCTCGCCGCTGCGGCGATCGTCATCCCCGTCGTGGCGCTGCTGCTGCTCGGGCTGATCGTCACTGCGGTCGCGATGATCAGACGATACGCGCGGCGGCGGGCACGCCGTGCGGTGCAGACCGGTGAGACGTAGACCGCATCACTGACTCCGCGGCACTCGACGAACGCGCGTCAGGCCACGGGCCACGTCGTCTCGTCGGGTCCGCTGAGAGCGCCGGTTCCTCCGTTGGGGTCGACCACGAGACTGGTGAGCGTCCCACCGTTGGGGAACCCTCCTCCCGGAGGAACCGTCGCCACGCCGGTGAACGTGATCGACTCGTTCTCCGGGCGCACCCCCTGGTTCACCCACCATGACGCCGAGCCGATCGTGATCTCCGTCGCACTGATGTTCGAAGTCGCCGTGAACACGACGCGGTGCTGCTCGATCGGGTCGACTGTCCACTGTTGGTTCTGCCCGAGGTTGAAGTCGATCCCGTTCTGAGGGTTGGTGAAGTCGACGGCACCGGATCCCGTGTACGTGAGAGTGAAGACGATCGTCACGCCGGCGGGGATGATCCGATCATCCGGAGAGGTGATGCGTACGCCGTTGGATCGGAACTGTCCTGATGCGCCCGTTCCGCTTCCCTGTCCGATCACCTGACCGGCCGTCAGGTAGAACTCCAGATCCTGCACACCGCTCGCCGCGGCGGCAGGCACCGCTGTCACCGCGACCAGTGCCGGGAGGGTCCATGCCGTGCCCTGGAGAACGGTTCTGCGGGAGAGCGGCCTGGGCGCATCCACGTGCGTGGTTCTCGGATCCATGACTCGATTGCCCCCTGATCGTTCAGCGCGAGGCCGGCCATGCCAACAGGGCGTCATGAGAGATTCGCAAACCTCGGCCACGCCTCGTCGACCTGGCGCAATGTCTCGGCGAGTGTCCCCGACGTGTCGATGACGATGTCGGCGATGGCGCGGCGATCAGCATCCGACACCTGCGCGGCGATGCGGGCGCGAGCGGCGTCCTCTGCCATCCCGCGCAGTTCGATCAACCGGCGCACGCGCACATCGGCAGGAGCATCGGCGACGACGATCAGGTCCCACGGGTCGTCGACGCGGGCCTCCACGAGCAGCGGCACGTCGTAGACGACGACGGCATCCGAATCGTCGGCGAACGCCGCAGCGAACCGTCGCGCCGACTCGTCGCGCACGGCCGGATGCACGATGCCGTTCAACCGGGCGAGCGCGGCGTCGTCACCGAAGACCAGGGCGCCCAGAGCCGCTCTGTCGAGCGATCCGTCCTCGTGGATGACCTCCGCCCCGAACGCCTCCGATATGGCGTCGAGCACGGGCGAGCCGGGCGACTGCACCTCATGCACGATCCGATCCGCATCCACGATGACCGCTCCGTGTTCGCCGAGGCGGGCGGCGATGGTGGACTTCCCCGAGGCGATGCCGCCGGTCAGCGCGATGAGTGGCATCCCCCCATCCTGGCATGCGCCAGGAACGCGGAACGGGCCGCCACCCGAAGGTGACGGCCCGTTCAGAGTGCGGAACTGACTCAGCTGTTGCCGCCCGAGAGCTTCTCGCGCAGAGCGGCGAGCGCCTCGTCATCGGCGAGCGTGCCGGCGCCGGAGTCGCTGGTGAACGACTGCGCAGCGGCGAAGTCGTCGCCTGCAGCGGCCTCTTCCTCGGCGGCCTTGAGGACGGCGGCCTTGTGCGCCTCCCAGCGAGCCTGGGCCGCAGCGTACTCCTGCTCCCATGCCTCGCGCTGGGCGTCGAAGCCTTCCTTCCACGCACCGGTCTCGGCGTCGAAGCCCTCCGGGTACTTGTACTCGCCGTTCTCGTCGTACTCGGCGAGCATGCCGTACAGGGCCGGATCGAACTCGGTGCCGTGCGGGTCGACCGACTCGTTGGCCTGCTTGAGCGACAGCGAGATGCGGCGACGCTCGAGGTCGATGTCGATGACCTTGACGAAGACCTCTTCGCCCACCGACACGACCTGCTCTGCCAGCTCGACGTGCTTGCTGGAGAGCTCCGAGATGTGCACGAGGCCCTCGATGCCGTCCGCGACGCGGACGAATGCACCGAACGGAACCAGCTTGGTGACCTTGCCCGGTGCGATCTGGCCGATCGCGTGCGTGCGGGCGAAGACCTGCCACGGGTCTTCCTGCGTCGCCTTCAGCGACAGCGAGACGCGCTCGCGGTCAAGGTCGACCTCGAGGATCTCGACGGTGACCTCCTGGCCGACCTCGACGACCTCGGATGCGTGCTCGATGTGCTTCCAGGACAGCTCGGAGACGTGCACGAGGCCGTCCACGCCGCCCAGGTCGACGAACGCACCGAAGTTGACGATCGACGAGACGACACCCTTGCGGACCTGACCCTTGTGCAGGTTGTTCAGGAACGTGGTGCGCGACTCGGACTGCGTCTGCTCCAGCAGGGCGCGGCGGCTGAGCACCACGTTGTTGCGGTTCTTGTCGAGCTCGAGGATCTTCGCCTCGATCTCCTGACCGAGGTACGGGGTGAGGTCGCGGACGCGGCGCAGCTCGATGAGCGATGCGGGCAGGAAGCCACGCAGGCCGATGTCGACGATGAGGCCGCCCTTGACGACCTCGATGACGGTGCCGGTGACGACGCCGTCGTTCTCCTTGATCTTCTCGACGTCTCCCCAGGCGCGCTCGTACTGGGCACGCTTCTTGGAGAGGATCAGACGGCCTTCCTTGTCCTCCTTCTGGAGAACGAGGGCCTCGACCTGGTCGCCGACGGCGACGACCTCGTTGGGGTCGACGTCGTGCTTGATGGAGAGCTCGCGGGAGGGGATGACGCCCTCGGTCTTGAATCCGACGTCGAGCAGAACCTCATCGCGGTCGATCTTGACGATCGTGCCCTCGATGATGTCGCCGTCGTTGAAAGACTTGATGGTCTTCTCGACCGCGGCCAGGAAGTCCTCGGCAGATCCGATGTCGTTGATCGCGACCTGCTTGGTGGCCGGGGCGGTCGTTGCGCTAGTCATGTAGTGGGTTGTCCTTGTGAATGGATGGTCGGGCTTCGAGGATCGGCATGCCAGGATGGAGCCCCGAAGCGGTTGAATGTGGATTGCGGCGTCACGAGGGCACGCAGGCGCACGCCACGAGTGACACTTCAGATTATCAGAACCCGGGCATGTCGCGCGCCCCCTGTTCTAGGCTGATGCCGTGACGGACCGCCTGATGCTCCTCGACACCGCCTCCCTCTACTTCCGTGCGTTCTTCGGAGTGCCCGACAAGGTGAAGGCGCCCGACGGCTCGTCGGTGAACGCGGTGCGGGGGCTGCTCGACATCGTGGCGAAGCTCGTCACCCTCTACCAGCCGACCCAGGTCATCGCCTGCTGGGACGACGACTGGCGCCCGCAGTGGCGGGTCGACCTGATCCCGAGCTACAAGGCGCATCGCGTGGTCGAGGTCGTTCCGGCCGGACCCGACGTCGAAGAGGTGCCAGACCCCCTCGAACAGCAGATCCCTCTCATCCGCGAGGCTCTCGGCGCACTCGGCATCCCGATCATCGGCGTCGCGGCGCACGAGGCCGACGACGTCATCGGCACCCTCGCCACGCAGTCGGCGATCCCCGTCGACATCGTCACGGGCGATCGCGACCTGTTCCAGTTGGTCGACGACGCCCGCGACGTGCGGCTCATCTACACCGCACGCGGCATGAGCAATCTCGAGATCGTCACCGACGCCTGGATCGTCGCGAAGTACGGCATCCTCCCCTCGCAGTACGCCGACTTCGCGACCATGCGCGGCGATGCGTCCGACGGCCTGCCCGGCGTGAAGGGCGTTGGAGAGAAGAGCGCCGCGACGCTGCTGCAGGCGCACGGCGACCTGGAGGGCATCCGCGCGGCCGCCGCGAGCGGCCAGCTCAGCGCCGCGGCATCCGCGCGCTTCGCCGCGGCATCCGACTACCTCGACGTCGCCCCGACCGTCGTGGGCGTGGCGACGACGCTCGACGTGATCGCACCCGGAACGCCCCTGCGCGGTCTCGATCCGGCCGAGTCGGATGCTGCACTCGCCCTCGCCGAGCGATGGAACCTCGGTGGATCCATGCAGCGGGCGCTGGCCGCGATCGCCGGCTGACCCTTCACGTCGACCCGCTGACGCCCGCTCAGTGCAGGCGACAGGCTCAGGGGCCGGTTCACGTCGCCCAGGCGCGCAGCCGATCGATCCCCCACGTGGTGACGATGCGCTCGGGCGGCACGCCGGCGGCCTCCGCGCGCTCCGCACCGTGATCGAGCAGCGAGAGCTGCCCCGGCGCGTGGGCGTCGGAGTCGATCGAGAACAGACACCCCTCATCCAGGGCGACGGCGATGAGCTCATCTGGTGGGTCCTGCCGCTCGGGCCGCGCGTTGATCTCCACCGCGACGCCGTGCTCGGCACACGCCGCGAACACCGCACGCGCATCGAACTGCGAGGGCGGTCGGGTGCCCCGCTCACCCTGCACGAGTCGCCCGGTGCAGTGTCCGAGCACGTTCACGTGCGGATCGGCCACGGCCGCCAGCATCCGACGTGTCATCGGCCCGGCGTCCATCCGCAGCTTGGAATGCACGGAGGCGACGACGACGTCGAGCTCGTCCAGCAGTGCGGGTTCCTGGTCGAGTGAGCCGTCCTCGAGGATGTCGACCTCGATGCCGGCCAGCACGGCGAGCCCGTCGCCGGACTGCGCGCGCACCAGCGGGATCTGCTCGCGCAGGCGCTCCGCCGACAGCCCGCGGGCGACGCGCAGGCGCGGCGAATGATCGGTGATCGCCAGGTACTCGTGCCCGAGCGACCGCGCAGCGGCGGCCGTCGTCTCGATCGGCGTGGTGCCGTCCGACCACTCCGTATGACTGTGCAGATCACCCTTCAGGCGTGCGCGCAGCGCGGACTGGCGCTGCGGCGCGACGACGCCACGCAGTTCGGCGAGGTATGCAGGAGTCTCCCCCTGCTGCGCCTGGCGGATGACCTCGAACGTCGAGTCTCCGATTCCCTTCTGCGCGCGCAGGCGGGTCGGGTCGCCGAGGATCTCCGGCGGCAGCGCGGCGATGACCGCCGCCGCCTGCCGGAACGCCTTCGCCCGATACCGGGACGCGCGCTCACGCTCGAGCAGCGTCGCGATCTCGAGCAAGGCCTCGGCGGCATCCACGGCGCATCCCGTCAGGATCCGACGGGCTCGTGAGTGGCAGCCACCCACTGGTCGAGCTTCGCCTCGGCGCGCCCGTCGTCGACGGCGGCGGCTGCCCGCCCGTACGCGTCGCGCAGCCGCTCGACGATCGGCACCTGCGTCAGCGATGCGTCGTGCGAGAGCTCGTAGGCGACCACCCCGGCGGCGGCGTTGAGCAGCACGATGTCCCGCACCGGGCCCTGATCGCCGGCGAGCGTGCTGCGCAGGATGCGCGCGTTGTGCTCGGGAGCGCCGCCGAGCAGGTCCGACAGGTCGGCGAGGGGGATGCCGAGATCGCGGGGGTCGAGATCGTGCTCGTGGGTATCGCCGCGGGCGACCTCCCAGATCCGGCTGTGACCGGTCGTCGTCAACTCGTCGAGCCCGTCATCGCCGCGGAAGACCAGTGCTGTCGCGCCGCGGGTTCGGAAGACACCGGTGATCAGCGGCACGCGGTCGAGCTGCGCCACGCCGACCGCATTGGCCTCGGCGCGAGCGGGGTTGCAGAGCGGACCGAGCATGTTGAACACCGTCGGCACGGACAGTTCCGAGCGCGCGGTGCCCGCGTGCTTGAAGCCGGGGTGGAACGCCGCCGCCCAGGCGAACGTGATCCCGGTGCGGTCGAGCACCGTCGCGACGCGCTGCGGGTCGAGCGAGATGTCCAGCCCGAGCGCGGCGAGCACATCGGAGGAGCCCGACGACGAACTGGCGGCGCGGTTGCCGTGCTTGACGACGGGGATGCCCATCGCGCCGATGATGATCGCCGCCGTGGTCGACACGTTCACGGTGCCGACGCGGTCGCCGCCGGTCCCGACGATGTCGAGCACGTCGGAGGACACCGGCAGCGGGACTGCCGCCTCGAGGATCGCGTCGCGGAATCCGACGACCTCGTCGATCGTCTCGCCCTTCGCGCGGAGCGCGATCAGGAAGCCCGCGAGCTGCGCCTCGGAGACCTTGCCCTGCATCACCTGACGCATCGCCCACGTCGACTCCCAGACGCTGAGGTCCCTCCGCTGCAGCAGAGTGGTGAGCAGATCGGGCCAGGTGAGGGAGTCAACCATGGTGTGATCCTAACGGCGCGGCAGACGACGCCGTTTCGAGATGACGCAGGCAAGGGCGTCCTCGCCGGATGCCCGCCGACACGGAGTCGTGCGCCACCAGGGAGATTCCCAGGGAACGACGGCACATTCGCAGGTTCTTCTTAGGTTCCCCTAAGTGCAGGAACAGCGAAACGGGTCACCCTGGTGCAAGAATCGCGGCGAAGAATCGGCCATAATGGTCAGGTGACCACCTCAGCGACGTATGCCCCGGCGGCAAGAACCATCAAGCGCCCCAATCCGGTCGCTGTCGGCACCATCGTGTGGCTCGGCAGCGAGGTGATGTTCTTCGCGGGACTCTTCGCGATCTACTTCACCCTTCGCAGCACCTCCCCCGAGCTGTGGGCCGACCGCACCGAGCTGCTGAACGTGACCTTCGCAGCAGTGAACACCGCGATCCTCGTCGCGTCGTCGTTCACCTGCCAGATGGGCGTGTTCGCGGCCGAAGACCTGCAGCCCTACCGCATCGCGAAGGGCCAGGTGAACGCCGCCGGTCGTCGCCGCCTGTTCGGCTGGGGAATGGTCGAGTGGTTCTGGCTGACCTTCGCGCTCGGCGCGATCTTCGTCAGCGGCCAGGTCTGGGAGTATGCGCAGCTGGTGGCCGAGGGCCTGCCGATCTCGGCTGACTCCTACGCGTCGGCCTTCTACATCACGACCGGTTTCCACGCGCTTCACGTCACAGGCGGACTCATCGCCTTCATCCTCGTCATCGGCCGCGCATACGCGGTCAAGAACTTCGGGCACAAGGAGGCGACCTCCTCGATCGTCGTGTCGTACTACTGGCACTTCGTCGACGTCGTCTGGGTGGCCCTGTTCCTCGTCATCTACTTCCTGAAATAAGAGCGGAGCGATTTTTCGAAATGGCACGAGAGAAGAAGCACCGCTCGCGCGGTCGCCGCAGTCCCCTCGCCGCAGCTGCCCTGATCGGGGCCGGCCTGCTGCTCACCGGCGGCGTGTACGCCGGTGCGTCGGCGGCGATGGCATCCACCTCCGACGCGCAGACCGCGGCGTCGACTGAGCTCACCGTCGAGGACGGGCAGAAGCTGTTCACCGCGAACTGCGCCACGTGCCACGGTCTGAACCTCGAGGGCACCGACGAGGGTCCGAGCCTGATCGGCGTCGGCGAGCTGTCGGTCGAGTTCCAGCTCGCGACCGGTCGCATGCCGCTGCAGATGCAGGGACCGCAGGCGCCGCAGAAGCCCGTGCAGTTCACCGATGCGCAGATCCGCGCCATGGCCGCCTACGTGCAGTCCGTCGCCCCTGGGCCCGGCTACCCCGAGGACTGGGTGACGGCCGGCAAGACGAACCCCGAGAACGCCAAGGACGAGGTCGACATCGCAAACGGTGCAGAGCTGTTCCGCATCAACTGCGCGATGTGCCACAACGTCGCCGCCGCAGGTGGCGCCCTGACCGAGGGCAAGTACGCCCCGGCCCTCACCTCGACCAGCGCCCTGCACATCTACGCCGCCATGGTCACCGGCCCGCAGAACATGCCCGTCTTCGGCGACATGAACCTCAGCACCGAGGACAAGCGCGACATCATCGCCGCACTCGTCTGGCAGCAGGAGACGGTGCCGATCGGCGGCTTCACGCTCGGCTCGCTGGGCCCGGTCTCAGAGGGCCTGTTCATCTGGATCTTCGGCATCGGCGCACTCGTCGCCCTCACCGTGTGGATCACGGCGAAATCCAACTGACGCACTTTCATCGAAGAGTTACGTACGAGGAGCACCATGGCAAACGACGACGACACGCAGGCTCTGGACAGGGCCTACCAGCCCTCACCGGGGCTGGGCGTCGCAGTCAGCGATCCTGCGGAGAACCCGGGACTGCCACCACACCGTGAGCGGATGACCGACAAGGATCCGCGCATCGAGAAGACGGCGGAGCGCACGGTCTACACGCTCTTCTACCTGTCGCTCGCGGGCAGCATCTGGGCCGTCGCCGCCTACATGCTGTTCCCGATCGAGAGCGGCATGCCGATCGACATCCGCCAGAACAACATGTACATCGGCATCGGCATCGCGTTCGCACTGCTGGCGCTCGGCATCGGCGCGATCCACTGGTCGAAGGCCCTGATGTCCGACAAGGAGTACATCGAGCACCGCCACCCCACCCGCGGCCGCGACAGCACTCGCGCAGCGGCGAACGCGGCGTTCGCCGAAGCCGACCAGGACTCCGGCTTCGGTCGCCGCAAGATGATCCGCAACTCGCTGATCGTCGCCGTCGTCGCCTCGGTCGTCCCCGGCATCACCCTGTTCCGCGGACTCGCACCGCACAACACGCCGGAGAACCCCATCGCCGGCGAGCCCGTCCAGCTGCTCAGCCACACGATGTGGGACACCGGCATGCGTCTGGCCCGAGACCCCGAGGGCACGCCGATCCGCGCCGCCGACGTCACCGTCGGCTCGGCGTTCCACGTCATCCCCGAGCCCCTCAAGGAGCTCGGCCACAGCGACGGCTACCTCGAGGAGAAGGCCAAGGCGATCGTCCTGCTGATGCGCCTGCGCCCCGAGCAGCTGATCGAGGACGAGGACCGCAAGGACTGGTCGTACGACGGCATCGTCGCGTACTCCAAGGTCTGCACCCACGTCGGATGCCCGGTGGCCCTGTACGAGCAGCAGACGCACCACCTGCTGTGCCCCTGCCACCAGTCGCAGTTCGACGTCACCGAGCACGCCAAGGTCATCTTCGGACCGGCCGCGCGACCGCTGCCGCAGCTGCCCATCGCCGTCGACGATGAGGGCTACCTCATCGCGAAGAGCGACTTCACCGAACCCGTCGGCCCGAGCTTCTGGGAGCGTCATTGAGCACCGCAACTCTTAAAGAGGACACCAAGCAGCAGAAGCCGCTCGGCGGACGCTTCCTAGGCGCGACCGCGAACTACATCGACGAGCGCACCAGCCTCTCCGGCTTCGTCAAGGAACTCGGACGCAAGATCTTCCCCGACCACTGGTCGTTCATGCTCGGTGAGATCGCACTGTGGAGCTTCGTGGCGGTGTTCCTGTCGGGGACCTTCCTCACGTTCTTCTTCCAGGCCTCGATGGTCCCCACCCACTACACCGGTGCCTACGCGCCGATGCGCGGTGTGGAGATGTCAGCCGCGTTCGAGTCGGCCCTGCGCATCTCGTGGGACGTCCGCGGTGGTCTTCTGGTCCGCCAGATCCACCACTGGGCGGCGCTGGTGTTCATCGCCGGCATCGGCATCCACATGCTCCGCGTGTTCTTCACCGGTGCATTCCGCAAGCCCCGCGAGCTCAACTGGGTGATCGGCTACGTGCTGTTCATCCTCGCGCTCGCGGAGGGCTTCACGGGCTACTCGCTCCCCGACGACCTGCTCTCGGGCAACGGCCTCCGCATCATCGACGGCATGATCAAGGGCATCCCGCTGATCGGCACCTGGACCTCGTTCCTGCTCTTCGGCGGAGAGTTCCCCGGGAACGACATCGTCGGACGCCTGTACACGCTGCACATCCTGCTGCTTCCGCTGATCCTCATCGGGCTGCTGGTGGTCCACCTGATGCTGATGGTGATCAACAAGCACACGCAGTTCGCCGGCCCCGGCCGCACCAACGACAACGTCGTCGGCTACCCGATGATGCCGGTGTACATGTCGAAGATGGGTGGCTTCTTCTTCATCGTCTTCGGTGTGATCGTGCTGATCGCGTCGTTCTTCCAGATCCTGCCGTTCTGGGAGTACGGACCGTACGACCCGTCCCCCATCTCGGCCGGAACGCAGCCCGACTGGTACATCGGATTCGCCGACGGTGCCCTTCGCCTTGCTCCCCCGCATCTGGACGTCGTGTTCCTCGACCGCACGTGGTCGTTCGGGATCCTCATCCCGGTCGCCGTGCTGGGTCTGTTCATCGTCGTCGTCGCGATCTACCCGTTCCTCGAGGCGTGGATCACCGGTGACAAGCGCGAGCACCACATCGCCGACCGTCCCCGCAACGCCCCGACCCGCACCGCTATCGGCGCCGCCGGTGTCATCTTCTACGCGGTCATGTGGGCTGCGGCCTCGTCCGACCTCATCGCCACGCACTTCATGCTCACGATGGAGGGTGTCATCCACACGCTCCAGGCGCTGCTGTTCGTCGGTCCGGTGCTCGGGTACTTCATCACCAAGCGCATCTGCATCGCGCTGCAGAAGAAGGATCGCGAGATCGTGCTGCACGGCTATGAGTCCGGTCGCATCGTCCGTCTGCCCGGTGGCGAGTACGTCGAGGTGCACCAGCCCGTCGACGTGTACGACCGATGGAAGCTGATCGACTACGAGGTCTACGAGCCGCTCGTCGTGCGCCCGAACGCCAAGGGTCGCATCCCGTGGACGCAGAACCTGCGTTCCTCGCTCTCACGCTGGTTCTACGAGGACCGTCTGCAGCCGCTCACGCAGGCGGAGATCGCCGAGGCCGACGCGCACCAGCAGCACACGCTGGCGCACAACGAAGAGATCGAGGCCGAGGAGATCGCCGGTGCGCACGCCCGTGCCGGTGTCACCTCCGAGGACCAGATCGCTCCCGCCGACACCTCGATCGGCGAGACGCCCAACACACCGAGTTCGGTCATCGCCACTGACCCGGTGAAAAAGCCTCGCAGGAAGAAGTCGGAGGACGGCGAATAACACCGCCGCTCCCCCACGCGTGAGGGCCCCGTCCATTTCGGACGGGGCCCTCACGCGTCGTCGCGGGTTGTCGCTGCCACGCCGCGCGGCGCGGCGATCTCGCACCAGGAGGGCGACCGCGGCCTGCGACTGGTGGACACCATGAATGACACGACGACACATTCGCGAACACCGCAAGCGCGCGGAGTAGCCTCGGATCATGATCAGTCGCCAGGACTTCTACGCAGCCAAGCTGACCTATGAGACCGATGGAAGCGACCTGTACGCCGCGCAGAAGGCCGGAGAACAGATCACCGTCGTCGACGTGCGCACCGATGAGGCGTGGGCGCAGGGACGCATCCGTGGTGCGGTCCATATGCACTACCGCGAGATCGCCGAGCGCGCACCGAAAGAGATCCCGGCGGGCGCCGAGGTCGTCGTCTACTGCTGGAGTCCGGGCTGCAACGCCGGCGCGAAGGGCGCTCTCGAGTTCGCAAAGCTCGGATACTCGGTGCGGGAACTCATCGGCGGATTCGAGTACTGGGTGCGCGAGGGCTACCCGATCGAGGATCGCGATGGCATCCACCGACGTCCCATCGACCCGCTCACCGGAGTGCCCCGCATCCGCAGCCACGCCTGAGAAGGAGGATTTCCCGGCTTCTGACCCCCGGGAACCCGTGAACTTCTCCTCCCCACCGCTCACGAACGCAGAGGGCCTCCTGGACGCATCCAGGAGGCCCTCTCGGAACTCAGATCAGCGGGCGAAGTTGCCGCGGTAGTACTCGTACACCCAGCCGACGATGGCGACGACGAACAGCGCGAGGCCGATCGGCAGCAGGAACTGACCCACCGCAAGACCGGTGAGGAACACCGTCGCCGATCCGGCGAGCACCAGCGGCCACCATGACCACGGCGCGAACTCGCCGAGCTCGGGGTCACCGTCGTCGATGTCGGCGGTCAGAACGTCCTCGGGCAGCTCGCCGCCCTGAGCGCGGTGCGTCTTGCGCAGGTAGACGGCGATCATTCCGCCCATGAAGGCGACGAACAGCAGGGCGATCGTGCCGACCCACTCGACGTAGCCGTGGAAGGGATCCACAAGGCTCCACACCGTGTAGACGGCCGCTGCGATCACGAAGAAGACCGCGATGATCCACCAGAGGATGACGTTGCTGCGCATGTCTTACTTGGCCTCTCCAGCTGCGGCGCCGGCTGGCGCTGCCACCGGGTGCTCGGCGGCCTCGGGGTGATTCAGGTCGAACGCCGGGCGCTCGCTGCGGATGCGCGGGATCGACGTGAAGTTGTGACGCGGCGGCGGGCAGGACGTCGCCCACTCGAGCGATGCGCCGTAGCCCCACGGGTCGTCGACGGTGACCTTCGGTGCCTTGCGCGCCGTGATCCACACGTTCAGGAAGAACGGCAGCATGGATGCGCCGAGGATGACGGCACCGATCGTGGAGACCTGGTTGCCCCACTCCCAGTTGTCGTACGTCGAGTAGTCGGCGTAACGACGCGGCATGCCGTCGACTCCAAGCCAGTGCTGGATGAGGAAGGTCATGTGGAAGCCGATGAACAGCATCCAGAAGTGGATGTAGCCCAGACGCTCGTTGAGCATGCGACCGGTCCACTTCGGCCACCAGAAGTAGAAGCCGGCGAACATCGCGAACACCACGGTGCCGAACACCACGTAGTGGAAGTGGGCGACGACGAAGTACGAATCGCTGAGCTGGAAGTCCAGCGGCGGCGCCGCGAGGATCACACCGGTCAGACCGCCGAACACGAACGACACGAGGAAGCCGAGGGCGAAGACCATCGGGGTCTCGAAGGTGATCGAGCCGCGCCACATGGTTCCGATCCAGTTGAAGATCTTCACGCCGGTCGGCACGGCGATCAGCATGGTCATCAGCGAGAAGAACGGCAGCAGCACACCACCGGTGACGTACATGTGGTGCGCCCACACCGAGACCGAGAGCGCCGCGATGGCGATGGTCGCGTAGACGAGCGTCTTGTAGCCGAAGATCGGCTTGCGACTGAAGACCGGGAAGATCTCAGAGACGATGCCGAAGAACGGCAGCGCGATGATGTACACCTCGGGGTGACCGAAGAACCAGAACAGGTGCTGCCACAGCAGCACGCCGCCGTTCGCGACGTCGTAGATGTGCGAGCCGAGCACGCGGTCGGCCGCAGCGGCGAAGATCGCCGCCGCCAGCACAGGGAACGCCATCAGGATCAGGAGACTGGTGATCAGCGTGTTCCACGAGAAGATCGGCATGCGCCACATCGTCATGCCCGGCGCGCGCATGGTGATGATCGTGGTGATGAAGTTCACCGCACCGAGGATCGTGCCGAAACCGGACATGCCCAATCCCAGCATCCACAGGTTTCCGCCGGCTCCCGGCGAGAACGAGGCATTCGCCAGCGGCTGGTAGGCGAACCAGCCGAACGAGGCGGCACCCTGCGGGGTGAGGAAGCCGGCCACGGCCATGATCGAGCCGAAGCTGAACAGCCAGAACGCGAAGGCGTTCAGGCGCGGGAACGCGACGTCTGGTGCTCCGATCTGCAGCGGCAGGATCGCGTTGGCGAAGCCGGCGAACAGCGGCGTCGCGAACATCAGCAGCATGATCGTGCCGTGCATCGTGAACAGCTGGTTGTACTGCTCCTTGGTCGGCACGATCTGCATGCCGGGAGCGAACAGCTCGGCGCGGATGATCAGCGCCATCACACCACCGAGCAGGAAGAACAGCACGGAGGTGATCAGGTACATGTACCCGATCGTCTTGTGATCGGTCGACGTCAGCCACTTGACGACGATGTTGCCCTTCTGCTCCACGCGGGTGGAGGAGAGAAGTGCGGCCTGACGCGGCGGCAGCGTGTTCGGGCGAGCACCCTGCGCAGTGGTGGGTTCAGCTGTGGTGGTCATGGCTTACTCCTCTTCCTCAGCGCCCGTGCTTGCGCCGGTGCCAGGGAGATTGCTGAGTCGATCGTAGGCGTCGGTGATGTCGCCCGTGTTGCCCTTCTCGCGCAGAGACTCGAGATAGGCGTCGTACTCGTCCTGCTCGACGACCTTCACGTTGAAGAGCATCATCGAGTGGTACTCGCCGCAGAGCTCGGCGCACTTGCCGTCGAACTCACCGACGCGCGTCGGGATGAACGACCAGGAGTTGTCCTTCCCGATGTACATGTCCTTCTTGTACAGGAAGTCGATGATCCAGAACGAGTGGATGACGTCACGCGACTGCAGGTCGATCTTGACCTTCTTGTCGACGGGCAGAACCAGGGTCGGCAGCGAATCGCGGTCGATGTCACCGTTGTCATCGGCCTGCGCCTGAACACCCATGGTCCACACGGCGTCGGAGTTGTCCTCCGCTTCGCCGTCGTACTGGAAGTCCCATGCCCACTGCTTGGCGATCGCGCTGATCTCGACGTCGGGGTCGTCCCACTGCGTCTCGATCTCGGTCTGGTCGCGAGCCGTGAAGAAGAACATCGCGAGCACGAGGATCAGCGGGATCACCGTGTAGAGGATCTCGATCGGCATGTTGTACCGCAGCTGCACCGGCAGGCCGGTCTGGCCCTTGCGGCGGCGGTACATGACGAGCGCCCAGCCCATCAGCCCCCAGGTGATCAGGCCGACGATCAGAAGCACGATCCACGACGTGACCCAGAGACCGGCGACGCGGTCCGTCTGGTTCGTTGCCGGCGTGCCGTCTGCGACGAAGCCTGGGAGGAACCCATGGAGTTCGGTGGGAGTACATCCCGCCAGGACCACAGCTGCCGCTACTCCCAGCGGGAGTGCGGCCCAACGAAGGCGGCGTTTCGAGGGCACGATGCACCTTTCAGATCTCGGACAGGAGCAAACTCAAGTCTAGGGCAATCTCACACCCTATTCATGCCAACCACGCAGGTTGGCGCGCCTCAGTGGAAGCTGTCACCACAGGCGCAACTGCCCGCAGCCTGGGGATTGTCGATGGTGAAGCCCTGCTCGGAGATCGTGTCCTTGAAGTCGATCGACGCGCCGTCGAGATACGGGATGCTCATGTTGTCGATGATGACCTCGACGCCGTCGAAGTCGACGGTCTCGTCGCCCTCGAGGTAGCGCTCGTCGAAGTACAGCTGGTAGATCAGTCCCGAGCATCCGCCGGGCTGCACGGCCACGCGCAGGCGCAGGTCGTCACGGCCCTCCTGCTCGAGCAGGCTCTTCACCTTCAGCGCGGCAGCGGACGTGAGGGACACGCCGTGTGCGGCGGTGGTCTCCGAGGTCAGTGTGGTGTCGCTCATCTCAACTCCTTGCAACGTGCAGCACGGACTGCTGCTCACGCTCGATCCTACCGCCGCCCACCCCCGATCGGGGCGGGACGGGCGGAGCCGGGCGGCTTCAGGATGCTGACGTGCGGGCGTTCATCCTGGCGAGCAGCAGCGCCTCGGTGCGCACGGCGTTGCGGAAGGTGTCGAGGTGCAGCGACTCGTTCGGGCTGTGCGCCCGCGAGTGCGGATCCTCCACCCCGGTGACCAGGATCTGTGCACCGGGGAACTCCCGCACGAGATCGGCGATGAACGGGATCGAACCGCCGACGCCGAGGTCGACGGCGGCCTCGCCGTAGCCGTCCGCCATGGCGTCGCGCGTCAGCTCGACCGCCCATCCGGATGTGTCGACGAGGAAGCCGTCGCCCAGATCGACGTCGCTGAAGGTCAGCTCGGCACCGAACGGCGCGTGGCCGCGCAGGTGCGCCTCGAGAGCGGCGTACGCATCGGCGGCGGCCTGACCGGGCGCGACGCGCGCGCTGATGACGACGCTCACCTCGGGCAGCAGGGTGTTCGAGGCCTGCGCCACGCTGGTCGCATCGATGCCGGTGATGGTGACGGAGGGCCTGTTCCAGATGCGGCCGAGGATGTCGTCGCGCCCGACCGGCGAGACGCCGTCCAGCAGTCCGGTCTCGACGCGCAGGGTCTCTTCCGAATACGGCGGCGTCTCGCCGCTGCGGGCGGTCATCCCCTCGACCGCGACCGCGCCGTCGGCGTCCCAGAGTGTGGACAGCAGGGTGACCGCGGCCATCATCGCGTCGGGCACCGCACCGCCGAACATCCCCGAGTGGGAGGCGTGCTCGAGCGTGCGGATCGTGAGCGTGAACCGCGCATTCCCGCGCAGCGAGACGGTCAGACCCGGGGTGTGCGAGTCGAGGTTGCCGGAGTCGGCCACGACGATGGCATCCGCGCGCAGCGCATCCGCGTTGTCGCGCAGGAACCGCGCGAACGAGCGCGAGCCGTACTCCTCCTCCCCCTCGATGAACAGCGACACCCCGAGATCGAGATCGTCGCCGAGTGTCTCGCCGACCGCGCGCAGCGCGGCGATGTGCGCCATGATGCCGGCCTTGTCGTCGGCGGCACCGCGGCCATACATCCGGCCGTCGCGCACGGTGGGCTCGAACGGCGGCGTCTCCCACAGTTCGTCATCCCCCGGAGGCTGCACATCGTGGTGCGCGTACAGCAGGATCGTGGGTCGTCCGTTGCGCGCCGCGCGAGTGGCGAGCACGGCGGGCTGTCCGAGCTCGTCGGTGTCGTCGATGTGCGCGCGCAGCACTCGCACGTCATCGAACACGCCGGTGTCGCGGGCGAGCTGAGCGACGGCATCCGCACTGCGCTCCAGCTGCGTCTGGTCGAAGGCCGGCCAGGCGATGCCGGGGATGCGCACGAGCGCACCCAGATCCGACAGCGCGGCGGGCAGGCCGAGGGCGACCGATTCGAGGACGGCGGCTTCGGACGGGGAGAGGTCCGACGATGAGGACGTGGTCATGCGAGTAATCTTAAGGTGATCCCGAAACCGAACTGAGGTCGAACGTGTCCAAGCCCACCCCCGAAGCGAACGACGACGCCCCCGAGACGCCCGCCGTGGGCAAGGGTCGCGCGACGCCGACACGCGCCGAGCGCGAGGCGGCGAACCGTCGTCCGCTGGTCGCCAACACCAAGGAGGCCCGCGCGGCCGCCAAGGCCGATCTGCAGGCCCGCCGCGAACGCGCCAGGGTCGGCATGGAGAACGGCGAGGACAAGTACCTTCCGGCACGCGACAAGGGACCTCAGCGCCGCTGGGTGCGCGATTACGTGGATGCCGGATGGCACGTCGCCGAGTGGCTGATGGCCGCCATGGTGCTCGTGATCGTGCTCAACCTGGTGCCGATCCCCGCCGTGCAGATCTACGCGATGGTCGGCTTGTGGGGATACATGCTGCTCGCGATCGGCGACATGGTGCTGCTGAACTTCCGCGTCAAGCGCAAGATCGACGCGAAGTTCGGTGCCGACCGTCGCGAGAAGGGTCTCGGCTGGTACGCGGCGATGCGTGCGCTGCAGATGCGCTTCATGCGCCTGCCGAAGCCGCAGGTCAAGCGCGGTCAGTACCCGGACTGACCCCGAGCCTCTCTGCCGCCCGGCGCGGGCACAGCCCGCCCGGAGCGGGCTCAGAGTGCGCGGAGCCCCCGGTTGATCTGCCTGGCCCACAGCGGGCCGCGGTAGAGGAAGGCCGTGTATCCCTGCACGAGGGTCGCGCCGGCATCCAGCCGCTCCTGCACGTCGTGCGCGGTCTCCACTCCCCCGACGGCGATCACGCAGAAGTCCGCGGGCACTGCGGCTCTGACGACCGAGAGCACCTCGAGCGAGCGCTGCTTGAGCGGTGCACCCGACAGTCCGCCCGCCCCGGCGTCTTCGACGACAGCGGGATCGGTGCGCAGACCATCACGGGCGATCGTCGTGTTGTGGGCGATGATCCCTGCGAGCCCCTCGGCCACCGCCATCCGCGAGATCGCGGTGATCTCCTCGTCGGGAAGGTCAGGGGCGATCTTCACAAGCAGCGGCGTCGCCCCCGCTGCTGCACGCACTGCCCGCAGCAGCGGCGCGAGCGTCTCGACGGCCTGCAGACCCCGCAGACCGGGGGTGTTGGGCGAGGAGACGTTCACCGCGAGATAGTCCGCGAGCGGGGCCAGCAGCGTCGCCGATGCGACATAGTCGTCGACCGCGTCCTCGACGGCGAGGACCCGGCTCTTGCCGATGTTGACGCCGATGACCGCCCTCGGCCTGCGGCGCCTCAGGGCGCGCAGCCGGCCCGCGGCGGCATCCGCTCCGGCGTTGTTGAAGCCCATCCGGTTGATGACGGCACGGTCCTCGACGAGGCGGAACAGCCTCGGCTTCGGGTTCCCGTCCTGTGGGATGGCCGTCACCGTGCCGATCTCGATGTGACCGAATCCGAGCGCATCCAGCCCGCGCACCGCCACCGCGTTCTTGTCGAACCCGGCGGCGACGCCGAACGGCGACGGGAAAGTGAGTCCGAGTGCGTGCACCTGCTGCTCGGGAGCCGGCGCCGTCACGGCACGGGTGACCCACGAGAACGGCCGTGCGCCGAGCGTGCGGATGACCGCCATGGCGGCGTGGTGAGCGGACTCCGGATCGAAGCGCGTCAGGACGTGACGGAAGAGCAGCGAGTACATCACTGCCCAGGCTACCGGTCGGAGGAGTCCGGATCCGACGCGACATGATCGGCGCGCAGCTCGCCGATCGCACTCTCGAAGTCCTCCAGCGAGTCGAACTCCTGATACACGCTGGCGAAGCGCAGATAGGCGACCTCATCGAGCTCTCTCAGCGGTCCCAGGATCGCCAGGCCGATCTCGTTCGTGTCGAGCTGTGACACTCCGGTCTGGCGCACGGCCTCTTCGACGCGCTGCGCGAGCACGGCGAGGTCGGCCTCGGTGACGGGGCGCCCCTGGCAGGCCTTGCGCACGCCCGAGATCACCTTGTCGCGACTGAACGGCTCGACGACTCCGGAGCGCTTGACGACGACGAGGCTCGCGGTCTCGGTGGTCGAGAAGCGTCCACCGCACTCGGGGCACTGCCGCCGGCGACGGATCGACAGTCCGTCGTCGCTGGTGCGCGAATCGATGACGCGGGAGTCCGGGTGACGACAGAACGGGCAGTGCATGATCCCTCAGCGTACCTGTTCGCCGTCGCCCGGCCCGATGAAGCGCGCCTCGACGGCCTCGCCGTGACCGGGCAGGTGCTCCGCCTCGGCGAGGGCGACCACGCCCGCGCGCACCTGGGCGAGTGCGGCGTTGTCGTACTCGATCACCTGCTGCGGGCGCAGGAAGGTGTAGGCGCCGAGACCGGGTGCGTAGCGCGCCTGGCCGCCGGTGGGCAGCACGTGGTTGCTGCCCGCCATGTAGTCGCCGAGACTGACCGGGGTCTGATCGCCGACGAACACCGCACCGGCGCTGGTGAAGCGCTCGACCGCGGCGACGGCATCCGACAGGTGCAGTTCGAGGTGCTCGGGGGCGTAGGCGTTGCTGAACGCCTCGGCCATCGCACTGTCGTCGACGAGCACGATCGCCGACTGCGGGCCCGACAGCGCGGTGGCCACGCGCTCGACGTGCCGGGTCACAGCCGCCTGCGCGGCGACCTCGGCGGCGACGCGCTCGGCGAGCTGGGGGGCGTCGGTGACCAGCACGGCCGAGGCCTGCTCGTCGTGCTCGGCCTGACTGATCAGATCCGCGGCGACCAGCCGCGGGTCGGCATCCGCATCGGCCACGATGAGGATCTCGGTCGCACCGGCCTCGGAGTCGGTGCCGACCACGCCGGCGACGGCGCGCTTGGCCGATGCGACGTAGTTGTTGCCTGGCCCGGTCACGACGTCCACTGGATCGAGTCCGAGCTGGGCGACACCGTAGGCGAGCGCCCCGATCGCGCCGGCCCCGCCGATGGCGTAGACCTCGTCGATGCCGAGCAGCGCGGCCGCGGCGAGGATCGTCGGGTGCACGCGGCCGTCGTGGCCGGCCTGAGGGGGCGATGCGAGGGCGATGGAGCGGACGCCGGCGACCTGCGCGGGAACCACGTTCATCACGACACTAGATGCCAGCGGTGCCTTGCCGCCGGGGATGTACACGCCCGCACGGGAGATCGGCTGCCAGCGCTGCGTGATGCGCGCGCCGGTTCCGATCTCGGTGGTGCGGGGTGCGGGGACCTGCGCCTCGGATGCCCGTCGGACGCGGCCGATCGCCGTCTCGAGTGCTGCCCGGACGGCCGGATCGACGGATGCCGCGGCCTCGTCGAGGTGCTCGCGGGGTACGCGGATCGCGTGTCCGGTGACCCGGTCGAAGCGCTCGGCCTGGTCACGCAGGGCGGCCTCGCCGCCCGAGCGGACGTCGTCGACGATGCGTGCGGCGGTCGCGAGCGCCTCCGCCCGCGCCTGCGTCGCGCGCGGGACCGCGGCGAGCATGTCGGCGGGCGTCAGGGTCTGCCCGCGAAGATCGATGGTGCGCACGTGCTCAGCCCTTCGTGATGTCGGAGATGTCGTGGAGGTAACCGATCCGGCCGTCCTCGTGTCGCACGACGTACGCGCCGCCCCGGTCCTCGATGACGAGCGTCCAGGCCTGCGGCCCGATGCGGAACAGCACCTGGCCCTGCTCGTCGAACACGTCGCGCTCTGTCATCGCCAGCGCCCAGAAGGGCTCGCCCGTCGCGGTCTGCTGCGGCTGCGCGCCGTCGGCATCCGCGACGACCGGCACCTGCGCAGTGGCGTCATCTCCATCGGCGAAGATGGTCTGCAGCACGCCCACCGGATCGGTGTAGTGGTTCTTCTCGGGGACATCCGCGGTCGTGTCTTCGTGCGGGGCCGGGACGATCGTCTCGTCCGTGTCAGCGGGATCGGTGACGCGCGCGCCGGCGTCGTCTGCGACCACGTCGTGCGCGACGGCGTCACCTGCGCCGGCTTCGCCTGCGACGGCGTCGGCGGAGAACTCGGCGATGACGGCGCCGTCGGTCGGCGTCGGCTGGTCGGATGCCGTCGTGCCGGCTCCGTCGAGCACGGCGCTCGCTCGTGGGCGCCGCGGGCGGGCGATCACCGGGCGCACGGGGTTCGCGTTGCGGTGCGCGAGCGTCTCCATCCGGCCTTCGAAGTCGTCACGCAGGCGCGGGATCAGGGGCGCCGCGACGGTGGCGGCGACCAGCGCCAGGGTCGCGAGCTGCGCGACGATGACGACCCAGCCGACCGCGTAGATGCCGGTGGCGATGGTCACGGCGACCTGCGCCCAGAGCAGCTGAGCCCAGGCGACGGCGGAGACGGCGGCGGCGACCGAGGCGAACTGGTCGATCCCGAGCGAGCCGACCCGTCGGATGCCCTCCGGCGAGAGCCGGCGCAGCACCACGAGGAAGACGGCGGCGGTCGGCAGTCCGATCGTGAGGATCCAGCCGATTCCGTTGGTCCAGATGGATCCGCCGGCGATCCCCACCGGAAAGAACGAGACGACGAAGGCGATCAGCCACGCACCGACGAGCACCAGCTCACGCAGGGTGAAGCCGAGGATGCCCGTCTCGGGCTGCACCTGGTCTTCGTACAGCACGACGTCGTCGGCGGTGGGTCCTTCATCCGGTGACGCGCCGTCGTCGGGCACCGCTGCGGGTGGCGATGCCGGGGCGACGTGCGACGGCGGTGGGGCGCTCAGCCAGTCGAGCCGCTCCTCGTCACGGCGCGCGGCCCGTGCCCTGTCACGGGTCTCGTCGCCGGGGAAGGTGTTCGCGTCGTCGAAGCTCATCGAGCAAGTCCTTTCATCGCGGTCGGTCCGCACGCGAGAACCGATCCTACCGATCCTGTCCCGAGGGAACCCGGGAGGGACCCGGTCATCCGAGGCAGGTCGGGCCCAGCAGCGACTTCAGATCGCCGAACAGATCCGCCGAGACCTTCACCGGCATGGGCACTTCGAACACCTTCGCCGAGCCGCCGCGGTGCACGCGCAGCAGCACCTCGGTAGCGCCGGCGTGGCGCCGCAGCACGTCGGCCAGATCGTTCATCACCCGCTCGGTGGCGCGCTGCTCGGCGACCAGCAGTGCGAGCGGACCTGCGGCGTCGAACGAGCCGACGTCGGGGGCGAAGGTCGACTGGGCGTGCAGGTTCAGTCCGTCGTCACGTCGCGACACGCGTCCGCGCACGGCGAGGATCGCGTCCTGCTGCAGTGAGTGCTGGAACTCGGTGTACGTCTTGCCCATGAACATGACCGTCACCTCGCCGTTGAAGTCCTCGATGGTGATCATGCCGTACGGGTTGCCACTGGCCTTGGCCACCCGATGCTGAACACTCGTGACCAGTCCGGCAACGGTCACCTGGTCGCCGTCCTGCAGGTCTTCCGAGGTGAGCAGGTCGTTGATCGAGATCGAGGCGTGCTTCGCCAGCGGCACCTCGAGCCCGGCGAGCGGGTGGTCGGAGACGTAGAGACCCAGCATCTCGCGCTCGAAGGCCAGCTTGTCCTTCTTGATCCACTCGGGGCGGTCGGGCACCTTCGCGGGCGGCGCTTCGTCCATCCCGTCGTAGAGGCTGTCGAAGTCGAACCCGATGGCCCCCTGGGCCTCGTTGCGCTTGCGATCGACGGCCGCTTCGACGGCGTCCTCGTGGATCTCCATCAGGGCGCGACGCGTATCGCCCATCGAGTCGAACGCTCCGGCCTTGATCAGCGACTCGACGGTGCGCTTGTTCGCGACGTGCAGCGGGACCCGGTCCAGGAAGTCATGGAACGAGGCGTACGGCCCTTCGTTCCGCGCGGCGACGATGCCGTCGACGACATTGCCGCCGACGTTGCGGACGGCGCCCAGGCCGAAGCGGATGTCCTCCCCCACGGCGGCGAAGAAGTTGATCGACTCCGACACATCCGGCGGCAGGACGCGGATGCCCATGCGGCGACACTCGTTCAGGTAGAGCGCCATCTTGTCCTTGGAGTCGCCGACGCTGGTCAGCAGCGCGGCCATGTACTCGGCGGGGTAGTGCGCCTTCAGGTACGCGGTCCAGTACGAGACGAGGCCGTAGGCGGCGGAGTGCGCTTTGTTGAACGCGTAGTCGGAGAAGGGCAGCAGGATGTCCCACAGCGCCTTGATGGCGCCCTCGCCGTAGCCGCGCTCCTTCATGCCTCCCGAGAAGCCCTCGTACTGCTTGTCGAGCTCGGACTTCTTCTTCTTGCCCATCGCGCGACGCAGGATGTCGGCCTGTCCGAGGCTGAAGCCGGCGACCTTCTGCGCGATGGCCATCACCTGCTCCTGGTAGATGATCAGACCGTACGACTCCTCGAGGATCTCGGCCAGCGGCTCTTCCAGCTCGGCGTGGATGGGCGTGATCGGCTGCTGCCCGTTCTTGCGCAGCGCGTAGTTCGTGTGCGAGTTCGCGCCCATCGGGCCGGGACGGTACAGGGCGATGAGAGCCGAGATGTCGCCGAAGTTGTCGGGCTTCATCAGACGCATCAGTGAGCGCAGCGGCGGGCTGTCGAGCTGGAACACGCCGAGGGTGTCGCCGCGCGCGAGCAGATCGTACACCCCCCGGTCATCGAGTTCGAGGTGCTCCAGGTCGAGCTCCTCGCCGCGGTTGGTGCGGATGTTGTCGAGCGCGTCGGAGATGATCGTGAGGTTGCGCAGCCCGAGGAAGTCCATCTTGATCAGACCGAGCGACTCGCACGACGGGTAGTCGAACTGCGTGACGATCTGGCCGTCCTGCTCACGTTTCATGATCGGGATGATGTCGATCAGCGGCTCGGACGACATGATCACACCCGCGGCGTGCACGCCCCACTGGCGCTTCAGGCCCTCGAGGCCGAGAGCCCGGTCGAACACGGTCTTCGCCTCGGGATCGGTGTCGATCAGCGCCCGGAACTCGCTGGCCTCCTTGTACCGCGGGTGGTCGCTGTCGTACATGCCGCTGAGGGGCATGTCCTTGCCCATCACGGCCGGCGGCATCGCCTTGGTCAGCCGGTCGCCCATGCTGAACGGGAAGCCGAGCACGCGCCCGGCGTCCTTTAGAGCCTGCTTCGACTTGATCGTGCCGTAGGTCACGATCTGCGCCACGCGCTCGGAGCCGTACTTCTCGGTGACGTACTCGATCACCTCGCCGCGGCGGCGGTCGTCGAAGTCGACGTCGAAGTCGGGCATCGACACACGATCGGGGTTGAGGAAGCGCTCGAAGATGAGGCCGTGCTCGAGGGGGTCGAGGTCGGTGATCTTCATGGCGTACGCGACCATGGAGCCCGCTCCGGACCCACGCCCTGGGCCGACGCGGATGCCGTTGTCCTTGGCCCAGTTGATGAAGTCGGCGACCACCAGGAAGTATCCGGGGAAGCCCATCTGCAGGATGATGCCGACCTCGTACTCCGCCTGCTTGCGCACCTTGTCGGGAATGCCGTTCGGGTAGCGGTAGTGCAGGCCCTTCTCGACCTCCTTGACGAGCCAGCTGTCCTCGGTCTCGCCGTCGGGCACGGGAAAGCGCGGCATGTAGTTGGCCGAGGTGTCGAACTCGACGTTGCAGCGCTCGGCGATCAGCAGCGTGTTGTCGCAGGCCTCGGGGTGATCCCGGAACATCTGGCGCATCTCCTGCGCCGTCTTCACGTAGTAGCCGTCGCCGTTGAACTTGAACCGGTTCGGGTCGTCCATCGTCGAGCCGGACTGCACGCACAGCAGCGCCTCATGGGCATCCGCCTCGTGCTGATGGGTGTAGTGCGAGTCGTTCGTCGCGACCAGCGGGATGTTCAGATCCTTCGAGATGCGGAGCAGATCCGTGATGACCCGGCGCTCGATGTCGAGTCCGTGATCCATGATCTCGACGAAGTAGTTGTCCTTGCCGTAGATGTCCTGGAACTCGGCGGCGGCCGCGCGGGCCGCGTCGTACTGCCCCAGACGCAGCCGCGTCTGGATCTCGCCGGAGGGACATCCGGTCGTCGCGATCAGGCCTTTGCCATAGGTCTGCAGCAGCTCGCGGTCCATGCGCGGCTTGAAGTAGTAGCCCTCGATGCTGGAGAGCGAGCTGAGCCGGAACAGGTTGTGCATGCCGGCGGTGTTCTCGGCCCACAGCGTGGTGTGCGTGTAGGCACCGGATCCGGAGACGTCGTCGCTCTTCTGATCGGGTGATCCCCACGCCACCCTCGACTTGTCGGAGCGGTGTGTGCCGGGGGTGACGTACGCCTCCAGGCCGATGATCGGCTTGACCCCGGCGGACTTCGCGGCGTTGTAGAACTCGAACGCCGCGAAGGTGTTGCCGTGGTCGGTGACGGCGATCGCCGGCATGCCGTAGTCGGCGGCGGCCTGGGTCATCGACGCGAGCTTCGCGGCCCCGTCCAGCATCGAGTATTCGCTGTGGACATGCAGATGCACGAAGGAGTCGGATGCCATGCATCGAGCCTACCCGCGACGTCTGACAGCACGTCTCCGGGGGCGGGTTCTCGGACGCCGCGGATACGCTGAAGCCCATGGCAACCCCTGACTTCGTCCTGTCGCTGCGCAAGCGCATCGGCCACGACCCCCTCCCTCTGATCGGTGCGACCGCTGTGGTCTTCCGCGACGAGAAGGTGCTGCTGGGAAAGCGCGCCGACAACGGCGCCTGGCAGACGATCGCCGGCATCGTCGAGCCCGGTGAGGAGCCGGCGGATGCCGCCGCGAGGGAGTGCCTGGAGGAGGCCGGGATCGTCGTCTCCGTCGATCGCCTCGCCCTCGTGCAGCAGCTGCCGCGGGTCACCTACGTGAACGGCGACCAGGTCGATTACCTCGACATCGTGTTCCGCTGCTCGTGGGTGTCCGGCGAACCGCATCCCGCCGACGGCGAGCTCACCGAGGTGGGATTCTACGATCTCGCGGCGATGGGCGACGTCGACGACGCCCACGTGCGCAAGATCGCCCTCGCGATGGCGGAGGACGACCCCGCGCACTTCCGCGGCGGCCGCGTCAAGCGCTGACCGACGACCGCTCTCACCGCAGGTCGAGGCGCATCAGCACGCGCGGAAAGCCGTTCAACACCGATCCCGTCTCGGCGGCGATCTCGAAGCCGGCGGTCTCGAACAGCGCACGCGTGCCGACGTACGCCATCGTCAGATCGACCTTCTCGCCCGCGTTGTCGACCGGGTACCCCTCGATGGCGGGCGCGCCGCTGCGGCGTGCGTGCTCGATCGCACCGTCGATCAGCGTGTGCATGATGCCCTGCTTGCGATGACCCGGCCGCACCCGGAAGCACCACAGCGACCAGACGTCGAGGTCGTCGACGTGAGGGATGAGCCTGTTCCGCGCGAAACTCGTGTCGCGGCGCGGATGCACGGCCGCCCAGCCGACCGGCTCGTCATCGCGGTAGGCGATGATGCCCGGCGCCGGGTCGTGTTCGCACAGCTCGCGCACGCGCTGCGCCCTCGCCTCGCCGCGCAGCGCCTGGTTCTCGGTGCTCGCGGTCCGGTAGCTCAGGCAGAAGCACACATTCGACCCGGGCTTCTTCGGTCCCACCAGCGTCGCGACGTCGTCGAACGCGGTGGCCGGGCGCACGGCCATGTTCATGGGGCGAGTCTGCCACCGGCATCCGACATGCGGAACCCCGTCGCGACTTGACGCCCGCCTCTCATCGACCCGGGTCGAGCACCTTCAGCGCATGCTGGAAGTCGTCGGGGTACGGCGACGCGAACTGCACCCACTCCCCCGACGCAGGGTGCGTGAAGGCCAGCTGGTGCGCGTGGAGCCACTGCCTGGTGAGCCCCAGTCGCGCCGACAGCGTCGGGTCCGCGCCGTACAGCGGGTCGCCCACGCAGGGATGCCGATGCGCGGCCATGTGCACGCGGATCTGATGCGTGCGGCCTGTCTCGAGGTGGATCTCGAGCAGGGATGCGCCGGGAAACGCCTCCAGCGTCTCGTAGTGGGTGACCGAGGGCTTGCCGTCGGTCACGACGGCGAACTTCCACTGATGGTTCGGATGCCGGCCGATGGGCGCGTCGATCGTGCCGGCGAGGGGATCGGGATGCCCCTGCACCACGGCGTGATAGATCTTCTCCACCGTGCGCTCCTTGAACGCGCGCTTGAGCGCCGTATAGGCGGTCTCCGTCTTGGCGACCACCATGAGGCCGCTCGTGCCGACATCGAGCCGGTGCACGACGCCCTGACGCTCGGGGGCGCCGCTGGTCGCGATCCGGAATCCCGCGGCCGCCAGCGCGCCGACGACCGTGGGACCCTCCCAGCCGAGTGAGGGGTGCGCGGCGACTCCCGTCGGCTTGTCGACCACGACGATGTCGTCATCGTCATGCACGATCCCCAGCTCGGGCACCGCGATCGGCACGATGCGCGGCTCCTCCTTCGGCGTCCAGCTGACCTCCAGCCAGCCGCCCGCGTGCAGCCGGTCGGACTTGCCCACCGGTGATCCGTCGAGCGTCACGCCCCCGGCCTCGGCGACCTCGGCCGCGAACGTTCGCGAGAATCCGAGCATCTTCGCGAGGGCGGCGTCGACACGAGCGCCCTCGAGCCCGTCGGGGACGGGCAGACTGCGCGACTGCACGGTCAGCTCTCGGATGCCGGGGACGCGGATCCGTCTGCGACGGTCGGCGTCTCGGACTCAGTCTTCTCGGCCTTCGCGGCGGCGGCTGCGCGCTCGTGGTCACGCTCGCGTGTGCCATCGAAACGCAATCCGAGCACGACGAGCAGCGCGACGGTGATCATGCCGCAGACGATGAAGATGTCGGCCACGTTGAAGATCGCCGGCATCATCCACGGCATCGAGATCATATCGACGACCTCACCCACCGGGAATCCCGGCGCGCGGAACAGCCGATCGGTCAGGTTGCCGAGCACTCCGCCGAGCAGCAGCCCCAGAACCACCGCCCACAGCCGGGACTGCAGACCGAACGCCTTCCAGACGATGATGCCCGCGACGACCGCAAGGGCGATGGTGAAGATCCAGGTGTGGTCCCTGCCGAGCGAGAACGCGGCGCCGGGGTTGCGCACATAGATGAGCTCGAGGAACTCGCCGATCACGGGAACGCGCTCCCCCATGGGGAGGTTCTGCACCGTGAGGTACTTCACAAACTGATCGGCGGCCAGTACGACGATCGCGAGAATCGCGACGATCGCACCGGCCGCCGACCGACGTAGGGGACGACGTCCTGCCAAGAGTGACCTACAGGCCGATGGCGGAGACAGGCGTCGAATCGCTGGCCGAGCGCTGGTCGAGATCACGCAGCTGGCCCTCGATCATCGTGCGCAGCTTGCTGCGGTAGTCGCGCTCGAACTCGCGGAGCTCGGTGATGCGTCCCTCGAGGGTGTTGCGCTCGCGCTCGAGGCGGGCGGTCTCCTCGCGCTGCTTCGCCTGCGCGTCGGTGCGGATGCGCTGCACCTCGGTCTCGGCCTCGGTGATGAGCTGGCGGCGCTTGGCCTCGCCCTCGGCGATGTGCTCGTCGTGCAGGCGCTGGGCGAGCTCGATGATTCCCGCGGAGGTGCCCGTCGCCGATGCACCGGCGGTCTCCGGCGCGATCGGAGCGGCGGCAGGAGCTGCGGGGGCGGGAGCTGCGGCACCCGACTCGAAGGCGGCCAGCTTGGCCTTCAGGTCGTTGTTCTCCTCGATGGTCTTGCGCCACTCAACGACGATCTCGTCGAGATAGTCATCGACCTCTTCCGGGTCGAAGCCGTCCTTGAAGCGGACGTGCTGGAACTCCTTGTGGACGACATCATCCGGGGTCAGTGCCATGGGTGGCTCCTCTTTCGATGAGTTCTGTTGCCAGTCGCGAGGGCCGGCGGGGTGATTCTGTTCAGACATGCCTGGAGCGCGTCTAGGCGCCAAGCATAGTCCCCCAGCCTGAGCGGCGCGATGTCGCCGGACCAGGTTTCGTTCAGGTCAGCGCGCGCACGATCGCCATCAGGATGAGCACGGAGATCATCGTCAGCGTGAACCCGAAGTCGAGCGCGATGGTGCCGATGCGCAGCGGGGGCACCAGTTTGCGGAAGAAGCGGATCGGAGGGTCGGTGACGGTGAAGACGAGTTCGGCGGCGACCAGCCCCGCACCCTTCGGGCGCCACTGACGGTTGAACAGCGGGATGTACTCGAGGACGAGCCGTGCGATCAGCACGAGCACATACAGCGTCAGCACCAGGTTGACGATGCCGCCGACGATGCCGAGAACGGTCGCCACGGATCAGGAGTCGAACGAGGCGGATTCCGCCTGCGCGATGCCGCCCTCACCGGACACCGCGATGTTCTCGGGCGAGAGCAGGAACACCTTGCTCGTCACCCGCTCGATCCGGCCGTACAGCCCCAGCGACAGGCCACTGGCGAAGTCGATAAGCCGGCGCGCATCCGCGTCGCTCATCTGCGACAGGTTGATGATCACCGGAACGCCGTCGCGGAAGTTCTCGGCGATGATCTGCGCGTCACGGTACTGCTTCGGGTGCACCGTGAGGATCTCGTTGACGGCGCCCGCGGCGGGCTGACGCACCGCGGTGGGGCGGCGCAGCGGCGTGACGGGGGCCGGTGCCGGCTCCTCACGCTCACGCTCGCGGTCGCGCTCACGGGTGGCACGGGCGGGAGCCTGAGCGACTTCCTCCTCGTAGACCTCTTCCTCATCGGCGAGGCCGAGATACACCATGGTCTTCTTCAGCGGGTTACCCATCGTGTCCTCCGGTTCGAACTTTGCGGGCTGGTCTGGTTGAAAGGCTAACCCCGGGCGGGGCGTGGTCCTGTGATTGCCGAGCCGATCCGCAGGTGTGTCGCACCCGCGTGGATGGCCTCGACGAAGTCGCCGGTCATGCCTGCCGAGACCCAGGTCGCGCTCGGCGCGAGACGTCGGATGCTGTCGGCCACCGCACTCAGGCGAGCGAAGGCCGCAGCAGGCTCCTCGTCCAGCGGCGCGACCGCCATGACCCCGCGCAGGCGCAGGGAGTCGAGCCCCAGCACGTGCTCGGCCAGCTGCTCCGCCTCGGCGATGTCGGCGCCGCCCCGACCGGCGTCACGCGTGAGGTTGACCTGCACGAGCACGTCGCAGACCTCGTCGCCGTCGGCTGCGCGGTGCAGCGCATCGGCGAGGCGCACGCGATCGACCGAGTGCACGACGTCGGATGCCCGGCGGATGGCGGCGGCCTTGTTCGTCTGCGCCTGCCCGATGAAGTGCCAGCGCAGCGGTGACCGGCCGTCGGATCCCCCGGCGTGCTGCGCAGCCTCCTCGACGGCGGCGCGCTTCGCGGTGAGCTCCTGCTGCCTGTTCTCGCCGACGTCGGTCACGCCGAGGGCACGCAGCTCGCTCACCAGCGAGGCCGGATGGAACTTGGTGACGACGATCCGGGTGATCTCCCCGGGATCGCGTCCCGCCTGGCGCGCGGCGTCGGCGATGCGATCATCGATCGCCGACAGCCGCGCTGCGAGGCTCACTTCAGGAACTCGGGGACGTCGATGTCGTCGTCGGCGAAAGCCGGCTCGAGGCTGGTCGTGACCGGAGCGGATGCCGCGGGCTTGGGCGCCTCGACCTTGGCATCCTCGGTCTCGTCCAGCCGCACCTCGGGCAGCGAGGCGGCCGCCGAGCGCTCGACGATCATCGGCTCCAGACGCGGGGCTGGCTCGCCGCCGTCGAATCCGGCGGCGATCACGGTGACGCGCACCTCGTCGCCGAGGGTGTCGTCGATCACCGTTCCGAAGATGATGTTCGCCTCGGGGTGCGCCGCCTCCTTGACGAGGTCGGCGGCATCGTGGATCTCGAAGATGCCGAGGTTCGATCCACCCTGGATCGACAGCAGCACGCCGTGGGCTCCCTCGATGGACGCCTCGAGCAGAGGCGATTCGACGGCGAGCTCGGCGGCCTTGATGGCGCGGTCGGCACCGCGCGCCGAGCCGATGCCCATCAGGGCCGATCCGGCCCCCTGCATCACGGACTTCACATCGGCGAAGTCGAGGTTGATCAGACCCGGCGTGGTGATGAGGTCGGTGATGCCCTGCACACCGGCGAGCAGCACCTGGTCGGCCGTGGCGAACGCCTCGATCATCGAGATGCCGCGGTCGCTGATCTCGAGGAGCCGGTCGTTGGGCACCACGATGAGGGTGTCGACCTCTTCCTTGAGCTTTGCGACGCCGGTCTCCGCCTGGCTCTGGCGGCGTCGTCCTTCGAACGAGAACGGCTTGGTGACGACACCGATCGTCAGGGCGCCGATCGACTTGGCGATGCGTGCGACGACGGGGGCGCCACCGGTGCCCGTTCCACCGCCCTCCCCGGCCGTGACGAAGACCATGTCGGCGCCGGTGAGCGCCTGCTCGATCTCTTCGGCGTGGTCCTCGGCGGCGCGTCGGCCGACTTCGGGGTCGGCACCGGCGCCGAGTCCGCGGGTGAGCTCGCGTCCGACGTCGAGCTTGATGTCGGCGTCGCTCATGAGCAGCGCCTGCGCATCGGTGTTGACGGCGATGAACTCGACTCCTCGGAGCCCGAGCTCGATCATGCGGTTGACGGCGTTGACGCCGCCACCGCCGACGCCGACGACCTTGATCACGGCGAGGTAGTTCTGGTTCTGGCTCATGGCCGGCCTCCGTTATTCGAGCCTGACGTGGGATAAACCTTAAACCTCAACAAGAGGGTTAAACTGTTTCCCGGTATTGCGTTCTCGAGATCGACGGTATGCGCAAGCCGCGCACGAGCGTGCAACGACACGGCGTGTCGCCGCGATCCCCGATCAGGTCGGCTCAGCCGGCCACCGGAACGGTCGGCGAGGACACGTCGAAGGTACGCGAATCGGGCGTCGCCGCGATCAGGCGCACCAGCACCTCGGCCTTGCGCACCGAGTCGCCCTCGCCGCCCCAGATCACCGTCTTGCCGTCGCTCGTGGTGAAACTGACGTCGTCGCCAGACGACGCGCGCACCACTGTGACCGTCGCGCGCAGATCGGCCGGCAGCGACCGCATCACCAGCCCCGCACTGCGGAACGCCGGTGAATCGATGCCGCCCGAGATGTCGAGCCGCGGCTGCCCCTCCGGCTGCTCCGGCGTCGTCGACAGCACCACACCGGCGGCATCGACGAGCGAGAAGCCGGCGTCGGAGCGGATCACGCCGATCGGTGTGCGCTCGACGATCCGCACCACCAGCTCGTGCGGAGGACGCGCCTCAAGGGCGTAGTTCTCGATCATCGGGAACTCCGTCAGCGCCGACTTCACCGCACCGGCATCCACCAGTGCCAGGGGTGAGCCGATCTGTCCCTGCAGCGCCTGCTCGACCAGGGCCGGGTCGATCGTCTTCGCACCGGCGACCGTGATCTCACGGACGGCGAACAGCGGGCTGTACGCCGCGACGACGCTGCCCAGCACCAGCAGCACGACGGCTCCTACCGCCCCGAGCCAGATGTTCCGGCGACGACGCGAACGCGACGTGAACCGGCGGATCTCTGCGCGCAGCGCCTTCCGTCGCGCACGGGCGGCCCGCCACACCTCGCTGCTGCGCACCGCAGCATCCGACTCCACCGCAGCATCCGAATCAACCGCAGCGACTGAGACCGCCTCGACCACATCATCGGCGATCACGTCGGTCTCCGCCTCCGGGACGGCGCTGCTCGTCTCGGTCTCCGGACCGGATCCCTCGCCGCGCGACGGCGTCCGGCGTCCCCGACGCCCACCGTCGTGATCGGCGGCCGCGCCCCGAGCGGGCTCGTCCGCCGATGCCGGGAGCGGTGCCGGGCGTCGCACGTCAGACCTCGCGCGTGCGCCGGAGGGCGTCGAGCACCTGCGGGATGATCTGGTACACGTTGCCGCAGCCGAGCGTGACGACGTAGTCGCCGTCGCGCGCGACCCGCGCCGTGTAGTCGGCCGCCGCCTGCCAGTCGGGGACGTAGTGCACGTGCGCCGGATCGGCGAAGGCACCGCTGACCAGCTCGCCGGTGACGCCGGGAACGGGATCCTCGCGCGCGCCGTACACGTCGAGCATGACCGTGTGATCGGCGAGCTCCTCGAGCACCTCGGCGAACTCGCGGTACATGTGCTGGGTGCGCGAGTAGGTGTGGGGCTGCTGGATGGCGATGACCCGGCCTCCGCCTGCGACGCCGCGCATCGCCTCGAGCGCCGCGCGCACCTCGGTGGGGTGGTGCGAGTAGTCGTCGTAGACGTGCACGCCGCGCGCCTCGCCGTGCAGCTCGAGACGCCGCACCGTGCCGGCGAAGCCCTCGACGGCGCGCACGGCATCGGTCAGCGCGTGCCCGAGGGTGATCAGCACAGCCACGACGCCCGCGGCGTTGATCGCGTTGTGCGCGCCGGGAACAGCCAACTGCATCCGCACCGACGCACCCTCGTACGTGAGCGTCGCCGCGACACCGCCCGCGGTGTCGATATCGGTCAGCCGCACATCGGCATCCTCTGCCTGACCGAAGGTCACCACGTGCGCGTGGCTCAGCCCTGCGTGCACGCGCTGGGCACCCTCGTCGTCGCCCGAGATGACGACGGCCTCGCCGGCCTCGTCGCCGAATCGCACGAACGCGTCGTAGAACGCGTCCTCCGAGGCGAAGAAGTCCAGGTGGTCGGGGTCGACGTTGGTGATCAGCGCGACCGCCGTGTCGTACAGCAGGAACGTGCCGTCGGATTCGTCGGCCTCGATCACGAACAGCTCATCCGAACCGGTGGCGCTCGAGACGCCGAGCTGCTCGATGACACCGCCGTTGACGAAGCTGGGGTTCGCGTCCAGCGCCTGCAGCGCGGTCACCAGCATGCCCGTCGAGCTGGTCTTGCCGTGTGCACCCGCCACCGACACCAGTCGGCGGTCGCCGATCAGCCAGTGCAGCGCCTGCGAGCGGTGGATGACGTGCAGTCCACGCTGCTTGGCGGTGACGAACTCAGGGTTCTCTGGCCAGATCGCGCCGGTGTGCACCACCGTGTCGGCGTCACCCAGGTGCGCCGCATCGTGTCCGACGTACACGGTCGCCCCTGCCTCGGCGAGAGCGCGCAGAGCGGCGCTGTCGGAGCGGTCCGAGCCGGAGACGCGGATGCCCGCATCGAGGAACATGCGGGCCAGTCCGCTCATGCCGGAGCCGCCGATGCCGATGAAGTGCGCCGAGGTGATCGTCTCGGGGATGGGAAGGGTGAGGTCGGGTCTGATCATTTGGTTCCAGTTTAGATGTGAGCGTTTCGTCACTTCGACTCGCCACGCTCGCTCAGCACATCGCTCGCCTTTTGCGGCTCGCTCAACGACCGGGGGCTGCGAGGGCGCGATCGATCAGGGCGACCAGGTCTTCCGTGCCCGTGCGCGTGCCGACGCCGCGCGCCGCATCGGCCATGGCTGTGATGCGCGCCTCGTCGCCCAGCAGCGGCACGATATGGCTGCGCACCGCGTCGCCGTCGAAGGTCGCATCGTCCAGCAGCAGCGCAGCCCCGGCGGAGACGGCGGATGCCGCGTTCAGGCGCTGTTCGCCGTTGCCGACCGCGTACGGCACGTAGACCGCCGGCAGCCCGAGTGCACTGATCTCGCTGACCGTCGCCGATCCCGAGCGCGAGACGATCAGGTCGGCGAGGGCGAAGGCGAGATCCATGCGATCGATGTAACGGCGCTGCGTGTAGCCCGCGACCCCGGGATCGACCAGGTCACTGCGCTCGCCGGTGGCATGCAGCAGCTGCCAGCCCGCCGCCAGCACATCGCCCCAGGCGTCCGCGAACGCGGCGTTCAGGCGCAGCGCACCCAGCGAGCCGCCGAAGACCAGCAGCACAGGGCGCCCCGGGTCGAGTCCGAACTCGGCCGCCGCGGCGGCGCGGTTCGCGGCGCGATCGAGCTCGACGACCTCACGGCGCAGCGGCATGCCGACAACCTCGCCGCCGCGCAGCGGCGTGCCCTCGAACGCGACGCCGACGGCGGCGGCGCGCCGCGCCCCCAGCACGTTCGCGAGCCCCGGCTTGGCGTTGGCCTCGTGCACGACGAAGGGCACCTTCTCGCGACGTGCCGCGACATAGGCCGGAGCCGCCGCGTAGCCGCCGAAGCCGACCACGACATCGACGTCGTGCTCGCGGATGTGCGCCCGCACCTGGCCCACCGCGCGCTGGAAGCGCACCGGGAAGGCCGCGGCAGCGCGGTTGGGACGGCGCGGGAACGGCACCTTGTCGACGATGAGCAGCTCATAGCCGCGCTCGGGCACCAGCCGGGATTCGAGGCCCTCGGCCGTGCCGAGGACGAGCACGGTGTCGCCGTCGCGCTCACGCAGCAGATCGGCTACCGCAAGCAGCGGATTGACATGGCCGGCGGTGCCTCCGCCGGCCAGAAGATAGGTAGGCACTAGGCGACCCTACCCCGTTCGGCCGGGCGCCGACCGGCCGCAGCACGACCGGCTCCAGACCGTCTCGGGGCCGCCTGACCTGGTACCGGCATCGTGCGGGCGAAGGCCAGCAGCACACCGCACGCCATCAGCACCGACAGCAGCGCGGTGCCACCCTGCGACATGAACGGCAGCGGCACGCCCATCACGGGGAAGACACGCAGCACGACGCCGATGTTGATCAGCGCCTGGCCGATGACCCAGACGACGATGCCGCCGGTGGCGACGCGGATGAACGGGTCGTCGGTCTTGCGGATGATGTGGAACGCGCCCACCGAGAACGCACCGAACAGCGCCAGCACGAGCAGGCAGCCGATCAAGCCGAGCTCCTCCCCCACGATGGCGAAGATGTAGTCGTTCGCCGCAGCGGGCAGCCAGCCGTACTTCTCCTGCGAGTTGCCGAGGCCCACCCCGAAGACGCCGCCGTTGGCCATGCCCCAGACGGCGTGCGCGGGCTGGTAGCACTCATCGGTGATGTCACACGCCGACGGGTTCAGCGCCGAGAGGATGCGCGTCATGCGGTTCTCGCTCGAGAGTGCGTAGAACAGCACGCCGACGATGCCCGCCAGCAGCGGCAGGATGAACAGCCGCAGTTTCACCCCCGAGAAGAACAGACAGCCGAGCACGATCAGCACGAGCACCATCGCGGTGCCGAGGTCGTGACCGCCGATCACGGTGCCGATCACCAGGATCGAGATGGGCACGACGGGGATGAACACGTGGTGCCAGATGCCGAGCCTGGCCTGCTTGCGCAGCAGCACGAAAGCGATCCACAGCACGAGGGCGAGTTTGAGGAACTCCGAGGGCTGCATCTGGAATCCGGCGATCTTGATCCAGTTCGTGTTGCCGTCCGACGACACCCGCAGTCCCGGTACGAAGATGAGCAGCTGCAGCGCCGTGGCCGCGATCAGAGCCGGCCACGCGATCCTGCCGAGGAACTTCACCGGCAGGCGGCTCACGAGCAGCATGAGCGGGATGCCGATGAGCGCGAACACCCCCTGCTTCATGGCGGCGTCGAACGGCGTGACCGGATCGGCGCTGGTGGCGGAGAACACCATGACCAGGCCGAAGAGCGTCAGCAGCGTGGCCGTCGAGGCGATGAGGATGAACTCGGTCGACGGGGGCGTGAAGAGCCGCCCCAGCGACACCCGTGCGGCGAGGCCGCGGCCGGAACCCGGGGACGGCGTATTGTCAGCGCGCGGTGGGTGAGACGTCTGTGTCATCCGCCCCTCCTTCGCCTACGATCCGGCCCGCTCGATCCATGTGCGCACCGCCTGTGCGAAGCGCTCTCCCCTGTCTGCGTATCCGGTGAACTGATCGAAGGATGCCGCAGCGGGAGCCAGCAGCACTGTCCCCTCACCGTCGACGGCCTCGATCGCCAGTTGCACGACGCGATCCATGACGTCTTCAGTGTCACCGGGGATCACCTCGAACACGGGCACAAGGGGCGCGTGTCGCCGGAATGCCGTGAGGACGGGCTCGCGGTCGGTGCCGATGATGACGGCCGCCGCGACCGATGTGCCTGCCCCGCCGATCAGCTCTGAGAGGTCGACGCCCTTCAGGTCGCCGCCGACGACCCACACCGCGCCGGGGTGCGCCTGAAGCGACGACGCCGCGGCGTGCGGGTTGGTCGCCTTCGAGTCGTCGATGAAGCGGATGCCGCGGTGCTCGGCGATCAGTTGGATGCGGTGTGCATCCAGTGTGAAGGTCTGCAGCGCGTCGTGGATCGCCACCGGGTCGACCCCCAGCGACCGGGCCAGCGCGGACGCGGCGAGGATGTTCTGCACGATGTGCGGTGCCGACAGGCCCACCTCGCGCAGCTCGGCGACCGTGGTCAGCTCCAGTGCGCTGTTGCGGCGGTCGTCGAGGAACGCGCGGTCGGCGAGGATGCCGTCGACGACTCCCAGATCGCTGGGACCGGGGGTGCCGAGGTCGAACCCGATCGCCCTGGCGCCCTCGATGACGTCGGCTTCCTCGACCATTCGCCGGGTCGCCGCATCAGCCTTGTTGTACACGCAGGCGACCCTGGTGTTGCGGTAGACGAACGCCTTCGCCGCGCGGTAGGCCTCGGCGCTGCCATGCCAGACGAGATGGTCGTCGGCGAGGTTGAGGCAGGTGGCCGCGTGCGGGGACAGCTGCCCGGCGGGCTCGGACTGTCCGATGTACCAGAGCTGATGGCTGGACAGCTCCACCACGAGCACGTCGAAGCCACCAGGGTCGCGCACGGCATCGAGCACGGGCACGCCGATGTTGCCGCACGGCGCTGCGCGCAGCCCGCCTGCGTTCAGCAGCGTGGCGGTGATCTGCGTGGTCGTGGTCTTGCCGTTGGTGCCGGTGATCAGCACCCAGTCGGCGGGGGTGCCGTCGGCGCGCACGACCTTGTCGCGCACGCGCCAGGCGAGCTCGACGTCGCCCCACAGCGCGATGTCGCTCTGCTGCGTCCAGCGGATGATCGGATGCGAGGGCGCGAAGCCCGGCGAGGCGATGACCACTTCAGGGTCGAAGGCGCGCAGCGCCTCGGGCACCTCGTCGAGAGGACCGAGCTCGAGACGTGCGCCGATGATGGGCACCAGCCGCGCGTACTCCTCCGAAGCCCCCTCCGACAGCACGAGCACCTCTGCACCCAGCTCGGTGAGCGTGTCGGCCACCGAGAAGCCGGTCACCGACAGGCCCAGCACCGCGACGCGCAGCCCCGACCAGTCGGCGTGCCAGCTCGTGAGGGAGTCCAGCCGCGCGCTCATACCTGGATCAGCCAGTCGACGTAGAACAGGCCGACGGCCGAGACTGCGAGCAGGCCCGCGATGATCCACAGTCGCACGACGATCGTGACCTCGGCCCACCCGCGCATCTCGAGGTGGTGGTGGAAGGGGCTCATCAGGAAGAGTCGCTTGCCGCGGGTGATCTTGAAGTAGGCGCGCTGCAGGATCACCGAGCCCGAGGACAGCACGAAGATACCGGCGATCACCAGCAGCAGCAGCTCGGTGCGGGTCAGGATCGCCATCGCGGTGATCACACCGCCGATGGCCATCGAGCCGACGTCTCCCATGAACACCTTCGCCTTGGGCGCGTTCCACCACAGGAATCCGATGAGGCCGCCGGCGAAGGCGGCCGACACCGTGGCGAGGTTCAGCGGCTCGCGCACCTCGTAGCATCCGGCCATGGTCATCGCCTGTCCCACGCACGACTGCTTGAACTGCCAGAACGCGATCAGGCTGTAGGCGCCGACGACGAACACCCCGGCACCCGCCGCGAGCCCGTCGAGGCCGTCGGTGAGGTTCACGCTGTTCGACGTGGCGACGCCGATGACCGAGATCCAGATCAGGTAGAGGATCCAGCCGAGAATCGTGCCGAAGGCGAAGAGGTTCAGCCACGGGATGTCACGGAACAGCGACACGTACCCGCTCGCCGGGTACTGTCCCAGCCGGTTGGGGAAGTTCAGCGCCACGACGCCGAACGGGATCAGCACGAGCAGCTGACCGACGATCTTGCGCCAGCCCGAGAGGCCGAGGCTGCGCTGGCTGCGCACCTTCATGTAGTCGTCGATGAACCCGACCGCGCCGAACCCGACCATCAGCCACAGCACGAGCACGGCGGAGAGCGCCGGTGTCGTGCCGCCGAAGAACGTGCCGGCGAAGTAGCCGATGACGGTGCCGACGATGAAGATCACGCCGCCCATGGTCGGCGTGCCGCGCTTGGCCTCGTGGCTGGGGTTGGCGATGTCTTCGGGCGTGCGGATGACCTGTCCCCACCCGATCCTGCGGAAGACCTTCAGGAACACGGGGGTCAGGAAGAGGGTGAAGGCGAGCGAAATCGCCGTCGCCATGAGCAAGGACCTCACGAGAAGAATTCTCCCAGACGATCGCCGAGATGCCGGAGCCCGACGGAGTTGGACGACTTCACCAGCACGCGATCCCCCTCGCGCAGTTCGGTCTTCAGATAGTCGAAGGCGGCATCCTGATCCGGCAGGTGCACCGCCTCGCTGTCCCATGATCCCTCGCCGACGGCGGCGAGGTAGAGACGACGCGCTTCGGGGCCGACGACCACGATGCGCGCGATGTTCAGCCGCACGGCGAGCAGACCAACGCGGTCGTGCTCCTCTCCGGCGGTCTCACCCAGTTCACTCATGGCACCCAGTACCGCCACCGTGCGCTCCTGCGGTCCGCTGATCTGCGCAAGCGTCCGCAGCGCGGCGGCCATCGAGTCGGGGCTGGCGTTGTAGGCGTCGTTGATGATCCGAACGCGATCGCTCCCCAGGGGCTGCATGCGCCACCGCTCGGCGATCTCGACGGTCTCGAGGCGGGCGATGGCCGATGCCGCGGGCACGCCCAGCACCCCCGCCGCGGCGATGGCCGCCAGTGCGTTGGTCACGTGGTGGGCACCCAGCACCTTCAGCCGCAGCGGTGCGCGCTCCCCAGCGACGACGATCGTGCACGAGGTGCCGGTGGCGGTGACCTCGACGTCCTCGGCGCGCACGGCGGCATCCGGGCTCTGACCGAACCCGACCACCGACATGCCGCGCCGCTCCGCGATCTCGCGCATCGCCCATACGCGCGGGTCGTCGCTGTTGAGCACCGCCGCACCGTCGGCACGCGCCGCGGTGACCAGCTCGGACTTCGCGCGAGCCGTCGCCTCGATGCCGCCGAAGCCGCCGGCGTGCGCCAGGCCCACCATCAGCACGACCGAGACGTCTGGAGTCACCAGGCCGGCGAGGTGCGCGATGCTGCCGGGACCGGCGGCGCCGAACTCGCTCACGAGGTAGCGGGTGCTCTCGGTCAGGCGCAGCATGGTCAGCGGTGCACCGACCTCGTTGTTGTACGAGCGCACCGGCGCCACCGTCTCGCCCTCATCTTCGAGGATGCGGGCGAGGAAGTTCTTGGTGGTGGTCTTGCCGTTCGACCCCGTGATGCCGACGACCTTCAGGTGCCCCGCGGCGCGCACGCGCGCGACGACCTCGCGGGCGAGATCGGCGAGGGCCGCGACCGCGTCGGCGACGACGATCTGGGTGACCTCGACATCCACCGGGTGCTCGACGATCGCGAGCACCGCGCCGGCGTCGACCGCCGCGCCCACGAAGCGGTGTCCGTCAGTGGTCTCACCCGGCTTGGCGACGAAGACCGATCCGGCCGTCATCTCGCGGGAGTCGGTGTCGACCGAGCCGTCGACGAGGGTGTCGGCGGTGTCAGCACCGACAAGGTGCAGTTCACCGTCGAGGATCTCGGCGATCTCGGCGAGCGACAGGGCGATCATGTGGCATCTCCATGCGCGGCGGAGGATCGCCGGCTAGTCGAATTTCGGGAGCAGCTCATCCATCGGCTGCGACGAGGGGGCGACCTTGTACGTCTTCAGCACCTGCGTCATCGCCTTCTGGAAGGCGCTGGCGGTGGCCGCGGAACTCCTAATCTTAGTCGGCTCGTCGAGAGTCACCAGCACGACGTACTGTGGATCCTCGATCGGCGCGATGCCGGCCATGTTCGTGAAGTAGATGCCCGCCTTATAGCCGCCCTTGCCGTCGGGCTTCTGCGCCGTACCGGTCTTCATCCCGATGCGGTAGCCGGGCACCTCGACGGCATCGGCGAGTCCGCCCTGGACCGCGACGTTCTCCAGCATCCGCCGCACCTCGGTCGCAGTCTTCTCGGAGACGATCCGCTCGCCGTCCGGGGTGGCAGCCTTGGTGACGGTGCCGTCGGCCGCGGTGCACGACTCGACCAGCGACAGCGGGATCTTCTCGCCGTCGTTCGCCAGCGCCTGGTACGCACCGGCGATCTGCGCCGGTGTGACGGTGAACGCCTGGCCGAAGGTGGTCGTGTACAGGGTCTGGTTGTCCCAGGTCGCGGGATCGTGCACCACGCCCTGCTGCTCGGCGGGGAACCCCACTCCGGTCGGCTCGCCGACACCGAACGCTTTCAGGTAGTCATAGCGCGCCTGAGGGGGGATCCTGGTGCCGAACTTCGACAGCGACACGTTCGACGAGTCGATCAGCGCGCCGGCGAACGTGTACTGGTACACCGGGTGCGAGAAGGGGTCGTTGACCACGGCGCCGTTGGGGAACACCTCACGCGATGGTGCCGTGACGGTCGACAGCGGGGTCGCCGCCCCCTCTTCCAGCACCGAGGCCGCGGTGATGGGCTTGAACGTCGACCCGGGCTCGTAGGCGTCCGCGAAGATCTGCGACATCCAGTACTTCTGCGGCACCGAATCGATGTCGTTGGGGTCGACGGTGGGGTACTCGGCCATCGCGCGGATCTTGCCGGTGGCCACCTCGACCACGGTGACCGACCCGGCCTTCGCGCCCTGCTTCTTGGCCTCTTCGGCGATCATCTGCTGCAGGTACCAGTTCAGGTCGCTGTCGATCGTCAGCTGCACGGTGCCGCCGTCCACGGCGGGCGTGGCGCGCTCGCTGCCGGGGATCTTCACGCCACCCTGGCCGCGCAGGTAGGTGACCTCGCCATCGGTGGCCGACAGGCACTGGTCCTGCATCTTCTCGATGCCGTACTGCGCATCACCCGCCCCGTTGAGGAAGCCGACGGCGCTGCCGGCGACCGCCCCGTTCGGGTACACCCGCACCGAGCGCGGGATCATCGCCATGTAGGCGAGGCCCTCGTCGACGACGAGCTCGCGCAGCTGGAGGTACTGCTCGGTCGAGAGTCCGTCAGCGAGTTCGGCGTACTGCGACATGCGGTCCGCAGCCAGCTTGTCCGCGACGATCCCGCGCACGTCGTCGATGCTCTTGCCGACGATCCCGGCGATGCGCTCGCTCGCCTCGTCCCAGGACATCTCGGGCTTCTTCTTCGGGTTCGGCTCCTCTTCGAAGTCCTGGATGAGCTTCGGGTCGAGCTGGGCGTCGTAGACGAGCACGCTGGAGGCGAGCACCGTGCCGTGCTCGTCGACGATGTCGCCCCTCGCACCCGCGATGCGCTGCGTGGTGCCGAGGTTGCCGTCGCCTATGCCCTCTGCCACGTGGTCGTCGGCGTGCACGATCTGGATGTCGACGAGACGGAAGACGAAGGCGCCCAGCACCGCGAGGATGACGGCGAGAGCCGCGACCGTGCGTCGCCGCGACCCGCGGGTGGCTCGTGTCGTCATTCGGGTTCTCCGTCCTGTGTGGAGTCGGCTGTGCGGCTATCGGGTGGTCGGCGACGGCAGTCCGTCGGTGACGGTTGGCGGGAACGCGGGCTCGGACCCGCCGTCATCGGATGCCGCGGCGGCGTCGTCTGCCGGTGTACGGGTCTGCTCGGGGCCGGCGGCCGCAGGTGGGATGAGCAGTGCGTTGCCCACCGAGGTCGCGCCATTGGGATTGACCGTGGAGGCCCAGTCGGCGCCGTCGCCGGCGCCGAGCACGGTGCCGTCACTGAGTCGCAGGTACGACGCCGATCCGGCGACGACCAGTCCGAGCGCGTCCGCCTTGGCGGCCAGCGACTGCGGCGAGCTCAGGCCCACGATCCGCTCGTGCAGCGCCTGCTTCTCGAGACCGAGGTCGTGCTGCTGGCTGGTGAGCTGGGCGAGCACGAAGGCATCCTGGGTGGTCGCGAAGGAGATGCCCAGCTGCGCGGCGCCGATCGCGAGCGCGCCACCGACCGCCAGCGCCGCGTAGGCGACCTTCGGACGGCGCCGAGGGGCGGGCGCGGCGACCGGGCGCAGACGACGCTGCGGGGTCTTGCGCGGGGCCGCGTTCGGCTGCGCGGCTGCCGTCTGCAGGCTCATGACGTCTCCCTCAGCTTCTCGGCGGCGCGCAGCCGCACCGGGATGGCACGCGGGTTGCGCGCCCGCTCGTCGTCATCGGCCAGTTCGGCACCCTTGGTGAGCACTTTGAAGCGCGGGGCGTGCTCGGGCAGTTCCACGGGCAGGCCCGCCGGCGCGGTGGACGAGGACGCCGCCGCGAACGCCTGCTTGACCAGGCGATCCTCCAGCGACTGGTAGGACATGACCGCGATGCGCCCGCCGACCTCGAGTGCGTCCATCGCCGACGGGATGGCGTCGGCCAGCACGCTGAGCTCGGTGTTGACCTCGATGCGCAGCGCCTGGAAGACGCGCTTGGCGGGGTGGCCCGCGCGCTGTGCTGCCGCCGGGGTGGCCGCGACCAGCAGGTCGACCAGCTCTCCGGAGCGGGTGATCGGATGCTGAGCGCGGGCCTCCACGATAAAGCGGGCGTAGCGGCCGGCGAGCTTCTCCTCGCCGTAGCGCTCGAAGATGCGCCGCAGCTGTCCCTCGCTGTACTGGGCGACGATGTCGGCGGCTGTGCGCCCCTTCGTCTGGTCCATGCGCATGTCGAGCGGTGCGTCCTTGGAGTACGCGAAGCCGCGGTCCGCCTCGTCGAGCTGCAGCGACGAGACGCCGAGGTCGAACAGGATGGCCGAAGCCCCCTGGGCGTGCAGCCCGATCTCGTCGTACACGGTGTGCACGAGGGTGACCCGGTCGCCGAAGGGCGCCAGGCGCTCCCCCGCGATGCGCAGTGCGTCGGTGTCGCGATCGAGTCCGATGAGTCGGATGCCGCCGAAGCGCTCGAGGAACGCCTCGGAGTGCCCGCCCATGCCGAGCGTCGCGTCGACGAGCACGGCCCCATCGTGCTGCAGCGCCGGAGCGAGCAGTTCGATGCAGCGCTCGAGGAGCACCGGGGTGTGGATGTCGCGAATGCTCATGATCTTCTTCCCGTGACCTCCGGCTCTGATTCCTCTCCGCTCGACCCGGCACCGGGGAAGTGTGTCGGGGCGGAGCGGCGAGGCATCACAGCCGTGGTCAGAACAATCCGGGAATCACCTCCTGTTCCAGATCTGCGTAGGACTCTTCATTGCTCTCGAGGTAGGCGTTCCAGGCGGCGGCGTCCCAGATCTCGGCGTGGGCGCCGACACCGGTGACGACCAGCTCCTTCTCGAGACCCGCGTACTGGCGCAGGTGCGCCGGCAGCGTGATGCGGTTCTGACTGTCGGGCATCTCGGCGCTGGCGCCGGAGAGGAACATGCGCAGGAAGTCCCGCGCCTGCTTGTTGCTGAGCGGGGCCTGACGGATGCGCTCATGCAGCTGCTCGAACTCGGCCGTGCTGAACACGTACAGGCAGCGTTCCTGTCCGCGGGTGACGACGATTCCGCCGGCGAGGTCCTCGCGGAACTTCGCGGGCAGGATGACCCGGCCCTTGTCGTCGAGCTTCGGCGTATGCGTCCCCAACAGCACCGGTCATCACCCCCCTGCGTCCGGCCACTTCAGGTTGGCACCACTTTACTCCACTTTCCTCCACTTTCGTGTAGCAGTTCTCCCCTATTCCCAGCGACCTCTCCGGTTGGACGACGAACACCCCCGCAATCACAAGGGAGAGCGGGGGTGGAGCGCGGTGGAGGGAAAGTGGAGGACCCGTGGAGGAAACAGGCGCCGAGACGCGAAAAAGCCCGGATGCACAGCATCCGGGCTCTGTCAGTGGATCAGATCAGCGCTCTTCTTGACGGCGATCCCAGCGATCGTTCATCCGATCCATGAAGGACGCGTCGCGGGGCTTGGGTCCGCGCGGGGAGGACTGCGACGGCGTGCCATCGGCGGAGCGTCGCACCGGCGTGAACGCGAGGATGACCCCGCCCAGCATGGCGAGGAACGCGACGACGCCGATGATGATGCTGCCCACGGCGCCCAGCTGCGAACCGAGTGCGACAGCGGCGACCAGGCCGCCGACGCCGATGAGCAGAAGTACGGCCCCGTAGACCAGGTTTCGGTAGCTCAGAGCGCGGTCTCCGGACGGCGCACTGACCACGTCTGCGTCATGCTGAAGGAGATGGCGCTCCATCTCGTCGAGCATGCGCTGCTCTTGTTCGGAAAGAGGCATGTCCAACCCCCTCGGTTCGGTCCTTCCAGTCTAGCCGCGCTCAGCCCTGTCGGCTAGCCGCGCGGGTGCGCAATCCTGCATCTAGGCTGGGAATCGTGTCTCCTTCCCTCGTGGCCGATGCCGTCGCCGTCCGCCTCGGCGGGTTCCTCGATGAGATCCGCGCACGAAGCGCCGACTACGGTCCCGAGGCCACGCTCTTCATCGACGCCGCCGCCGACACGCTGAGCGGCGGAAAGCGACTTCGCGCGCGCTTCTGTCACGCGGGCTGGCTGGCGGCGACCGACAGCACCGACGACACCGTCGCCCCCGACGTGGTCGGCCTGGCCGCAGCCCTGGAGGTCTTCCAATCGGCGGCGCTGGTGCACGACGACCTCATCGACAACTCCGACACGCGACGCGGACGACCCGCGGCTCACCGCGCCCTGGAAGCGGCTCATCGTCGCGCCGGCTGGCACGGCGACGCCGAGGCGTTCGGGCGCTCCTCCGCCGTGCTGCTCGGCGACCTGCTGGTCGCCTGGAGCGACGATCTGCTCGAGCAGACGCTCGCCGGGCATCCGCACGCCGCTGCGACGCGCGCGGAGTACGCCCAGATGCGCCGCGACGTCACCGTGGGCCAGATGCTCGACATCACCGAGGAGTCGGCATGGAGCGTGAGCCCCCCGCAGGCCCTGCTCGAGAGGGCGCTGCGCGTGGCATCGCTGAAATCCGCCCGCTACAGCGTGGAGGAGCCGATCGTGCTCGGTGCCACACTCGCCGGAGGCGGAGATGCGCTCATCGCCGCGCTGCGCGCCTTCGGGCATCCGGTCGGCATGGCGTTCCAACTGCGCGACGACGTGCTCGGCGTGTTCGGCGATCCGGCCGTCACCGGCAAGCCGGCGGGAGACGACCTGCGCGAAGGAAAGCGCACGGCGCTCATCGCGATCGCCCGCGAGCGACTCTCGCCCGACGCGCGCCGCGAGCTGGATGCCGGCATCGGCGACCCGGGATTGTCGGATGCCGATGTCGAGGCGCTGCAGCGGACGATCCGCGCCAGCGGAGCACTCGACCGCATCGAGGGGATGATCGAGGAGTACACGGCGGCCGCAGAACAGGCATTGGCGGCGGCGGGCCTGAACCGGCGCGCGACCGAGGCGCTGAACCTGCTGGCCGGTGCGGCGATCGCCCGCTCGGCCTGATCAGGCGAGAGCGCGTGCGACGCGACGCACCTCGCTCTTGTGCCCGGCGAGCAGGGCCGCGATCGGGGTGCGCCCCAGCGTCTCCTCCTCGGCGAGCAGCCAGTCGATGATCTCGTCGTCCGAGAAGGCGGCATCCTGCATCACGATGACGGTGCCGCGCAGCGACGAGAGCGGACGCCCGTCGACGACGAAGACCGCGGGCACGGCGAATGCGCCGTTGCGGCGGGAGCCGATCAGGTAGCGCTCGTCGAGCAGGCGGCGCACCCGACCGGGCGTTTCATCGAGCGCCTCGGCAAGCTCGGGGATCGTCAGCCAGTCGGAGGTCTCAGGGGCGTTCTCAGGCACCTCTCCACTATCTCATCCCCGTCGCGTGGCCTTCGGCAGCCGTCATCAACAACATCCGTCACATCCGTCACTCCAGTTGACAACGGTTTACAACCGTGTCAGCGTGTCTTCATCGAATCAGGGGGAAATGATTGATATGCGCACTCGCACGATGACCGCTCACCCACGTACGTATGCGCCATCGGTGAGGCTGACGGCGCCCGCTGCCGTGATCGGCACACTCGCCGCCGTACTCACCGTCGCCCCGGCCGAGGCGGAGACACCGGCGCGCGCCACGGCGAAAGCCGGCGACCTGCATCGGCTGACCGTCCCGAGCACCGCCGCCCCCGGCGCAGTCGTGACGCACCAGGTGCGACCGGCCGCGACGGCCACGAAGACCTATACCGTCAAGCCCGGCGATACCGTCTACGCGATCGCCGCCCGCCACGGCCTGCGCACGGCCGACGTGCTCGCCTGGAACGCCCTCTCCTGGCAATCGATCATCTACCCCGGCCAGAAGCTGCGGCTCGGGGCGGGAGCCACCGCCCCGGCACCGAAGCCGCCCGCGGCGTCCACCGGCGCGACCACCGCCACGCACACCGTCGTCCGCGGCGACACCGTCTACGCGATCGCCAAGAAGTACAAGACCTCCGTCGCGGCGATCATCGCCGCCAACGGTCTCGGCGCCTCGGCGATGATCCACCCCGGCCAGAAGCTGCGCATCAGCGGCACGGCCACGCAGGCATCCGCTTCCACGCCGGCACCCAAGGCCTCGGCACCCAAGGCCTCGGCACCGAAGGCGGCCAAGAAGGCCGAGACGCACAAGGTCGTCGCCGGCGACACCCTGTTCGGCATCGCGAAGAAGCACGGCACCACGGTGAGCGTGCTGCTGCAGGCCAACGGTCTCGCACAGGGCAGCATCATCTACCCGGGTCAGACGCTGCGGCTCACCGCTCCCCCGACGTCGCAGCGGTTCACGACGCTCGACTCCACCCAGAAGGCGCACGCCGTGCACATCATCCGCGTGGGCAGGCAGCTCGGCGTGTCCGACCGCGGCATCGCGATCGCCCTCGCGACGGCGATGGTCGAGTCGTCCATGCGCAATCTCGATCACGGCGACCGCGACTCCCTCGGACTCTTCCAGCAGCGCCCCAGTCAGGGTTGGGGGACGCGCGCGCAGATCATCGACGCCGATCGCAGCATCCGCGCCTTCTACGGCGGCAGCTCGGATCCGAACGGACGCACCACCCGCGGCCTGCTCGACATCGCCGGGTGGCAGAACATGGCGTTCACCGATGCGGCGCAGGCCGTGCAGATCTCGGCGTTCCCGCAGAAGTACGGTCAGTGGGAGCAGCAGGCGAACCGCTGGCTCGCCACGCTGTGAGCGCGACACGCCGATGATGCCCCAGTCGTCACCGGATCGAAACCTCACCGGGGTGCGCCGCTGCGCGGGCTCGCCGTCGCTTCTTCATAGACTTCATCTGTGAGTACTCCGCAGGCCGACCCCCTCATCGGGAGGCTTGTCGACGGCAGGTACCGTGTGCGCGCACGCATCGCACGCGGCGGCATGGCGACCGTGTACGTCGCCACCGACATGCGGCTGGAGCGTCGCATCGCCCTCAAGGTGATGCACGCGCACCTCAGCGACGACTCGGCGTTCCAGAGCCGGTTCATCCAGGAGGCCAGGGCAGCCGCCCGCCTGGCCGACCCGCACGTGGTCAACGTCTTCGATCAGGGACAGGACGGCGAGCTCGCCTACCTGGTGATGGAGTACCTTCCCGGCATCACCCTGCGCGAGCTGATGCGCGAGCAGAAGCGTCTGACGATCCCGCAGACCATCACCATCATGGACGCGATCCTGTCGGGCCTGGCGGCCGCGCACGGCGCCGGCATCGTGCACCGCGACGTCAAGCCCGAGAACGTGCTGCTCGCCGAGGACGGCCGCATCAAGATCGGAGACTTCGGGCTCGCCCGCGCCACCACCGCGAACACCGCGACCGGGGCTCAGCTGCTGGGCACCATCGCCTATCTCGCCCCCGAGCTGGTCACCCGCGGCACCGCCGACGCCCGCAGCGACATCTACGCCCTGGGCATCATGCTCTACGAGATGCTCGTCGGCGAGCAGCCCTACCAGGGCGAGCAGCCGATGCAGATCGCGTTCCAGCATGCGACCGAGCAGGTTCCGCGCCCCAGTGTGCGCAACCCCGGTGTGCCCGAGCAGCTCGACGAGCTCGTGCTGTGGGCGACCGAGAAGTCACCAGACGAGCGTCCGCTGGACGCCGGCGCGATGCTCGAGCGGCTGCGTGCGATCGAGCGCGAGCTGGGTGTCACCCCGGTGGTGACGGCGCCCTCCCCCTCGGCGCGCGAGCACGACTCGGGAGCGGTCACGAAGATCCTGCCGGGCGTGGCGACCGTCGACCACTCCGAGGATGCCGCCGTGGGCGTCGACAACGCCGCACGACTGCGGCGCCGAACCACCCGGCGCCGGGCGCGCGGCACCCTGCTGCTTTCGCTGGTGCTGCTGCTGGCCGTCGTCGCCGGCGGTGTCGGATGGTGGTTCGGCTCGGGGCCGGGCTCGCTCATCGCGGTGCCGGCGGTGGCCGGCATGACCTACGAGGATGCCGCGGCCAGGGTCACCGCTGAAGGCCTGGTGCCCGAGCGCAGCGAGCGTGCCTCGGTGGAGGTCGACGCGGGTGCGGTGATCGAGTCGTCGCCCGGCAGCGGTGAGCGTGTCGAGAAGGACAGCACGGTGACCCTCGTGGTCTCGACCGGCCCGGCGCAGCAGACCCTCCCCCACCTCGGCGGAAAGACCGAGCAGGAGGTGCGCGACCTGCTGGCGGCGAGCAACATCAACGTCGAGGAGCAGACCGAGGACTACTTCGCCGATCTCGAGCGCGATCGCGTGCTCAATGTGCGCATCACCCCGCGTGGCAGCGACGAGAGCTACGCCTGCGGTACCGGCTGCGAGGTGTTCGAGGACGACACCGCGCTGATCCAGATGTCGCTCGGGCCGGTTCCCGACGTCACCGGCAAGCCGCTCGACGAGGCCGTGCAGGCGCTGAACGACGTCGGTCTCGAGGTCGCCGAGGAGAAGCCCGAGGAGTTCAGCGATTCGGTCGCGAAGGGCAGCGTCATCGCGCAGACCGTCGAACGTCCGGGCGGTGGCAGCTGGCACCCAGGCGACACGCTGACGTTGACGGTGTCCAAGGGACCGCAGCTGTTCGCCGTGCCCGAAGTGGCCGGGCTGACCCGTGACGAGGCGGTGCAGAAGCTCGAGGACGCCGGGTTCACCGTCGACTTCGCGCCGTTCTGGAGCGGTGTCCCCAACGGGCTGACCGAGGCGCAGGGTACCGATCCGGAGGTCGGCGCCATGCGGGCGAAGGGCACCGAGATCTACATCCAGATCGCGGTCAGCGCCTGACACCCGTCATCGGTTCGACGGCGCACTGCCCCGCCGCGGATGAGAAGCTAGAGGGATGAGCACCGTCCCCCTGACCGAACCCGCGTTGCGCGAGGCCGAGGTCCTGCGCCTGCGCGCGGACTTCCCCATCCTCCAGACGGGGGTGAACGGGCATCCGCTCATCTATCTCGACTCGGGCGCGACCTCGCAGCGCCCGCTGGCGGTGCTCGACGCCGAGCGGTCGTTCGCGTCGACGCTGAACGCCGCCGTGCACCGCGGCGCGCACACCCTGGCATCCGAGGCCACCATCGCGTTCGAGGATGCCCGCACCGCTCTCGCCGAGTTCATCGGCGCCGACGAGGACGAGGTCGTCTGGACCTCCAACGCCACCGAGGCCGTCAACCTCGTCGCCTACTCGCTCTCCAACGCGTCCGCCGGCCGCGGCGGTCCCGAGGCCGACCGGCTGCGGCTCGGACCGGGCGATGAGATCGTGACGACCGAGATGGAGCATCACGCCAATCTCATCCCCTGGCAGGAGCTCGCCGCCCGCACCGGGGCGACCCTGCACGTCATTCCCCTCGACGACCACGGCGCGCTGCGTCTCGACGCCGCCGCCGAGCTGATCGGACCGCGCACCCGCCTGGTGGCCGTCACACACGTCTCCAACGTGCTGGGTGTCATCAACCCCGTCGAGTCGCTGGTGGCCGCCGCGCACGAGGTCGGCGCCCTGGTGCTGCTCGACGCCTGCCAGTCGGCACCGCACCTGCCGCTGGATGTGAAGGCGCTCGGCGTCGACTTCGCCGTGCTGTCCGGACACAAGATGCTCGGCCCCACCGGCATCGGCGCGCTCTACGGGCGTCGCGAGCTGCTCGAGGTCATGCCGCCGTTCCTCACCGGAGGATCGATGATCACGACCGTCACCACGACCGAGGCGGAGTACCTGCCGCCGCCGCAGCGCTTCGAGGCGGGCACGCAGAAGGTGTCGCAGGCGGTCGCGCTGGCGGCGGCCGTGCGGTACCTGCAGGAGGTGGGGATGCCGCGCATCGCCGCGCACGAGGCCGAGCTCGGCGCCCGGCTGGTGGAGGGCCTGTCGGCGATCGACGGCGTGCGCGTGCTCGGCGGCGACATCGACCTCCCCCGGGTCGGCCTGGCGAGCTTCGACGTCGCCGGCATCCACTCGCACGACGTCGGCCAGTTCCTCGACGACACCGGCATCGCCGTGCGCGTGGGGCACCACTGCGCGCAGCCGCTGCACCGCCGGCTGGGTGTGACCTCGTCCACCCGCGCCAGCACCTACCTGTACACCACCCGCGACGAGGTCGATGCGGTCATCGACGGCGTCGCCCGCTGCATCGACTTCTTCCGGAGGGCATGATGGCCTCGCCCGACCTGCAGGGCATGTATCAGGAGCTGATCCTCGATCACTCGCGCACACCGCACGGCTACGGCCTGCGCGGCGAGGTGGCGGCGCAGTCGCACCAGCTGAACCCGACCTGCGGCGATGAGATCACGCTGCAGATGCACGCCGCCGCCGACGGAACGATCGAGGCGGTGGCGTGGGAGGGGCACGGGTGCGCGATCTCGCAGGCATCCGCCTCGCTGTTCGCCGAGCTCGTCGAGGGCCTCGAGGTCACCGACGTCGAGCACCGCATCGCCGTCTTCCGCGAGGCGATGCGCTCACGCGGCAGGATCGAGCCCGACCCAGAGCTGCTCGGCGACGCCGCAGCGCTCGGCGGGGTGTCGAGATACGTCGCCAGGGTGAAGTGCGCGATGCTGGCCTGGGTCGCCGCCGAGGACGCCCTGCGCAAGCTCGGCTGAGCCGAGCCGCAGGGGCACGGGTCAGCGCTTCTCGAGCTCCTCGGCGACGAGGAACGCCAGCTCGAGACTCTGCATGTGGTTCAGACGCGGGTCGCACAGGCTCTCGTACCGCGTGGCCAGACCGGCCTCGTCGATCTGCTCGGAGCCTCCGAGGCACTCGGTGACGTCGTCGCCGGTGAGCTCGACGTGGATGCCGCCGGGGAACGTGCCCACCGCGCGGTGCGCCTCGAAGAACCCGCGCACCTCGTCGACCACATCGTCGAAGCGTCGCGTCTTGTATCCGCTCGGCGTGGTGATGCCGTTGCCGTGCATGGGGTCGGTGACCCACAGCGGAGTCGCCCCGGAGTCCCTCACGGCCTCGAGCAGCGGGGGCAGAGCGTCGCGAATCCTGCCTGCGCCCATGCGCGTGATGAACGTCAGGCGCCCCGGCTCGCGGTGCGGGTCGAGCTTGTCGATCAGCGCGAGGGCCGTCTCGTGCGTCGTGGTGGGGCCGAGCTTGACGCCGATGGGGTTGCGGATGCGCGAGAAGTAGTCCACGTGGGCGCCGTCGAGGTCGCGGGTGCGCTCACCGATCCAGAGGAAGTGCGCCGAGGTGTTGTACGGCGTGTCGGTGCGCGAGTCGATGCGGGTCATCGGACGCTCGTAATCCATCAGCAGGCCCTCGTGCCCGGTGAAGAACTCCACGCGCTTGAGCTCCTCGAAGTCGGCGCCGGCCGCCTCCATGAACTTGATCGCGCGATCGATCTCAGCGGCCATCCGCTCGTAGCGCTGGTTGGCCGGGTTCTGCGCGAAGCCCTTGTTCCACGAGTGCACCTCGCGCAGGTCGGCGAAACCGCCCTGCGTGAAGGCGCGGATGAGGTTCAGCGTCGACGAGGCCATGTGGTAGCCCTGCAGCAGGCGCCCGGGGTCGGCGCGACGCGAGGACTCGGTGAAGTCGTAGCCGTTGACGATGTCACCGCGGTAGGCCGGCAGCGTCACCTCGCCGCGGGTCTCGGTGTCACTCGAGCGGGGCTTGGCGAACTGTCCCGCCATGCGGCCCATCTTCACGACCGGCATCGACGCGCCGTACGTCAGCACGACCGCCATCTGCAGCACCGTCTTGATGCGGTTGCGGATCTGATCGGCGGTCGCACCGGCGAACGTCTCAGCGCAGTCGCCGCCCTGAAGCAGGAACGCCTGTCCCGACGCTGCGCGCGCGAGGCGGGTGCGCAGATTGTCGACCTCACCGGCGAAGACGAGGGGCGGCAGCGCGGCGATCTGCGACGAGACATCGGCCACGTGCTCGGCATCGGGCCACTGCGGCTGCTGCTTGATCGGGAGTGAGCGCCACACGTCGAGGTCGGAGTGCGAGGGAAGCATCGTCCCAGCTTAGCCGTCGGAGGTGGTCGCGATGCGCGCCGTGACGGGGCGAGAGACGCGTCAGCGGGCGGATGCCGAGGGCAGGCGGTCCTTCACGGTGGAGGCGTACACGTCGTCGTACTGCTGGGCGCCGAGACGCTGCAGGGCGATCATGATCTCGTCGGTGACGGCGCGCAGGATGTAGCGGTCGTTCTCCATGCCGGCGTAGCGCGAGAAGTCGAGCGGTTCGCCGATGACGGCGCCGACGCGCATCACGTTGGGGACGCGCTTGCCGATCGGCATCGCGGTGTCGGTGTCGACCATCACCACCGGGATCACCGGCACCTTCGCCTCGAGCGCCATGCGCGCGATGCCGGTGCGACCTCGGTACAGGCGGCCGTCGGGACTGCGGGTGCCCTCGGGATAGATGCCGAGCAGGTCGCCCCGCCCGAGGATCTGCAGACCGGTGTTCAACGACGCTTCGCTGGCCTTGCCTCCTGAGCGGTCGATCGGGATCTGCCCGGTGCCCTTCATGAACACCCTGGTCGCCCAGCCGCGGATCCCCCGCCCGGTGAAGTAATCGCTCTTGGCGAGGAACGACATGGGACGATCCAGCAGCAGCGGCAGGAAGATCGAGTCGGCGAACGAGAGGTGATTGCTCGCCAGGATGGCCGCGCCGGTGGCGGGCACGTTGTCCTGCCCCGTCACCCAGGGGCGGAAGATCGCCTTGACCAGCGGGCCGATCGCCACGTACTTCATCAGCCAGTAGAACATCGTCTCGCAGTCTAGCGTCGCTGCGGGCAACGCGACCGAGTCCCACATGCACTGCGACTCGATTCCATGCCATACACTCGAAGGACTACCCGTCCGACCGGTACCGAAGGAGCTGCCGTGGCCCAGTTCGAAGTCCCCGCGATCGTCCCCGCCGACCCCGAGGCCAATGTCGCCGACCTGCTGGTCGAGCGCGTGCGGCTGACTCCCGATCTCGCCCTCTTCGGAGTTCCCGAAGGCGACGGGTGGCGCAATGTCTCGGCCAAGGATTTCGAGACCGCCGTCATCGCCCTGGCGAAGGGCTTCGTCGCCGCCGGCGTGCAGCCGGGAGAGAAGATCGGCTTCATCGCCCGCACCACCTACGAGTGGACTCTCATCGACTTCGCGCTGTTCTACGCCGGAGCGGTGATGGTGCCGATCTACGAGACCAGCTCGCCCTCGCAGATCCAGTGGATCATGGAGGACTCCGGTGCGACCGCGCTGATCGTCGAGTCCGCCGAGCACTTCACGCGTGCCGACGAGGTGCGCGGCGATCTTCCGCTCGTGCGCGAGATCTGGCAGCTGCACCTGGGCGCGATCGACGCCCTCACCGCGCAGGGCGCGGAGGTGGAGGATGCCGAGATCGAACGCCGCCGCCAGATCGCGAACGGCTCCGACATCGCCACGCTGATCTACACCTCCGGGTCGACCGGCCGCCCGAAGGGCTGCGTGCTCACCCACAGCAACTTCGTGGAGCTCTCGCGCAACTCGGCGAAGGCGCTGGACGCCGTGGTCTCGGCACCGGGCGCCTCGACACTGCTGTTCCTCACCACCGCACACGTCTTCGCGCGCTTCATCTCGATCCTCGCAGTGCACTCCGGGGTGCGCACCGGGCACCAGCCCGACACCAAGCAGCTGCTCCCCGCACTCGGCTCGTTCAAGCCGACCTTCCTGCTCGCGGTCCCCCGCGTGTTCGAGAAGGTGTACAACTCCGCCGAGCAGAAGGCCGAGGCCGGCGGCAAGGGCAAGATCTTCCGCGCCGCGGCCGCCGCCGCCGTCGAGCACTCCAAGCTGCTCGAAGAGGGCAAGAAGGTGCCGCTCGGCCTGCGCCTGAAGTTCGCGCTGTTCGACAAGCTCGTCTACGCCAAGCTGCGCGAGGCGATGGGCGGCAACGTCTCGTACGCGGTGTCGGGATCGGCACCGCTGGGCTCACGCCTCGGCCACTTCTTCCACAGCCTCGGTGTCGTGATCCTCGAGGGCTACGGCCTGACCGAGACGACCGCCCCGGCCACCGTCAACCTCGCCCACAAGTCGAAGATCGGCACGGTCGGCCCCGCGCTCCCCGGCGTCGGCGTGCGTCTCGCCGACGATGGCGAGATCGAGGTCAAGGGCATCAACGTCTTCAAGGAGTACTGGAACAACCCCGAGGCGACCGCGGCCTCGTTCGACGACGGGTGGTTCCGCACCGGCGATCTCGGCAGCTTCGACGCCGAGGGCTTCCTGACGATCACCGGCCGCAAGAAGGAGATCATCGTCACCGCCGGTGGCAAGAACGTCGCACCGGCGGCGCTCGAGGACCCGATCCGCTCGAACCCGATCGTCGGACAGGTCGTGGTGCTCGGCGACCAGAAGCCGTTCATCTCGGCGCTGATCACGCTCGACAGCGAGATGCTGCCGACCTGGCTGGCCAACAACGGGCTGCCGGCCGAGATGTCGCTTGCCGAAGCCAGCCACAACGCCGCCGTGCGCGATGAGGTGCAGCGGGCGATCGACCGCGCGAACAAGACCGTGTCGCGCGCCGAGTCGATCCGCAAGTTCACGATCCTGGGCAGCGAGTGGACCGAGGCGAGCGGGCACCTGACACCGAAGATGTCGATCAAGCGGAACGTCATCCTGCAGGACTTCGCCGGCGAGATCGCCGAGATCTACGACGAGCCGGTGCAGACCACGACGACGCCGCTCGGCTGAGCGCCCGTCCCATGAGAACGGCCCCGCGCGAGCGGGGCCGTTCTCATGCTGTCTGTCGGGTCTCAGAACCAGTCGCTCTCGCGCACCTGGCGCATCGCGGTCTTCCGGGTCTCGCCTTCCAGACGGCTCAGGTACACCCGTCCGTCGAGGTGATCGGTCTCATGCTGCAGCGCCTGGGCGAGCAGCCCCTCGCCCTCGAGCACCACGGGGGCGCCGTCGAGGTCGATCCCCTCCACGCGCGCCCAGGGGTGGCGCGGGGTGTCATGCCACAGGCCCGGCACGGAGAGGCAGCCCTCGCCGATGGGCACCGGGTCGCCGCGCACCTCGGTGAGCACGGGGTTGATGATGTAGCCGATGTCGCCATCGATGTTGTAGCTGAACGCGCGCAGCGCGAACCCGATCTGGTTCGCGGCGACGCCGGCGCGGCCGGGCAGCTCGACGGTGTCGACGAGGTCGGCGATCAGCGCGCGCACGCCGTCATCGATCTCTTCGATGGCGGCGCTGGGCGTGCGCAGCACCGGGTCGCCGTACAGACGGATCTCACGCACCGTCATCAGGCGGCCCTGGCGCGCAGACCCTCGACGAGGATCGCCGCGATCTTGCGAGCGGCCTGCCGGGTCGCCGGCTGCAGGCTGGCGAAATCGATCGCACCGCCCCCGGCGATCTGCGGGTCGTACGGCACACGCAGCACGTGCTTGGCGCGGGTCGAGAAGTGCGATTCGAGCTCGCCCAGGCGCACCAGCGGCGCACCGGGGGTCGACTGGTTCAGCACGACGATCGCCTCTCGGGCGAGTCCGGCGTAGCCGTTGGTCTCGAGCCAGGTCAGCGTCTCCGATGCCAGACGCGCCTCGTCGACGCTGAGGCCGGAGACGATCACGATCTGATCGGCGAGGTCGAGCGTCGCGCCCATCACGGAGTGCACGATCCCGGTGCCGGAATCGGTGAGCACGAGCGAGTAGTACTGCGCCGCGATGGTCGCGACTTCGCGGTAGTCGGCGTCGCCGAAGGCCTCGGACACGCGCGGATCAGCATCCGATGCCAGCACGTCCAGTCGGGTCTCGTCGCGTGCGACCAGGGCCGAGATGTCGTGGAAGCCCCGGATGTCGTGCTGTGCGCGCACCATGTCGCGCACCGACTTGGAGTGTGCACCGACGACGCGCTCGGCGAGCGTGCCGCGGTCGGGGTTGGCGTCGACCGCGATCACGCGGTCATCGCGCGCGTCGGCCAGCGCCATGCCGAGCAGGGCGGTGACGGTGGTCTTGCCGACGCCGCCCTTGCGCGAGAGCACGGGCACGAAGCGCGCGGCTCCCGTCATCGGCGCGGCGATGCGCGCGTTGAGCTCCTTGCGCTCGCGGGCCTTGCGGCTGTCGCCCACGTTGATGCGGCCGCCCGAGATCGCGTACAGCAGGTGGCTCCAGGTGCCCTCCGGTTCGGGCTTGGCGACGCGCGACGGCTCGAGGAGGCGGTCGGCGGTGAGCAGGTCGGCGCTCTCGCGCTGGGACGCACCGAGGTCGTCCAATCGCTTCGAGGTCAGCGCGACTTCGGCGTTCGGGCTCGGCGATTCACTGTGCGGACGGGTGCTGCCGGCTGCGGGGCGCGCCACCGGCGCGCGGTCGTCGTTCGCCACGGGACTGATCTCCTCTTCGGGCTCGGCCGACTCCGGTCGGGCTTCGCTCTGCTTCTCGGGCGCCTCGTCCGAGTTCGTCGGTGCCATGGCGTCGCGCAGCTGCGCCTTGGCCGCGGCGACGACCGATTCGAGGTGCGCGAGCCGGTCGGCGTCGAGGTCGCTCGATGCGGTGTCTGACTCGGATGCCGATGCGGCGCCTGTCTCGGATGCCACCGGCTCCGCCTGCTGCGGTGCCGTCCCGGCGGGCTCGGCATCCTCCGCATCGGGTGCGGTGTCGGCGTCGGCGTCCGTCTCGTCGGATGCCACGGTGCCGGGCTCCTCGGCAACGGGCTCCGCGGCGTCGGGCTCCGCGGCGTCGGGCTCCTCAGCAGCGGGCTCCTCGGCGTCCACGTTGCCGGGATCGAGGTCCTCGGTCTCGAGATCCGCCGTCTCGGGGGCCTCGAGATCCTCCGTCTCGACGACCTCTGACTCGAGACCCTCGGTCTCGGGTACCTCGGCGTCAAGTCCCTCAGGTTCGAGATCCTCGTCCCCGGCGTTCCGGGCTGCGTCGTCCTCGGGGACGACGTCTTCGTTCTCGATGACGATCTCCGCGGTCTCGGCAGCGGCCTCGTCGGCGACCGCCTCGTCCTGAGTGATCTCCTCATCCTGGGCGGTCGCCTCGACGGAGCCGGTGTCGGTCTCGTCGTCCACTTCCTGCGGCTGGGCCGCGAGCTGCTCGGCCGGCAGCTCGATGACGATCGCCGGCGCCTCCTGCTCGATGCGGGCGACGGTGTCGGGATCGGCGACGGCCGAGGTGTCGAGGATCAGATCGGAGACGATCTCTGCCGGTTCCAGCTCTCCATCGACGATCTCGTCATCGATGAGATCGTCGTCGTCGGCGCCGGTCGGCAGCGCGACGTTCACCTGGGCGGTACCGCCGTGCAGGCCGATTCCGGTGGTATCGGAGGACGGGGTGTCGTCCAGCACTCCCAGGGAATCATCCCCTTCGGGATCGACAGGGTTCTTCGGGGTCACGGTTCAACTCCAAGCTCCGGCGCAGATATGCGCCCGCCCAAGATTAGTGCTCCGGACGGATCACGAGCAAAAGATCACCGGCATCCACCTGCTGCGTCTGACCGATCGCGAGCCGCTCCACGACGCCGTCGACGGACGCGGTGATCGCCGCCTCCATCTTCATCGCCTCGATCGAGGCGACCGCGTCGCCGGCGCGCACCACGCTGCCCTCCTCGACCTTCAGGGTGACCGCCCCCGAGAAGGGAGCCGCCACCTGGCCCGGCTTGGAGGTGTCGGCCTTCTCGACCTCGTGCGACTCCACCGCCACCGATCGGTCGCGCACCGTCACCGGGCGCAGCTGTCCGTTCAGCGTGGTCATCACCGTGCGCATGCCCTTGGGATCGACGGCACCGATCGCCTCGAGCCCGACGTACAGGCGCACCCCGCGCTCGATGTCGACGGCGTGTTCGGCACCCGGCACCAGGCCGTAGAGGTAGTCGCCGGTCTCGAGGGCCGACAGGTCGCCGTACTCCTCGCGGCTGCGCACGAACGTCTTGGTGGGTGCGGGGAAGAGCAGCTCGTTCAGCATGCTGCGGCGCTCTTCAGACGACCCCTCCAACGCGGCGCTCTGCGCATCGGTGATCGGCGTAATCCCCGCACTCGCCGCGCGGCCCGCGAGCACCTTGCTGCGGAACGGCTCGGGCCACCCACCGGGCAGATCCCCCAGTTCGCCCGACATGAAGCCGACGACCGAGTCGGGGATGTCGTACTTCTCGGGGTTCGCCTCGAAATCCGCCGGGTCGGCCTTGACAGCCGCGAGGTGCAGGGCGAGGTCGCCCACGACCTTCGACGACGGCGTCACCTTCGGCACGCGGCCGAGGATGCGGTCGGCCGAGGCGTACATGTTCTCGATGAGCTCGAAGTCGGAGGCCAAGCCGAGCGCGATCGCCTGCTGACGCAGGTTCGAGAGCTGTCCCCCGGGGATCTCGTGGTGGTACACGCGACCGGTGGGGCCGGGCAGTCCCGACTCGAACGGCCGATATAGGTGGCGGGTCGCCTCCCAGTACGGCTCCAGGTCGGCCGCCGCCTGCAGGTCGATGCCGGTGTCGCGATCGGTGTGCGCGAGCGCCGCGATCAGTGCCGACAGCGACGGCTGGCTGGTGGTGCCCGACATCGGCGCGGACGCCGCATCGACAGCATCCGCCCCTGCGTCACTCGCCGCCAGCAGCGTCGCCAGCTGACCACCCGCCGTGTCGTGCGTGTGCACGTGCACCGGCTGGTCGAACCGCTCGCGCAGGGCGGTGACCAGCCGCGCGGCCGCGGCGGGACGCAGCAGACCCGCCATGTCCTTGATGCCGATCACGTGCGCGCCGGCCTCGACCATCTGCTCCGCCAGGCGCAGGTAGTAGTCGAGGGTGTACAGCTGCTCGCCGGGGTTGAGCAGGTCTCCGGTGTAGCAGAGGGCCCCCTCGGCGACGGCCGTGCCCGTCTCGAGCACGGCGTCGATGGCGGGTCGCATCTGCGAGACGTCGTTGAGCGCGTCGAAGATGCGGAAGATGTCGACCCCCGTGGCCGCGGCCTCGCGCACGAAGGCGTCGGTCACCTCGGTGGGGTACGGCGTGTAGCCGACGGTGTTGCGGCCGCGCAGCAGCATCTGGATGTTGATGTTGGGCAGCGCCTCGCGCAGCGCCGCCAGACGCTCCCACGGGTCCTCGCCCAGGAACCGCAGTGCGACGTCGTACGTCGCCCCGCCCCAGGCCTCGACCGACAGCAGCTTCGGGGTCGTGCGCGCCACATAGGGGGCGACCGCGACGAGGTCGCGGGTGCGCACCCGGGTCGCCAGCAGCGACTGGTGCGCATCGCGGAACGTGGTGTCGGTGACCGCGAGCGGGCGCTGCGCCCGAAGCGCCGCGGCGAAGCCGGCAGGGCCCAGCTCCTGCAGCCGCTGCCGCGACCCGTCCGGTGCGGGCGCGCTCAGATCGACCGCGGGCAGCTTGTGCGCCGGCGGGGTGGCGAGCGGGTTCTCGCCGTGCGGCTTGTTGACGGTGACGTCGACCAGCCAGTTCAGGATCTTCGTGCCGCGGTCCTTCGACACGCGTCCACGCAGCAGTTCGGGGCGCTCGTCGATGAACGACGTCGACAGGTCACCCGCGGCGAACGCCGGGTCGTCGAGCACCGCCTGCAGGAACGGGATGTTCGTCGAGACACCGCGGATGCGGAACTCCGCCAGAGCGCGCCGCGCGCGTGAGACGGCGCTCTCGAAGGAGCGGCCGCGGCAGGTGAGCTTGGAGAGCATCGAATCGAAGTACGGGCTGATCTGCGCCCCCGCGGCCGTCGTACCGCCGTCGAGCCGGACACCGGCCCCGCCGGGTGACCGATAGGTGGTGATCTTCCCGGTGTCCGGGCGGAATCCCTGCGTGGGATCCTCGGTCGTGATGCGGCACTGCAGCGCGGCGCCGCGCAGGCGGATGTCGTCCTGCTCGAGGCGGAGGTCGGCCAGGGTGGCGCCGTCGGCGATCTGCATCTGCGCGCGCACCAGGTCGACGTCGGTCACCTCCTCGGTCACGGTGTGCTCCACCTGGATGCGCGGGTTCATCTCGATGAAGACGACTTCGCCCGTGCGCGGTCCTGCGGTCTCGAGCAGGAACTCGACGGTGCCGGCGTTCTGGTAGCCGATCGACTCCGCGAAGGCGATCGCGTGCCGGTGCAGGTCGGCGCGGATGCTGTCGTCGAGGTTCGGCGCCGGTGCGATCTCGATCACCTTCTGGTGGCGGCGCTGCACCGAGCAGTCCCGCTCGAACAGGTGCACGGTGCTCCCCTGTCCGTCGGCGAGGATCTGCACCTCGATGTGACGGGGGCGCAGCACGGCCTGCTCGAGGAACATGCGGGCGTCCCCGAATGCGGCTCCGGCTTCGCGCATCGCCTCGGCCAGCGCCGGGGCGAGCTCGTCCTTCGTCTCGACCCGGCGCATGCCGCGCCCGCCGCCGCCGGCGACGGCCTTGGCGAAGAGCGGGAAGCCGATGTCGTCGGACTGCGCGACCAGCGCATCGACATCGTCGGATGCCTCGGTCGAGCGCAGCACCGGCACACCGGCCTCGATCGCGTGCCGCTTGGCCTCGACCTTGTTGCCCGCCATCTCGAGCACCGACGCGGGCGGGCCGATGAAGGTGATGCCCGCGGCCGCGGCCTTCTCGGCCAGCTCGGGGTTCTCGGACAGGAAACCGTATCCGGGGTAGATCGCATCGGCGCCGGCGTCGACCGCGACCTCGATGATCGCATCGATGTCCAGGTACGCCTGCACGGGGTGGCCGCGCTCGCCGATCTCGTACGCCTCATCAGCCTTCAGCCTGTGCAGCGAGCCCCTGTCCTCCCACGGGAAGACGGCGACGGTGCGCGCCCCCACCTCATACGCCGCACGGAATGCGCGGATCGCGATCTCACCGCGATTGGCCACCAGGATCTTCTGAAACATGCACACCTCTGGAGAGGTCGTAGCGCACAGATGTGAGCGCGCTGGGCGGGGCTGAGTGTCCCCCCAGACTAGGGCAAGGTAACGTGTAGGTCGTGCACGTACTCAGCGTCAGCTCCCTCAAGGGAGGCGTCGGAAAGACGACCGTGACCCTCGGTCTCGCTTCCGCGGCCTTCGCCCGCGGCATCCGTACCCTCGTCGTCGACCTCGACCCGCAGTCCGATGTCTCCACCGGGATGGACATCCAGATCGCGGGGCGCCTGAACATCGCCGACGTGCTGGCCAACCCCAAGGAGAAGGTCGTCCGTCAGGCGATCACCACCAGCGGGTGGGCCAAAGTGCATCCGGGCACGATCGACGTGCTCATCGGCAGCCCCTCCGCGATCAACTTCGACGGCCCGCACCCCAGCGTGCGCGACGTGTGGAAGCTCGAAGAGGCGCTGGCCGGCGTCGAGGGCGAGTACGACCTGGTGCTCATCGACTGCGCACCGTCGCTGAACGCCCTGACGCGGACTGCCTGGGCCGCGAGCGACCGCGTGATGGTCGTCACCGAGCCCGGTCTGTTCTCGGTCGCCGCCGCCGACCGCGCGCTGCGTGCCATCGAGGAGATCCGCCGCGGTCTCTCCCCCCGTCTTCAGCCGCTGGGCATCGTCGTGAACCGCGTGCGCCCGCAGTCGATCGAGCACCAGTTCCGCATCAAGGAGCTGCGCGACATGTTCGGCCCGCTGGTGCTGAGCCCGCAGCTGCCCGAGCGCACCTCGCTGCAGCAGGCGCAGGGTGCCGCCAAGCCCCTGCACATCTGGCCGGGCGATTCCGCTCAGGAGCTCGCCGCCGACTTCGACCTGCTGCTCGACCGCATCGTGCGTGCCGGTCGCGTGCCCGTGCCGGAGACCGGCCCGCAGGCCTGATCCCTCCTCCGCAACGCAGGAAGCCCGCTCATGGAGCGGGCTTCATCTGTCTGCGGCGCGAGTCCGTCTGCGGCGCGAGTTCGCGCGGTCAGGCCGTGCGCTTCTTGCGACGCGCGGCGAGCTCGTCGACCGGGTCGGGTGCCGTGGGGTCGAACTCCACGAGCGTGGACTCCACCTCGCGCAGCACCTTGCCGACGGCGATGCCGAACACCCCCTGCCCGCGGCTGACGAGGTCGATGACCTCGTCATTCGAGGTGCACAGGTAGACCGATGCGCCGTCGCTCATCAGCGTGGTTCCGGCGAGATCGCGGATGCCCGCGGCGCGCAGCTGCTCGACGGCGGTGCGGATCTGCTGCAGCGAGATGCCGGTGTCGAGCAGGCGCTTGACGAGCTTGAGCACGAGGATGTCCCGGAAGCCGTAGAGACGCTGCGATCCCGAGCCGCTCGCACCGCGAACGGTGGGGACGACCAGCTCGGTGCGGGCCCAGTAGTCGAGCTGCCGGTAGGTGATCCCGGCCGCACGCGCGGCGACCGCACCGCGATAGCCGACCTCGTCATCCATGGCCGGAAGCCCGTCCGTGAAGAGGAGTTCGGTCACGAACTGCGGGTCACCCGCAAGCTCATCCGCATTCATCTCTGACCCCTCCTGATCGACTACCTCAACGCTAGAGCAGACCCCCCGCCGCGGCAATGACATCCGACGCACCGCGAAGGTGTGTCGCAACCCGTTCGTTACGAAAGCACTCGCTCGATCGACTGCTTCACCAGCAGCCGGCGCACCTCGTCGATGTGCGTGGCCAGCTCGGGTGCGAGCTCGGCGGCGCGACCCCGCGACGCGGCGTCGGTGCGCCGCAGCAGGGTGGCCAGCGCTGATTCGATGAGCGCGGCCTCGCGCTCGGCGTTCTGCCGCATGCTGCGCAGATGACGCGGCTCGATCCCGTGTCGTGCGAGCGTGACCAGTCCCGACAGCAAGGACGACACCTGATCGGAGTACGACTCGGACGCATGGATCAGGCCGGCGCTGATCGCGTCGTTGAGCAGCTGCGGAGTGGCCCCGGTGCGCAGCAGCAGCTCCTCACGCCGGTGACGACGCGGGGATGCTGCGATCGACGGCGGTGCGACGACGGCGTGCCCCTCGCCATCGGCCTCGGCCTGGTCGAGCTGCTCGCGGATCACGCTGAGCGGCAGGTAGTGGTCACGCTGCAGGGTCAGCGCCGCACGCAGCCGCTCGACGTCGGCGGCCGAGAACTTGCGGTAGCCCGACTCCGTGCGCGAGGGAGAGACGATGCCCTGCACCTCGAGGAAGCGCAGCTTGCTCGAGGTGAGCTGCGGGAACTCCGGTGTGAGACGCGCCAGAACCTGGCCGATGCTGAGCAGGCCCGTGGGCGCGGAGCGCTCGCGGGCCGCACCCCCCGCCGCCATCAGTCGTTCGCCGTCGCGAGATCGGCCGGTGATGCGAAGAAGTTCATGCGGAACTTGCCGATGCGCAGCTCGTAGCCGTTGGCCAGCTCACTGCGGTCGACGCGCTCGCCGTTCACGTAGGTGCCGTTGAGCGAGCGCTGGTCGACGATCTCGAACACCGAGCCGGAGCGGGTGATCTCGGCGTGACGACGGGAGACGGTCACGTCGTCGAAGAAGATGTCGGCCTCGGGGTGGCGTCCGACGGTGGTCACGTCGGCGTCGAGGAGATAGCGGGCCCCGGCCAGAGCACCGGCGCGCACCAGGAGCAGTGCGGATCCCGCGGGCAGCGCGGAGATGGCCGCCGCTTCGACCTCGGTGAGGTCGGCGCCGAAGGGCACGAAGGAGAGGTCCGATTCATGGCCGAATGTCTGCGTCACATCGCGACGCGGCTCATCACCATTGCGGTGGATCGCCCCTCCGGCGCTGTTCGTGCTGTCGTCTGTCACGGTTCTCCCTCCTCCGGTCCACCAGCCTATCGGATCGGACCGGCCGTCCGGGAGGGCGATCTGCGCTCTTCGATCCACGTCCGCACCCCGACCGCACGCGCGGGATAGGCTGAGAACATGCCACATTACGATGTCGTCATCCTCGGTGCGGGCCCCGGCGGCTACGTCGCCGCCGTCCGCAGCGCACAGCTCGGCCTGTCCACCGCGATCATCGAGGAGAAGTACTGGGGCGGTGTCTGCCTGAACGTCGGCTGCATCCCCTCCAAGTCTCTCCTGAAGAACGCCGAGATCGCGCACACGTTCACGCACAAGGCCGACTTCTTCGGCATCTCCGGTGACGTGAGCTTCGACTTCGGCGCCGCGTTCGACCGCAGCCGCAAGGTCGCCGACACGCACGTCAAGGGCATCCACTTCCTCATGAAGAAGAACAAGGTGACCGAGTACGAGGGTCGCGGCTCCTTCACCGGCCCCAAGGCGATCTCGGTGGCCAAGGCCGACGGCACCACCGAGGAGATCACCTTCGACAATGCGATCATCGCCACCGGGTCGACCGTGCGCCTGCTGCCCGGCGTGCAGCTCAGCGACAACGTCGTCACCTACGAGGAGCAGATCCTCTCCCGCGAGCTGCCCGAGTCGATCGTCATCGTCGGCGCCGGCGCCATCGGCATGGAGTTCGGCTACGTGCTGACCAACTACGGCGTCAAGGTCACCATCATCGAGTTCCTCGACCGTGCCCTCCCCAACGAGGACGCCGAGGTCTCGAAGGAGATCCAGAAGCAGTACAAGAAACTCGGCGTCGACATCCTCACCTCCACCGCGGTGAAGACCGTCACCGATAACGGCGACTCGGTGCACGTCACCTACGAGACCCGCGAAGGCCAGCCCGGCGAGATCACCGCGGGCAAGGTGCTCATGTCGGTCGGCTTCGCTCCGAACGTCGAGGGATTCGGCCTGGAGAACACCGGCGTCAAGCTCACCGAGCGCGGCGCGATCGACATCGACGACCACATGCGCACCAGTGTCGAGGGCATCTACGCGATCGGCGACGTCACCGCCAAGCTGCAGCTCGCGCACGTCGCCGAGGCACAGGCGGTCGTCGCGGCCGAGACCATCGGCAAGGCCGAGACCATGACGCTCGGCGACTACCGCATGATGCCGCGCGCGACCTTCTGCCAGCCGCAGGTCGCCAGCTTCGGCCTCACCGAGGAGCAGGCCAAGGCCGAGGGACGCGAGATCAAGGTCGCGAAGTTCCCGTTCAGCGCCAACGGCAAGGCGAACGGCCTGGGCGAGCCCGTCGGCTTCGTCAAGCTCATCGCCGATGCCGAGCACCTCGAGCTCATCGGCGGCCATCTGATCGGCCCCGACGTCTCGGAGCTGCTGCCCGAGCTGACCCTCGCGCAGAAGTGGGACCTCACCGCCCTCGAGGCGGCCCGCAACGTGCACACCCACCCCACGCTCTCGGAAGCTCTGCAGGAGGCCTTCCACGGCCTCACCGGTCACATGATCAACATGTGACACCCCCTTTCATCGAGGCCCCCGTTGGTCGCTGACGCCCCGCCTGAGGTGCGCTGGTGAACGGGGGCCTCGACGCTGCGCGGGGGCCTCGACGCTGCGCCTGGCACGACGCAGGCGAGGCTGTGCGCCTCAGATGCCGCGCATGGTCACCAGCGATGCTGCGGCGCCGCGCAGCGGCGGCATGCCCAGCATGCGGATCAGCAGCTCTCGGGCGCGTTGTCGCCCGGCATCGGCGGGCGCGCCCATCGACATGTAGAAGCCGGCGCGCCGCTGCGCATCGGCGGCTGCTCGGGCGACCCGGCGCGCGTAGACGCCCAGCTCATCTCCCCCGACTCGCGGGCCGCGGATGAGCACCCCCGCCAGTTCGAGAGCGTTCGCCCAGCCGAGGTTCATCCCCTGTCCGCCGATGGGGCTGATCTCGTGGGCTGCGTCCCCGAGCAGGACGACCCGACCGTAGGCCGTCCGCTCGGCCCGGTGCTGCGACGCGATGAACGTCGTCGGCTCGGTCGTGGCGGGCTCGGCGATCGTGATCCGGATGCCGGTGCGCGCGCCGATCTCGGCGACGAACCGCTCGGCGGGCAGCGTCTCCACACCCCTCGCATGCCGCACGACCCACCGCCGTCGCCCCTGCGGCAGCGGGAAGGACTCCACCAGTCCCCCGGGCTCGCAGTACAGCCGCGCGACGGGCTCTTCATCAGCATCGGGCACGTCGATCATCGAGTATCGCGCCGCGCTGCCGCGCCGCTGCCATGGGATGTGCAGCGCCTCGCGAAGGGCGCTGCGGACACCGTCCGCGACGACGAGGAGCGAGGCGTCGGTCTCCCGCTCCTGACCTTCGGATCGCGCGCGCACCGTCACCGCCGACTCGTCCTGGTGCACCGCGACGACTTCGCACTTCGTGCGCACGGGGACGCCGAGTGCCTTCAGTCGCTCGCGCAGGATGGCATCTGTGCGTCGCTGCGGCAGCACCAGCACGCGGCGCTCGGCGCCGAACGCGACCGATGCCAGCATCCGCCCTCGTGCGTGCACCTCGCCACGCTCGAGCGCAACGGCCTCGCCACGGAACTGCGCGCTGACGCCCGCGGCGTCCAGCGCGGCAAGTCCCGGCGGGTGCACGCCGATGGCGCGGGTGCGCTCATCCGGTCCGTCACGTCGCTCGCAGATCATCACGTCGACGCCGCGCTCGGCGAGCAGGCAGCCGAGCAGCATGCCGACCGGCCCCGCGCCCGCGATGATGACGTCATGCTCCGGCACGACGACCCTCCCAACGCAGCTGCAGACGCGCAGGCACGCCCGTGCGGACCGTCCATCCCTTCGGTGCGAGCGCCGCCAGTTCGCTCGCCGTGTAGGAACGTCGGATGCTGGTGAGCCCGTCCTCCCGGATGAACGAGCCGGACAGGAGGTTCCTCGTGAACGGCAGCGTGCCCGCGGCGAACAGCCGATAGGCGGCGGCGCTGCGCGCGATGTCGTGGTGGGCGACGAGTCCCGCGGCCGGGACCAGGCTGCGTGAATCCGCCAGGAAGCCGGGCAGCTCCGCCGCATCGAGGTGATGCAGCAGGTGGTTCGAGAGCACGACGTCGAAGACCTCGCCCGCCGTGACGAGGTCGCTGAGAAGCGCACAGCGATAGATGACGTCGCCCTGTTCGTCGTGATCGACCGCCCACCGGATCGCCCGCTCATCGGCATCCAAGGCCGTGATCTCGCCCGCCACGCCGTCGCGTCGCATCCATCCGGCGAGAGCGCGCGGAAGGTCTCCCCCGCCTGCACCCACGTCGAGGATGCGCAGCGGGCGCTGTATCGCCCTCGGGCGGATGTCCCGTCGATACGCGCGATGCCAGCGGGTGACGACGGCGTTGATCAGGCCGAACTGCTCGTAGGTGCGCGCGAGCACGCGGGCATCCGCATTCGGATCGTCCATCAGCTCGCGCGCGTCCTCCGCGCGCGCGGACAGATCGGGCGTCATCTCTCCCCGCTCGCGACGACCGTCATCAGGGCGCTCTCGGCCGTCAGTCCCGGGCCGAACGCCATGGCCGCCACGCGCTCTCCATCGGCCGCTCCCGCGAGGATGCTCTGCAGCACGAACAGCACCGTGGCGCTGGACATGTTGCCGCACGTGCGCAGCACGTCGCGCGCGGGATGCAGCTGCTCATCGCTCAGGTGCAGCCGCTCCTGCACCTTGTCGAGGATGCTCCGTCCCCCGGGATGGATCGCCCAGTGCGCGACCTGCTCGCCGATCGTCCCGTCGTCAAAGGCCGCCGCCAAGTCGTCCGATTCCGTGAACAGCGGACGCAGCGCCGTCTGGATGCTGTCGCCGATGATCTGCGGGACGGCGGTGGAGAGGATCATCTCGAAGCCCTCGTCGCCGATCGTCCAGGCCATGTCCCGCTCCCCGTCGGTGGCCAGTGCCGTGTGGAAGCCCTCGAGGACGAGGGCCGGTGCGCCCGCGGGGTGCGGACGCGCGGTCACCAGGCCGGCCGCCGCCCCGTCGGCGAACAGCGACGAGGCGACGATCATGTCCGGATCCTCCGAGGAGCGCAGATGCAGAGTGCAGAGTTCGACGCTGACGACGAGGACGACCGCCTCTGGATCCGCCTCGCAGAACTGCGCCGCCGCGCGCAGCGCCGGCATCGAGGCGTAGCAGCCCATGAAGCCGAGATGGTAGCGCTGCACGCTGTCGGCCAGGTCGAGCGCGCGCACGATGGCGTAGTCGGGGCCGGGCGCATGGAACCCGGTGCAGGAGACCGTGATCACGTGCGTGATGTCTGCGGCGCCGAGTTCGGGGTCGGCATCGATCGCCCGCCGCGCCGCCTCGACGAACAGCTTCGTGGCCTCGCGGACATAGAGCTCGTTGCGCGTCTTGGTGCCCGGCGAGAGCAGAAGCCCGGATGCGCTGTCGAAGAAGTCCGGCGAATCGGATGCCTCATGGGTGAGCTCACCGAGCACCGTGTAGCGGGTGTCGATGCCGGAGCCGTTGAAGGACGCGCTCACGATCCGCTTCGCGAGGCGCCCCAGATCGGGTTGCGCGGCGAAGACGTCTCGCACGTCATCCTGGACCAGCTCGGTGTCGGGGACGATCGTCTGCAGGGAGCGAAGGTGCGCGCGGTGGGTCATCGCCCCACTGAATCACGCCGGCGCGGGGGTGAGAAAGGCCTTGCGCGCGGCCGTCCTGTGCGGGTACGTCCGCGTTTCTCAGAAGCCGAGCGCGCGAGCGAGCTTCGACCCGGACGAGGGCGGTCGCCCTCCGGATGCCAGGACGGCGCTCTCCACGGCGGCGAAGAACGCCGCACGGCCGTGCTGATCGGCCGGCGCCGCCGGCCCCAGCTCCATCTCCCACTCCCGCCATTCGCGGCGCGCGCCGGTGCGCAGGTCGGTGGCGCGCACCCGGTCGTCGACGAACTCGGCGATCACGCCGTCGTCACCGCTGAGCAGATACGCGGTGCGGTGGTTCTCGATGCGCGCCAGCGGCAGCAGCTCGGCATCCGTCCACTGCGCGACGACGGATGCCACGGCATCGGGCATCCGACCGTCCTCATCGATCGGCCAGCCCAGCTCGAGGCGGCCGTCGCCCTGCCGGGGCCCCTTGATGTGCCAGCCGGCGTCGGGGCCACCGGTGCGGCGCCGCAGCGCGACGCCGTTGCGGGCCAGGGCTGCGTCGGCGGTGTCGAAGTATCGGGCGTCCAGCTCACGCAGTTCACCGGCGCTCACCGCACTCACCCCCGGCACGTCATCCCAGGTCGGCAGCGGGGTGCCGGCGTCGGCGTCGTACTTCCGCTCGACCTCGAAAGTGCGCTGCGGGTCAGTCGTCACTGGGATTGATGTCGTCGGCGGCTTCGACGAACCAGAACGCGACCTCGGTGGGTCCGTCATCGGAGCCCGTCCTCGTGGCCTCGCCCTCGCGCCGGTAGGTCACCTGCGTCTCGCTGTAGGGGACGATCAGGGTCTCCCTCTCGACATCGTCGAGAGGGATGATCTGCCCGTCGAGCGGGCCGCCGTGAAGTCGCGCAAGTGCCATGTGCTCACCATAGCCCCGTGACAGGACATCGTCGCGGAAATCGTGCGGCGTGATCAGGTCAGCCCGATGGCGAGGGCGGCGCCGAGGATCATCCAGGGCCCGAAGGCGATGTGGGTGCGCCGGTCGGCGCGCCGCAGCAGCATGAGCGCGATCGCGTAGAGCGCGCCGAGCAGGAAGGCCGCCGCCGCTCCCAGCACCAGGGTCTGCCAGCCGTGCCAGGCGAGCACCAGGCCGATCACGGCGGCGAGCTTCACATCGCCGCCGCCCATGCCCTGGTGCGAGATCAGGTGCATCACGGCGTAGAACACGCCGAGCGCAAGCCCGCCGAGCAGGGCTCGCAGCATGCGGTCGGTCTCGCCGGTCGCGAGCCCGTCGACGAGCACGAGCAGCACGAGGGCGGCCAGTGTCGGCAGCACGATGCGGTTGGGCAGCCGGTGCGTGCGGGCGTCGATGATGACCAGCCATACGCCGATCCCGGCCAGCGCGAGGTGCACGAGGATCACGGCGACGGAGTGGATGGGCACCCTCGCAGGCTAGCGGTCGGCGGCTCGACCCAGGGCATCCTGTGGATAACCCTCGGATGTCGGATGTGCGAACTAGCGTTCACAGTGGACTTGAACTGTTCGAATATTTCTTCGAGGATGGGTGTATGCCAGACGGAGCGATCGCGACGACGATGCTCTCCTCCGCCGACCGGCGGGCGGGAGAGGTCCTCCGCCTGCGCCGGGAGATCGGACGCATGCAGCGGCGGCGCAGCGATGAGACCGTGCTGCCGGTCGACGCCGCACTGCAGGCGATCCTCCCCAAGGGGGGTCTGCACACCGGCGCGGTCTACTCGGTGTCCCCGTCGCCGAGCCTCGTCTTCGCACTGATGAGCGCAGTATCGCGACGCGGCAGCTGGTGCGCGGCGGTCGGCATGCCCACCCTCGGCCTCGAGGCCGCGGCGACATTCGGCATCGACCTGTCGCGGCTGATCCTGGTGCCCTCCCCCGGCGAGAGATGGCTGGCGGTGATCTCGGCGCTGGCCGAGGTGGTTCCGCTGATCGCGATGAGTCCCGGCACGGCGGTGCGCGATCAGGAGGCGACCCGGCTCGCGGCACGACTGCGCGATCGCGGATGCACGCTGCTGAGCACCGCGCAGTGGCCGCAGAGCGAGGGGATGATCAGCCTGCACGATCCGCACTGGGAGGGCATCGGCGAGGGCTGGGGGATGCTGTCGGATCGCACGGTGACCGTGACCGCGCAGACCCGCTCCGCACCGCGCCCGCAGAGCCTGCAGGTGCGCCTGCCAGGCAGCCTCGGCCGCATCGAGCCCGTGTCCGTCGAACCCGTGCCCGTCGAGCCCGTGCCCTCCGCACCCGTCCGCGTGATCGAGCGCGGGGCGCCCCCGCTGCCGACGCATCCGAGCTGGGCGGTGGCCTGATGAGCACCCCGACCCGGATGCACGTGCTGTGGTTTCCCGACTGGCCGCTGCGCGCGGTGCTGGGCACCGCGCCCCCGCATCCGCCCACCGCCCTCGTGCACGGCAACCTCGTCGTGGCCTGCACCGCGTCTGCTCGTGCGCAGGGCGTGCGCGCGGGGCAGCGGCGCCGGCTCGCGCAGGGCCGCTCGCCCTCGCTGCGGATGCTGCCGCACGATCCCGCCGCCGATGAGCGCGCTTTCCTGCCGGTGGTGCGTCTGGTCGAGCAGCACGCACCGGGGGTGCATCTGCTGCGCCCGGGCCTTGCCGCACTCCGGTCACGCGGCATCTCGCGTTATCACGGCGGCGAGGGCGAGGCTGCGGATGCCCTGCTCGCGCTGCTGACCGAGGCGGGCTACCCCGAGGTGTGCATCGGGGTAGCCGACGGGGTGTTCACCGCCGAGCTCGCCGCACACGCCGCAGAGACCGCAGACGGACGCCGTCGGTCGATCGTGCCGCCGGGTGGTTCGCGGGATTTCCTCGCCCCGCTGCCCGTGCCGGTGCTCGGCGACGACGAGCTTGCGGGACTGCTGCACAGGCTCGGCATCTCGACGCTCGGCGAGTTCGCCGGGCTCGACGCCATGGCGGTGCGCGACCGGCTCGGTGAGCAGGGGGCGCGGCTGCACGCACTGGCGCAGGGTGCCGACTCCCGGCCGCCTGCTCCGCGGCCTCCGGACCCCGAGCTCGTGCGCGAGATCGAGTTCGACGCTCCGCTGGGGCAGTCGGATCAGATCGCGTTCGCCGTGCGGCAGACGGCGGATGCCGTGCTGCTGGCCCTCGGCGATGCCTCGCTCGTCTGCACCGAGGCCCGTATCGACCTCACCGATGACGACGGCGGCGTCTTCTCGCGCTCCTGGCTGCATCCGACCTGCTTCGACGCCGGTGACCTCGTCGACCGGGTGCGCTGGCAGCTTGAGACGCTCGTCGAACGCTCTGACCGTGGGCGCACCGACGGCGAGCACGACGCGGCGCACGCCTTCCGCGGGATCGTCGCCGTGCGGATCGCGCCGATCGCCGTGGACGACGCCGCCCACCATCAGCCGGGACTGTTCGGCCCTGGCACCGATGAGCGGCTGCATCACGCCGTCTCGCGGGTGCAGACCCTGCTCGGGCACCGCGGAGTGGTCACCGCGACGATGTCGGGCGGCCGGATGCTCGCCGATCGTCAGGTGCTGACGCCGTGGGGCGAGCGCGCGGTGCTCGAGCGCGATCCGTCACAGCCCTGGCCGGGCAGTCTGCCCGGTCCGCTGCCCGCCGAGGTGTTCTCACCGCTGCATCCGATCACCGTGACCGGCGCCGAAGGCGTGCCGGTCACGGTCGACGATCGCGGCGAGCTGTCGTGTGCTCCCGCACTGATCGACGGCAGCCAGATCGTCGCCTGGGCGGGCCCCTGGCCGCTGCACGAGCACCGGTGGGACGGCGCGCGCGCCCGCAGCGGGCACCGTTTCCAGCTGGTGGATGCCCGGCAGCGGGCCTGGCTGGTGTTCTGCGCCGACGGGCGCTGGTGGGCCGAGGGCAGGTACCGCTGATGGCCGGCTGGAACAACCCGAGACTCTCGTGGGCCGAGCTCGAGCGCACGCTCAGCGCACCGACCAGCGCGCCCACGAGTGCGCCGACGAGCGCTCCGACCGATCCGACCAGTGCGCCGGTGTCGGCCGAGCCGCCCATGACGCGGGTCGATCCGGGTCCGCTGAGCAGGCATCGACCGCCCGCGGCGCCGCCCGTGCGCACCCGTCCCGATGACGCCGTGCCGTATGCCGAACTGCACGCGCACAGCTCGTTCTCGTTCCTCGACGGCGCCTCCTCGCCCGATGAGCTGCTGGCCGAGGCCGAGACACTGGGGCTGACCGCACTGGCGATCACCGACCACGACGGGTTCTACGGGGCGGCGCGCTTCGCCGAGGCCGCCGAGCTCACCGGCGTACAGACCGTGTTCGGCGCGGAGCTGTCGCTCGGCTCGCAGGACGGGTCCCCGAGCCCCTCGAGAGGGGGTGTGCCCGATCCGGTCGGCGATCATCTGCTCGTGCTCGCCCGCGGGGTCGAGGGCTACCACCGGCTGTCCGGGGCGATCACCCGTGCCCAGCTGCGCGGCGGTGAGAAGGGCCGGCCGCTGTACGACCTCGACGACCTGGTCGCCGCCGCGGGCGGGCACTGGACGATCCTCACCGGCTGCCGCAAGGGGGGCGTGCGCCGGGGACTGGCCCAGGGCGATGCCGAAACTCCACTGCGACGACTGGTCGACCTGTTCGGCCACGATCATGTCGCCGTCGAGCTGATCGATCACGGCGACCCGCTCGACACCCGCCGCAACGACGCCCTGGCCGAACTCGCCCGCGACCTGCGCCTGCCCGTGGTCGCGACCAACAACGTGCACTACGCCGCCCCCGAGCGGGCGGGGCTGGCCGAAGCCGTCGCGGCGGTGCGGGCCACGCGCAGCATGGATGAGCTCGACGGCTGGCTGCCGACCCACGGCAGTGCGCACCTGCGCAGCGGCGCCGAGATGACCCGCCGCTTCCGCCGCTTCCCCGGGGCGATCGAGCACGGCCTGCGGATCGCCGAGGAGTGCGCCTTCCCGCTGCGCCGGGCCCGCCCCGCTCTGCCACAGACCCCCGTGCCCGAGGGCCGCACCACCATGAGCCATCTGCGCGCGCTGGTATGGGAGGCGGTGCCGCACCGCTACCCGCGTCTGGATGCCGCGGGGCGCGCGCGGATCGAGCGTGAACTGGACGTCATCGAAGAGAAGGACTTCCCGGGCTACTTCCTCATCGTGCACGAGATCGTCGAAGAGGCCCGGCGTCGCGGCATCCTCTGCCAGGGTCGCGGATCGGCTGCGGCGAGCGCGGTCTGCTACCTGCTGGGCATCACCGCGGTCGACCCGATCCTGTACCGGCTGCCGTTCGAGCGGTTCCTGGCGACGACCCGCGAGGAGGAGCCCGACATCGACGTCGACTTCGACTCCGGGCGCCGCGAGGAGATCATCCAGTGGGTCTATCAGCGGTACGGTCGCGAACGCGCCGCGCAGGTGGCGAACGTCATCCAGTACCGCCCGAAGAACGCGGTGCGCGACATGGCGCGGGCACTCGGACACGCCCCGGGCCAGCAGGATGCCTGGTCGAAGCAGGTCGACGGGTGGAGCGCCGGCATCGAGGCGGCGCCAGACACCGACATCCCCGCGGATGTGCTCGACTATGCGGGCCAGCTGCTGAAGGCACCGCGGCATCTGGGCATCCACTCCGGCGGCATGGTGCTCACGGCGCGCCCGGTGGGCGAGGTGGTGCCGGTCGAGAACGCGCGCATGGCGGATCGCACGGTGATCCAGTGGGACAAGGACGACGCGGCCTGGATGGGGCTGGTGAAGTTCGATCTGCTGGGCCTTGGCATGCTGTCGGCTCTGCAGTACAGCTTCGATCTGATCGCCGGGGCCACCGGTGAGCGCTGGACGCTGCAGACGCTGCCCAAAGAGGAGCCGGCGGTGTACGACATGCTGTGCCGGGCGGATTCGATCGGCGTGTTCCAGGTGGAGTCCCGCGCTCAGATGGGGCTGCTCCCCCGGTTGCAGCCCCGGGAGTTCTACGAGCTGGCGATCCAGATCGCCCTCATCCGCCCCGGCCCGATCCAGGGCGGCGCCGTGCACCCCTTCGTGCGCCGCAAGCTCGGTCAGGAGAAGGTCACCTACGCCCATCCGGCGCTGGAGCCGGTGCTGCACCGCACCCTGGGGATCCCGGTGTTCCAGGAGCAGCTGATCCAGATGGCGACGGTGCTCGGCGACTGCACGGCCGATGAGGCCGATCTGCTGCGGCGGGCGATGGGCTCCAAGCGGGGGCTGGAGAGGATCGACCGCATCCGCGAGTCGCTGTACCGCGGTATGGCCGAGAAGGGGCTGGTCGGCGAGGCCGCCGACCGCATCTACGCGCAGATCCAGGCGTTCTCGAGCTTCGGCTTCGCCGAGTCGCACTCCCTGTCGTTCGCGCTGCTCGTCTACGCCAGCTCGTGGGTCAAGCTGCACTACCCGGCGGCGTTCCTGGCCGGGCTGCTCCGAGCCCAGCCGATGGGGTTCTACTCGGCGTCGTCTCTGACCTCTGACGCCCGCCATCACGGGGTGCGGGTGCTGCGCCCCGATCTGCACGCCTCGGAAGCGATGGATGGGCTCGAGCGCCTCCCGGCTGCCACCGGCCCTGCTTTGGACACCAGCGCAGGCCCCACCGGTCTCGACTCCTGCCTGCACGCCACCGACCCGCCGCATCCTCTCCCCTTCGACCCGCACGCCCCCGATGAGTCGGCCGTGCATCGCAGGGACGGCCGCTTCGCGGTGCGGCTGGGGCTGTCGGGTGTCCGCGGCATCGGCGCGGCGCTGGCGGAGCGCATCGTGGCCGCGCGCACGGAGCACGGCCCGTTCCGTGATCTGCACGATCTGGTGCGGCGGACGGATGCCACGGCGGCGCAGCTCGAGGCGCTGGCCACCGCCGGCGCCTTCGAGTGCCTCGGCATCAGCCGTCGTGAGGCGATCTGGCTGGCCGGGACCGCGGCAACCGACCGCGCCCGCTTCCTGCCGGGTACGACCATGGCGGTGCAGCCGCCGCTGTTCGCCGATCAGAGCGGGCACGAGCGCCTGGCGGCGGACCTGTGGGCGACCGGCATCTCGACCGACGATCATCTGATGACGCATTTCCGCACCATGCTGCGCGAGCGCGGCGTGCTCGCCTCGGATCAGCTGCGTTCCCATGAGGAGGGGCGGCGCATCGAGGTCGCGGGGCTGGTCACGCACCGACAGCGTCCGGCGACGGCGAGCGGCATCACCTTCCTGAACCTCGAAGATGAGCACGGTCTGGTGAATGTGGTGTGCTCGCCGGGTGTGTGGAACCGCTATCGCCGCATCGCCCGCGACTCGCCGGCCCTGATCGTCCGCGGCATTCTTGAGCGTTCCACCGAGGGCGTGGTCAACGTGCTGGCCGATGCGTTCGAGGATCTGCGCACCGGGGTGAGCCACCGCTCGCGGGACTTCCGCTGACGGGGGTCAGTCGGCGACCTGCACCGTCCAGATCGCTTCGGTCTCGAGGTACCCCTCACGCGCATACAGGCGGCGCGCGCGGTCGTTGTGGCCGAACACGTTCAGGGCGATCCGCGATCGCCCCGCTTCGCGGGCGAGCGCAGCGGCCGCCCGCAGCGTCTGCGTGCCGTAGCCGCGTCCGCGCACCTCGTCGCGCATCTCGATGTCGTAGATGAATGCCCTGTCGGCCTGCACGTGCACCCACAGCACTCCGACGGACTCACCATCGACGGTGCGCACGGTGTGCAGGTGCTGGTGCGGGGTCTGCAGTCCCTGCGGCAGCAGGCGCCCCATGGCGGCGGCCGCCTCTGCCAGCGCGACATCCATCTCCTCCGCCGAACCACTGGCGAGCAGCTCCTCCGCGTAACTCCGGTCGTTGTGCGCGGCGTACGCGGCGTACTCCAGCTCCGACATCGGCTCGGTGCGGATGCCCTGCGGCAGCAGCACGTGGTCGGTGATCTGCAGCATCTTCGTCGCGATCCGCCGCGCACCGGAGTGCTCGGCGAGGGCGGATGCCAGATCATCGCCCCGGTAGGCGCTGAAGGTCACCCGCTTCCAGCCCTGCGCGAGAGCGAGGGAGCGGATGCAGTCCCAGACGGCCGCGGAGTCTGCTGAGGCGGTGCTGATCTCCGCGAGCGAGGTGTGCGGTCCGTCCTGCCGCACCCACAGCGTGATGGACTCACCCCGGTCCGGCTCCTCACACACCCAGATCTCGCCATCGGCGACCGCGATCTCGGGCGTCTCGGTCTGCTCCGCGTGCTCGCGACGGCGCCGCAGCCGCACCCTCGCCGCGGTGATCCGCTCGTCGCGTTCGGCGTCGTCGTCGATCCGGTGCCAGGCTGTCTGCATCACCCCACCCTACGGATGACGCGATCATCAGCCCACACATAGGAACAAAGTGCTTCTCCAGGAGTAATGTTCTCTTGGCGAGAGGAATCGAATGACGACGAGAGCCGAACTCCGGCAGCGACGCACGCACACGAAGCCCCTGCTGCGGGGCATCCTCTCCGGGGCGCTGATCCTGCTCTGGGTGATCGGGGCCGGCCTCGGCGGCCCCCTGTTCGGCAAGGTGGAAGAGGTCTCGTCGAACGAGCGCACCGCCTACCTGCCCGACTCGGCACCGGCCACCGAGGTGCAGAACACGCTCGGCGGATTCCTCGGCGAGGATGCCCTGCCCGCCGTCGTCGTGTTCGAAGCGGATGCTGAGATCGACGACGCCCTGCAGCAGGAGCTCACCGACGCCCTGGAAGACGCCACGACCGCCGAGGGCGTGCAGCAGGACGTCTCGCCCGTGCTGGTCTCTGAAGACGGTCTCGCCGCTCAGGCGTTCGTGCCCATCGACTCCGACGCCGACATCAGCGATGTGACCTCCGCACTCTCCGCAGACCTCAACGAGGCCATGCCCGACGGCGTCACGGTGCACATCACGGGACCCGCCGGCTTCACGGCCGATCTCGTCGCCGGGTTCGCCGGCATCGACGGCATCCTGCTGCTGGTCGCCCTCCTGGCCGTGCTGGTCATCCTCGTCTTCGTGTACCGGTCGCTGCTGCTTCCGGTGGTGGTGCTGAGCACGAGTGTGTTCGCACTGTGCGTCGCGCTGCTGGTGGTCTGGTGGGCGGCGAAGTTCGACATCCTGCTGCTGAGCGGCCAGACGCAGGGCATCCTCTTCATCCTCGTCATCGGGGCCGCGACCGACTACTCGCTGCTGATGGTGGCGAGGTTCCGCGAGGAGCTGCGCAACGTCGAAGACAGATGGACGGCCCTGCGCCGGGCGTGGAAGGGCTCCTTCGAGCCGATCCTCGCCTCGGGCGGCACGGTCATCGCAGGCCTGCTGTGCCTGCTGCTGAGCGATCTCAAATCCAACAGCACGCTGGGCCCCGTCGCCTCGATCGGCATCGTGTTCGCGATGCTCGCCGCGCTCACGCTGCTGCCGGCGCTGCTCGGGCTGTTCGGCCGCGCCGCGTTCTGGCCCAAGCGCCCCGAGTTCGACCCGCACCACGCGGACGAGACGAACCCGTTGAACAGCAGCGGCATCTGGCCGCGTCTGGCGCGCCTCATCCGCCGCCGCCCGCGGATGATCTGGATCTCGACCACCGTCGTGCTGGCGATCGCCGCCCTCGGAGTCACCCAGCTCGACGCGACCGGCGTGCCGCAGTCCGATCTCGTGCTCGGACAGTCCGAGGCGCGGGACGGTCAGCAGGTGCTCGGCGAGCACTTCCCCGGTGGGTCCGGCAGCCCGGTCTACGTGCTCGCCGACGAGGATGAGATGCAGGACGCCGCTGACATCCTGCTCGCGAACGACGGGATCGATGCCGCATCCGTCACAGCATCCGACTCCCCCTCCGGCACCGCGCCGATCACTGAGGACGGCGTGCAGCCCCTCGGCCCTCCCGGCACACCGGCTCCCGAGCCCACGGTCGTCGACGGTCAGGTCCTGCTGCAGGCGACGCTCACGGACGCCGCGGACTCCCCAGCCGCCGAGCAGACCGTGGGCGACCTGCGCGCCGAACTCGACCCGATCGGCGCCCTGGTCGGCGGTGTGACGGCGACCTCCATCGACACGAACACCGCATCGATCCACGACCGCAACCTGATCATCCCGGTGATCCTCGTGGTGATCCTGCTGATCCTCATGCTGCTGCTGCGGTCGATTCTCGCCCCGGTGCTGCTGATCCTCACCACGGTGCTGTCGTTCGGATCCGCGCTCGGTGTGGCGGCGCTGGTGTTCAACGGGATCTTCGACTTCCCCGGCGTCGACCCCGCCGTGCCGCTGTACGGCTTCGTGTTCCTGGTCGCCCTGGGCATCGACTACAACATCTTCCTGATGACGCGAGTGCGCGAGGAGTCGAAGCTGCACGGCACCCGCGATGGCATCCTGCGCGGGCTCTCGGTGACCGGTGGGGTGATCACCTCGGCGGGACTCGTGCTCGCCGCGACCTTCGCCGCCCTGTCGGTGATCCCGATCCTGTTCCTGGTGCAGATCGCCTTCATCGTGTCGTTCGGTGTGCTGCTCGACACCTTCGTGGTCAGGTCACTGCTGGTGCCGGCACTGAGCTACGACATCGGTCAGAGGATCTGGTGGCCGTCGCGACTGTCGCGCGCCGACGGCACCGCGAAGGAGGACTCGCGCGACGGTTCCGAGGCGCGTAGCGTCTGAACATGAGCATCGAAGCCGCGGACCGCGCCGCCGTCGCCCACTTCATCCGGGTGTGCGGCTCGGGCGTGGTGGCCACGATCGGCGCGGCGGGCGAGCCGCAGGCGGCGTACGTCGGCATCCACGCCCACGACGACGGCGTGATCGTGTTCGACGCGCAGGCGGACTCGCGGAAGGTCTCCAACATCACCCGCGACCCTCGCATCGCGATCGCCGTCACCGGCGACATGACCGTGCAGCTCGAGGGGCGCGCCAGGGTGACGCACGATGAGGAGCGATGGCGTCTCGGCGAGGCGTACAGTCAGCGCTTCCCCGGATCACGGGCGCTGGACGAAGGATTCGTGCTGCTCGCCGTCGATGTGCACTGGGCGCGGGTGTACGACGCCGGCGCGCATCCGCCGCACGTGTCGGAGGCGGACTGGGTCGCGCAGGAGTGAGCGCCGCGCTCCCGTAGGGTGGATCGGTGACCGCTTCCCCCACCACCATTCAGGCTCTGCGCAAGCCGCGACTGCTGACCACCGAGGTGCTCGCCGGCATTGTCACCACCCTGGCGCTGATCCCCGAGGTGATCTCGTTCTCGGTGATCGCGGGTGTCGACCCCAAGGTGAGCCTGATCGCGTCGGTGGTGCTGGCGATCTCGATGTCGATCCTCGGCGGCCGACCGGCCATGATCACGGCCGCCGCCGGCGCGGTGGCGCTGGTGGTCGCGCCGATGGTGCGCGAGCACGGCGCCGAGTACCTGCTGCCCACCGTGATCCTCGCGGGCATCGTGCAGATCCTGTTCGGCGTCACCGGGCTGGCGCGGTTGATGCGGTTCATCCCCCGCTCGGTGATGATCGGGTTCGTCAACGCCCTCGGCATCCTCATCTTCACCGCCCAGGTGCCGCACCTGCTCGGCGTGCCGTGGCTGGTGTACCCGCTGTTCGCCCTCACGCTGCTGATCGTGATCGGGCTGCCGCGGCTGACGAAGGCCGTGCCGGCGCCGCTGGTCGCGATCGTCGTCGTCACCGCCATCACGATGATCGCGCACCTGTCGGTGCCCACGGTGGGCGATGAGGGGGCGATCTCGGGCGGGCTGCCCGGCATCACCCCGCTGCTGGTTCCGCTGAATCTCGAGACGCTGGGCATCATCGGTCCGACCGCACTGAGCGTCGCCTTCGTCGGCCTGATGGAGACGCTGCTCACCGCGAAGCTCGTCGACGACATCACCGACACCCGCTCGCACAAGGGCCGCGAGTCGTGGGCGTTGGGAGTGGCGAACATCCTCGCCGGGTTCTGGGGCGGCATCGCGGGCTGCGCCATGATCGGCCAGACCGTGGTGAACGTGAAGCTGGGCCGCGCGCGCACGCGCATCTCGACCTTCATCGCGGGTCTGTTCCTGCTCGCGCTGGTGACGGTGTTCAGCGACGTCATGGAGCAGATCCCCATGATCGCGCTGGCCGCGGTGATGATGGTGGTCGCCGTGTCGACCGTCGACCTGCACAGCATCCGCCCGTCGACCCTGCGACGTATGCCGCTGTCGGAGACCGCGGTGATGGTCGTCACGGTCGCGGTCGTCGTCGCGACCGGCAATCTGGCGATCGGCGTCGGGATCGGTGTGATCCTGGCCATCGTGCTGTTCGCGCGGCGGGTGGCGCACGTCGTGAACGTGCGGCGCACGCAGAGATCCGACGGTGTCGTCTACCACGTGCATGGCCCGCTGTTCTTCGGCAGCAGCAACGACCTGGTCGAGCAGTTCTCCTACGCCGACGACCCCGCCGAGGTGACGGTCGACTTCTCGGCCGCGCAGATCTGGGACGCGTCGACGGTCGCGGCGCTCGACTCGGTGCAGGCCAAGTACGCCGATCACGGCATCACCGTGCACTTCACCGGACTCGACGCGCGCTCCACGCGCTTCCACGGACGCCTCAGCGGCACCCTCGGCTGAACGCGACCATGACCACCGACGCCGCACCGGGCCCGATCCGCACGCTGGGCATGTTCGGCGCCGGGCGGCTCGGCTCCGTCCTCGCCGCGCTCGCGGCGCGGGCAGGGCTGCGAGTGCTGGTCACAAGCTCCCGGACGCCCGCGCTGATCGCGGGGCCGATGGCCGCGATCGGGGCGGAGGCGGCGTCGCCGGCGACCGTGATCGCCGAATCGGATGCCATCGTGCTGGCACTCCCCCTCGGTCGCTACCGCGACCTGCCCGCCGACGCGCTGCAGGGGAAGCTCGTCATCGACGCCATGAACTACTGGTGGGGCGCCGATGGCATCCGACCCGATCTCGACGACCCGCGCACCTCGACCAGCGAGCTCGTGCAGCGGCACCTGCGAGGGTCCCGGGTGGTGAAGGGACTGGGTCACATGGGCTACCACGACCTCGAGGACGAGGCGCGACCCGCCGGCGCGGCCGGCCGCAAGGCGATCGCGATCGCCGGCGACGACGAGCGCGATCTCGACGCGGTGGCGCAGCTGGTCGACCTGCTGGGCTTCGATCCGGTGGTCGCGGGCTCCCTGGCATCCGGCATCATGCTCGAACCGGGCGCGGACGCGTTCGGCGCCGACGTCGGCGCCGACGAGCTGCGGGAGATGCTCGCGGGCTTCGCCACGTCGCGACGCGGCATCGTGGTCGCGCGGGCGCGCGGCGGGCGGCTGTTCCCGACCGGCGCCTGAGTCGGCACCGGTCGGAATGGTCCCGGCGGTCAGGCCGCGGCGGCGTCGGGCTGCTGCGCCCACAGGTCGGGGCCGAACACCTCGTAGTGAATGCGCTCGCTCGGAACACCGCGGCGCATCAGCGTGGCGCGGGCCGAGCGCATGAACGGCAGCGGGCCGCACATGAACACGGTGGCGTCGTCGGGCAGGTCGACCTCGGCGAGAGCCATGTACCCGGGAAGGGCCGGGTACAGTGTCGGCGCCTGATCGGCATCCGCCTCGTACCAGTTCTGCGCCCGCGCGTCATCCATCGCGAGCACCTGGCGACGCAGCGACGCGTACAGCGCGTGGGTGTCGTGCGCACGGTCGGCGTGGAACAGGCGCACGGTGCGCTGCGGCTGGCGGCGCGAGAGGTCCTCGAGGATCGCGGCGACCGGCGTGATGCCGATGCCCGCCGAGACCAGCACCAGCGGCGAATCGGAGTCGTCGAGCACCACGTCGCCGGCCGGCTGCGAGACATCCAGCACGGTGCCGGGCCGGGCGTTCTCGTGCAGCCAGGTCGAGACCTGCCCGTCCGGGGCTCCGCCGACCCCGTGCACCCGCTTGATCGTCACGCGCAGGGCGTCGCCACGCGGGCCGGACGAGATCGTGTACTGGCGCGGCTGCCTGGTGCCGTCGGGCAGGTCGACGGCGATGGCGACGTACTGGCCGGTGCGGTGGGTGGGGGTCGTGCCGCTCACGGGTGCCAGCACGAGCGAGAACGCCTCTTCGGACTCCTCGAAGCGTTCCACGACGCGGTACTGCCGCCATGGCTCGTCCGGCGCCGTGCCGCCCTCGGCGTACAGCTTCGCCTCTTCGGCGATGAGCGCGGTGCCGAACAGCCAGTACACCTCGTCCCACGCGGCGCGCACCTCGGGCGTGACCGCGTCGCCGAGCACCGTGCCGACCGCGTCGAGCAGGTGCCGGCCGACGATCGTGTACTGCCGGGCGTGGATGCCGAGCGAGACGTGCTTGTGCGCGATGCGGCGCATCACCGGGGTGAAGTCCGGAGCCTCGGGGTCGATCAGCTGCACGGCGAAGGCGACGACCGATGCGGCGAGCGCCTTGGGCTGCTCGCCGACGGCCTGGTTGGCGCGGTTGAAGACGTTCAGCAGCTCGGGGTGGGCGGCGAACATCGCCGGATAGAAGGCTCTGGTGATCGCCTCGGCGTTCTCGGCGACCACGCCCGCGGTGGCGCGGACGATGGCTTCGGATTCCGGTGAGAGCTTCATGCGGATCTTCCCTTTCTGATACCGGTCTGGCGTGTTCCAGCCTGGCCGCCGTCGGTGCAGGGTGCCGTCGGTTCCACCGGTTTTATCCGGTTCACGGTGACGCCGCGCGGGTCGCGCTCTGCCTACACTTTGGGCATGCCGCGTCGTGCCCATGATTTCCGGGGACTGACCCAGCCCCGTCGCCTGCAGCTGCTGCGGGCCGTGCAGCGCACGCCCGGTCGGCGGGCCGCCGAGCTGGCCGAGGAGTGCGGCATCCCGCTGAACACCGCGCGCGACCATCTGCGCGTGCTCGGCGACGAGGGGCTGATCCGCGCCGAGACGGTACAGGTCGGCGTGCGGGGACGCCCGCCGATCGTGTTCCATCCCGTCGTCGACGCCGACGCCAGCGCGCCGGCCGGTGCCCGCGTGGCGGGGGCGAGCGCGCGCGGGCGGATGCTGCGCAGGATCATCGCCGCGGATGCCGGGTCGGTTTCGGGATCGGGTGCCGGATCGGATGCTGGGTCGGATGCTGCTGCCGACGCGCTGCGCGAGGATGCGGTCCGCCAGCTCGACGTGCTCTACGAGCATCTCGACGACGCCGGGCTGGAGCCGGAGGTCGACGAGCGGACGCTCTCGATCGGCCTCGCACCGTGCCGGTACCACGAGATGATCGACGCCGACGAGGCGCTGGTCTGCAGTGTGCACGCGCGTCTGGTGAAGGACGTGCTGCGGCAGGCCGACGGGCCGTTGCGGGTGCGTGCGCTCGAGCCGTTCGTGACTCCGCACACCTGTCGGCTGCGCCTGACGCACGCACGCCAGGGATCCTGACTCACCGACGTCGGGCTGACGGCTCTTGCCGCGCGGGCGTCTCTGCTCTAGTGTCCGGTCACAAGCCCTTTCTGCGGGCTGAACAGGCACGACGACGTGACGGAGATACCCATGACGACGGTGAAGGCGGCGATCAGCCAGACGACCTGGACCGGTGACAAGCAGTCGATGCTCGACAAGCACGAGCAGTTCGCGCGGGATGCCGCCGCAGACGGTGCGCAGGTGATGAGCTTTCAGGAGCTCTTCTACGGCCCGTACTTCGGCATCACCCAGGACCAGAAGTACTACCGGTTCGCCGAGGCTGCCGATGGCCCGATCGTGCAGCGCTTCCGCTCGGTCGCGAAGGAGCTGGGGATGGTTCTGGTGCTGCCGATCTACGAGGAGGCGCAGACCGGCGTCTACTACAACACCTCGGTGCTGGTCGACGCCGACGGCAGCATCCTCGGCATCTACCGCAAGAACCACCTGCCGCATCTCGAGAAGTTCTGGGAGAAGTTCTACTTCCGTCCCGGCAACCTCGGCTACCCCGTGTGGGACACGGCCGTCGGCCGCGTCGGCATGTACATCTGCTACGACCGGCACTTCCCCGAGGGCTGGCGCGAACTGGGACTGAACGGCGCCGACATGGTGTTCAATCCCAACGCCACCAAGCCCGGACTCAGCAACCGGCTCTGGGAGGTCGAGGGTCCGGCCGCTGCCGTCGCCAACGGCTACTTCGTGCTGCAGCCCAACCGCGTCGGCCGCGAGGACAACGAGTACGGCGACGACGCCGTGGCCTTCTACGGCACGAGCCAGGTGATCGACCCGCGCGGGAACTTCGTCGGCGAGCGCGGCAGTGACACCGACGAGCAGGTGCTGGTGCGCGATCTCGACATCGACATGGTGCGGCAGATGCGCGACGACTGGCAGTTCTACCGCGACCGCCGCCCCGACACCTACGGAGGGATCGTCGAGCCATGACCACCACACTCATCACGGGCGGCACCGTCGTCTCGGCCACCGGGCGCAGCGAGGCCGATGTGCTCGTCGACGACGAGCGGATCGTCGCCGTGCTCGAGCCGGGTTCGCAGCTGCTCGGCAGCGATCTGAAGTCGTCGGTCGACACCGTCATCGACGCGACGGGCAAGTTCGTCATCCCCGGCGGGATCGACGCGCACACGCACATGGAGATGCCGTTCGGCGGCACGGAGGCATCCGACACGTTCGAGACGGGCACGCGCGCCGCGGCCTGGGGTGGCACGACGTCGATCATCGACTTCGTCGTGCAGCGTCAGGGCGAGCGCGTGCAGGACAGCCTGGCCGAGTGGCACGAGCGCGCCGGCGGAAACTGCGCGGTCGACTACGGCTTCCACCAGATCATCGGCGGCGTCGACGACGACTCGCTCGCGGCGATGCGGGGGCTGCTGGATGAGGGGGTGTCGAGCTTCAAGCTCTTCATGGCGTATCCCGGCGTGTTCTACTCCGACGACGCGCAGGTGCTGAGGGCCATGCAGGTGTCGGCCGACACCGGTCTGATGACGATGATGCACGCCGAGAACGGCCCGGCGATCGATGTGCTCGCCGAACAGCTGGTCGCCCAGGGCAAGACCGATCCGTATTACCACGGCATCGCGCGCGCGTGGCAGATGGAGGAGGAGGCGACGCATCGGGCGATCATGCTCGCCGATGTCGCCGGGGCGCCGCTGTACGTGGTGCATGTCAGCGCGAAGCAGGCGGTGGCCCAGATCGCGACCGCGCGCGACGGCGGGAAGAACGTCTTCGGCGAGACGTGCCCGCAGTATCTGTATCTGTCGCTGGAGGATCAGCTCGGAGCGCGCAGCGACGAGTGGGGAACGTTCGAGGGGGCGAAGTGGGTGTGCTCCACTCCCCTGCGCTCGCATGCGGAGGGTCACCAGGATCACATGTGGCAGGCGCTGCGCACCAATGACCTGCAGATGGTCTCGACCGATCACTGCCCGTTCTGCATGAAGGATCAGAAGGAGCTCGGCCGCGGCGACTTCCGGGCGATCCCGAACGGGATGGGCTCGATCGAGCACCGCATGAACCTGATGTACCAGGGCGTTGTCGCGGGACACCTCACGCTCGAGCGCTGGGTGGAGCTGACCAGCACGACGCCTGCGCGCATGTTCGGCCTGTACGGCCGCAAGGGCGTGATCCAGCCTGGGGCGGATGCCGACATCGTCGTCTACGACCCGAACGGGCACACCTCGATCGGCATCGACGCGACCCACCACATGAACATGGACTACTCGGCGTGGGAGGGGTTCGAGGTCGACGGGCATGTCGACACCGTGATCTCGCGCGGTCGGGTCATCGTCGACGGCGGCGAGTATCGCGGGAGGCCGGGCGACGGCCGATTCGTCAAGCGCGGCCTGTCGCAGTATCTGGTGTAGGGACGCGGCCATGGACTTCGGTGTGGTGCTTCAGACCAATCCCCCTGCCGCGCGGGTCGTGCAGCTGGCGCAGCTGGCCGAGGCGCACGGATTCGGGCACGTGTGGACCTTCGACTCGCATCTGCTGTGGGAGGAGCCCTACGTCATCCACTCCGCGATCCTCGCGAACACGCACCGGGTGAGTGTGGGCCCGTTCGTGACGAACCCCGCCACCCGGGACTGGACGGTGACAGCATCCGTCTTCGCGACGCTCAACGAGATGTACGGAAACCGCACCATCTGCGGGATCGGCCGCGGCGACTCGGCGGTGCGCGTCACCGGCGGCAAGCCGACGACGCTGCGCGAGCTGCGCGAGGCGATCCACGTGATCCGCGAGCTCGGCAATTCGCGGTCGGTGGAGTACAACGGCACCACCCTGCAGTTCCCGTGGAGTCACGGATCGTCGCTGGAGGTGTGGGTGGCGGCGTACGGGCCGCTCGCGCTGAAGCTCGCCGGCGAGGTGGGTGACGGGTTCATCCTGCAGCTCGCCGACGTCGACATCGCCGCGTGGATGATCAAAGCCGTGCGGGATGCCGCGGAAGCCGCCGGCCGCGATCCCGACGCCCTGTCGTTCTGCGTGGCTGCGCCGATGTACATCGGCGACGACGTCGCGCACATGCGGGAGCAGTGCCGGTGGTTCGGCGGGATGGTCGGCAACCACGTGGCCGACATCGTCGCGAAGTACGGGACACGTTCGGGGGGTGACGGCGTCGTTCCCGACGCGCTGACGTCGTACATCGCCGGCCGGCAGGGCTACGACTACAACACGCATGGGAAGGCCGACAACGACCACGTCGACTTCGTGCCCGACGAGATCGTCGACCGATTCTGCGTGCTCGGGTCGGCCGAGGAGCACATCGAGAAGCTGAAGCAGCTGAAGGAGCTCGGGGTGACGCAGTTCGCCGGCTACTTGCAGCACGATTCGAAGGAGGAGACGCTGCGGGTGTACGGCGAGACGGTGATCCCCGCGCTGCGCGAGCACGTCACCGCGAAACGATAGGTGCGGGCTCGCGGCGACGGATCATACTCGCCGCCGTGCGTCGCGTCACGGCCCTGTCGGATGCCCGATATCGCGGGTGTACTCATGACATGAGCACCGACAAGCACCACGACGCGTCCGCAGACATCCACGCGGTCCACCGCGCCTCGCAGCAGGATCCCCCGCCCGCGTCCGAAGCCGCACCCGACGGCCAGTTCAACGATCAGCGCATGCCCACCACCGACGGTGAACCCGCTGACGATCAGGATTCTGCCGCCAGCGCCGGCGCCGAATCTCAGGAGGAGGGCGAGGCGGCGATGGATGCTGCGGAGGAGGCGACCGAAGACGACTGAGCATGGCGCCGGGGGCTTCTGACGATACGATGAACAAACGTTCATTGTAAAGGTGGCCCATGCCCCGCACGGCAGAGCAGAACACGGCAGCAAGAGCCGCGACGCGAGCGGCGATCGAGACCGCCGCCGTCCGTGTCTTCGCGCGACACGGGTTCGCGGACTCCAACATGCGCAAGATCGCTGCCGAGGCCGATCTCAGCGCCGGATCGATCTACCGCCATTTCGCGAGCAAGGAGGAGCTGTTCGATGCCCTCCTGCGCCACGCATCCGAGGGGATGCGGATGGCTGCGGCCCACCTCTCCGGGGGCGGCGATCCCCTCCACCTCCTCCGCGGGTTCACCGAGGGGTACATCGCAGACCTCGTGAGCGGCGACGGTGCCGCCGAGTTCTTCATGGTCATGAATCACGGCTTCACGACCGACAGTCCGCCGGGAACAGCGTCCAGGCTCGCGGTCGAGCAGGGCGCGCTCTGGGATGCTGTGGCGGATCTCGTGCGGCGCGGCCAGCGCACCGGCGCGTTCGCAGCGGGTGATCCCCGTCGTGTCACCGCCCACTACTTCGCGCTGCTCACCGGGCTCACCTCGATGCACCTCGCGATGGGCACCGGGCTGCCGGAGCCGGACGTCGACCTTGTGCTTCGCACGCTTATCGGAGGAGAACAGAGATGATCGCGACCATGCGCGGCGACGAGCTGGGCGAGGGGTACCGCCGAAGGATCACCGAGGTGCTCGTGAACGGGTTCGCCGACGACTTCGCCTTCTTCTCCAAGGACCCGCGGGTGCTCGCCGACGCCTTCGAGCACATGGTCATCCTCGAGCGGTTCCACGTCGCACTCGTCGACGGGGAGCCCGCTGCCATCGCGTCGGTGACCGAGGGTGCACAGGAGTGCTTCGCACCGGAGAAGCGCCCGATCCAGCAGGCTCTCGGATGGATACGCGGCACGATCAGCTATCGGATCGTTCGCAGCCAGTTCCTCGGCGCCTACGAAGATGCCCGCGACGGTCTGGCCGAGATCGGGTTCGTCACGACCGCACCGGCCCATCAGGGCAAGGGCGTCGCCACCGCCCTGATGCGTTCGATCCTTGAGCTGCCGTACGACGAGTTCGTGCTGCGCGACATCAAGGACACGAATGCGGCGGCCCTCGGGCTCTACCGCAAGCTCGGATTCGCCGAGACGGTTCGGCGTCCCGTGAAGTTCGCCAAGCGCGCGGGATTCTCGGACTACGTCTCGATGGGACTGCGTCGGGCCTGAACGGAATGGGCGTTGCGCGGACATCACGCGGTGGATGCGCGATCACCGGAGCCAACGAGTGGAGTCGGGCGGATCTCATCGCGAGCACCGCCCGCTGCGTACCGTTCCGCCAGCTCGGCGAAAGCGTCGACCAGCTCGGATGGCCCGACGACCTCCATCTGCGCTTCGAACCTCCCGAATGATGCTGCGAGGGCTCCCCACGACCACGAACCGGCTTCGAGGGTGCACGTGCGACCGTCGACCGCGGTGACCGTTCCGTCTCCGGCGAACGGCAGAACCTCGCCGGCCGGCAGATGAAGGAGCACGGTGCCGCGGCATGGCCATTCGTCGACGGTGGACCCCTTGAACCGCGCGGACACGAATTCATCGACATCACCACCGGGCGCGGCGCGCCGTTCGAAGCGTGGCCCGTGGGGAATGCGCGGCGCGATGCGATCAACGCTGTAGATGCGCCAGTCGTCGCGATCGAGATCCCATCCGACGAGGTACCACCGTCCGTGCGAGGTGACCAGGTGATGGGGTTCGACGCGACGGCGCGGGTTCGGCTCCTGCCCGTTGTCGTCGGCTGCGTCACGGCGCGCATAGTCGAAGCGCAGCGTCTGCCGGTCGCGAATCGTGTTCGAGAGCGTGACGAGAACGTCCGCCGAGACGTGCGTGGGCGCCCCCTCGCCCGGACGCCCGATCGTCGTGACCTCGAGCGCGTCGAGGCGGTGCCTCAGCCTCGACGGCATCACCTGACGGATGGTGCCGAGGGCACGGACGGCCGCTTCTTCGATGCCCGTGCCGGTCGCGGGTGCGGCACGGAGCGCGATCGCAATCGCCAGGGCCTGATCATCATCGAAGAGGAGCGGTGGGAGTTCACTGCCGGAGTCGAGGCGGTAGCCGCCGTCCGGCCCGAGGGCCGCCTGGATGCTGTACCCCATCTCGCGCAGGCGGTCGATGTCCCGCCGAACCGTACGACCGCTGACCTTCAGGCGCGATGCCAGGACCGACCCAGGCCATTCCCGGTGCGTCTGCAACAGCGACAGCAGACTGAGCAGCCGCGATGTCGTCGTCATGGCTCCACGCTAGGTGCTATCTAGGACCGAAGTCGACCTATATGGCTGAGACGGTGGATGCATCGAGCCGCACGGCCGAGTCCGACTAAAGGAGCAGAGATGACCATTCAGACCACCACCCACCTCAACTTCCGCGGCGATGCGCGAGCGGCACTGGAGTTCTATCAGTCCGTCTTCGGCGGTCGCGTCGTCATCAACACCTACGCGGATTTCGGCATGCCTGCCGACGCACCCGGCGCCGACAAGGTCGTGTTCGGTCTGGTCGCCGCAGAGAACGGCTTCCGTGTGATGGCCTATGACATCCCCGGCCAGACCGAGGGATCCATCGCCGGCGGTGGGTCGACCAGACGTGAGAACAGCGCCACGATCACCGACCAGGCTCTGTTCGTCTCAGTCGGCTCCGACTCCCTCGATGAGCTCCAGGGGTATTGGGATGCCCTGTCGGTGGACGCCATCACCGTCGAGCCGCTGGCGGCATCGGCGTGGAGCGCAGGCTTCGGGATGCTCACCGACCGCTTCGGCGTCACCTGGAGCTTCACCGTCAGCCCCGCCTGAGCGACCCGGTCGCGGCGCCCGGCCCAGGAGACCAGAGGTCGGGCACTCAGCGCACCTCGGCGCTCAGCGCCGAAAGACTGGTCGGGTCGGCGAGGACATCGAGCGCCACGATCCGGCCGGAGGAGAACGTGACCAGGTAGACGGCGTGGATCGTGTCGCCGGTGACATACGCGGCCGCGGGGACGTTCTCGACCCAGACGAGGCGGGTGAGCTCCGCACGGCCCGCGAAGACGCGAGCGACCGCATCGGCGCCGTTGACCCGGCCGTCGAGCAGCGGCGCGCCGTACTCGGCGCCGTCCGCGGCGAGCGCGACGGCCGCCTCATCGCTTCTCAACTCGATGTCCGGGTCGAGAAGCTGGAGCAGCCGTCCGAAGTCGCCCTTCCTCGCGGCATCCAGGAAGGCGCCGGTGGCGGCATCCTGACGCTCCCTGGTCTGGGCGACGTCGACGCCTCGAAGTCGGGCGCGAGCTCGGGATGCCATTTGCCGAGCCGCGACCGGCGTGCGCTCCACGATCGGCGCGATGTCGTCGTACGACAGCGCGAACACGTCGTGCAAGACGAGTGCGAGTCGCTCGAGCGGGCCGAGGGTGTCGAGGACGACCTGCATCGCGACGGCGAGGTCTTCTGCGCGCATCACCACGTCGAAGGGGTCGGATGCGTCGGATGCCGGCGTCGCAACGGCCGTGTCCGCTGCCGCACCGCCGTTGGAGCCGGGGTCGTCGTCGAGGTCTTCCCGCCAGCTCACCTGCTGACGGATCATGTCGATGCAGACGCGCGAGACGACGGTCGTGAGCCAGGCTTCCAGGTTGGCGATGGCACGGGCATCCGATCTCTGCAGCCGCACCCACGTCTCCTGCACCGCGTCGTCGGCCGACCAGGGCGAGCCGAGGGCGCGGTAGGCGATCGCGTACAGCTTCGCGCGATGCGTCATGAACTCCGCGGCGATGTCATCGAGTGCTGCGGTGGGTGTCTCGGGCATCGTGCTCCCTGCTTCGTCGTCTCGTTCGTCACGTTTTCCGCATGCGTAACGACTTCTGGGTGAGAGCATGATCTGCGATCGTGCTCACTCGAACCGTCTCGTGAAGGAGTCCCGATGAACATTGTGTCCCAGTCCGGCCTGACCCAACTGTCGGATGCGGTGCGCGGCCGCGTCTGGCTCCCGTCCGACCCCGGCTTCGCGCAGGTGCACCGCCCGTGGAACCTCGCCGTCGCGCAGCCCGTGTGCGCCGTGGTGGAAGCTGTCGACGCCGATGACGTCGCAGACCTGGTGCGCTTCGCCCGCTCACGCGCGTTCGCCGTAGCCGTCCAGCCCACCGGCCACGGCGCGACCGGACGCGCGTCGGATGCGATTCTGCTGCGCACGAACCTGCTCGACGCCATCGACGTCGACCCGGTGGCGATGACCGCGCGGATCGGCGCCGGAGTGCGCTCCGGTGATCTGCAGCGCGCAGCCGCTCAGCACGGCCTCACGGCGCTGCCAGGCAGCTCGCCGGTCGTCACCGTCACCGGGGCGTCGCTCGGCGGAGGGCTGAGTTGGTTCGGCCGCGCGTTCGGGTGGATGGCCGACAGCATCCTCGGTGCCGACGTCGTCACCGCAGACGGCGTCGCTCGCCACATCACGCCGGATGCTGACGCTGAGCTCTTCTGGGCGCTGAAGGGAGGCGGCGGCGACATCGTCATCGTGACGGCGCTGGAACTGCAGCTGCACCCTGCCCCATCGGTGTTCGGCGGACGTCAGCTGTGGGCCGGCGAGCATGCGCACGAGGTGGCGCGGGTGTTCCGCGACATCACGGCGTCGGCGCCCGATCATCTGACGCTGTGGCTCGAGGTGCTGCACTTCCCCGGCGCGGACCCGCTCATCGCGATCGATTCGACGTGTCTCGGTTCGGAAGCAGAGGCCCGTGCGCTCATGACGGCGACCGAACAGCTGCCCCCAGCCCTGTCGGATTCACGAGCGACGATGAGTGTCGCCGAACTGGGCAGCATCACAGCCGAGCCGACCGATCCGAGCGCCGGGGAGTCGCGCGGCGAGCTTCTCACGCGTCTTGATGACGCCGCGCTCGCCGCGTTGCTCGACGATCCGATCGCTCCGCTGATGAGCGTGCAGATCCGGCATCTGCAGGGTGCGTTCGCCCAGCCGAGCGACAGCCCGCACGGGTCGCTGACTGAGCCTTACGTGATCTACATGTTCGGTGCGCCGGCTGATGAGCAGGCCGCTGAGGTGATTTCGCAGAAGCAGGTGCGCCTCGTCGGTTCGCTGCCCGTGAGCGGACGCAAGCCGATGACGTTCCTGCACCGCAGTGAGAAGCTGTCGGATGCCCTGCCCGAGGCGAGCATCGCGCGTCTCCGAGCCCTGAAGACGGAGCTCGATCCCGAGCAGCGGGTGCGGGGCAATTACGCGATCCCACGGTGAGCGGTGCTGCGTCGTCATCTGAGGTCTCGTCGGAGCGGGACGATCACCGCCAAGAGGCCTGCGACTGCGGCATAGGCGAGCAGGATCAGCGTTCCCGCGGCGGGAGACACCAGCGCGGCGGAGCCGAGCGAGGTCTGCTCGGCCATGGTGTCGGTGAGGAAGGAGAAGCTCGTCAGGGATGCCGTCGCTCCGCCGGGCAGGAACGGGTAGAAGGTGTTGACGCCGGGGATCATCATGAGCACGAACTCGAGCAGGTAGAAGTATCCGAGCACGATGGCGATCGCGATGAGCTGATTGCGAGCGAGCGCTCCGATGCTCACCCCGAGCACCATGTACACGGCGGCGGCGAGCGCGAGCTGGATCAGCGGCAGCAGGACCTCCCCGATCGGGACCGGGATCGAGACGCCGCGCGCCGCGGCGCCCGCGAACAGTGCCGCGCCGGATGCCACCGACGAGACGATCCCGTAGGTCAGGCCGAGCAGCGCGTAGACGATGAGCTTCGCACCGAGCACCCGCCCGCGTCTGGGGACGGCGAGGAACGTGGTGCCGATGGTGTGGTGCCGGTACTCGGAGGTCACGGCGATGGTGCCGATGAGCGCGGGGACGAACAGCATCACACTGGGGAGCCCGAGGACGATCGCGACGCCGTCCGCGGTGTCGAGGCCGGGCATCGGCGGGGTCGCGTTCTCGGGTCCGATCAGCGCGAGCGCGCCTGTCAGCAGGGCGCCGCAGGCTGCTGCGAGCAGCATCGCCCAGATGGCGAGGCGAAGTGTGAAGAGCTTGGTGAGTTCGCCGTGGATCGCGTTCACTGCGGCACTCCTTCCTGGGTGGCGCTGAGAAAGACGTCTTCGAGAGACGCCCCGCTCGATCGCAGGTCGGCGAGCGTTCCGGTCCGGGTGACGTGGCCGCGGTCGATGAGCACCACATCGTCGGCGGTCTGCTCGACCTCGCCGAGAACGTGACTGGACAGCAGAACGGTGCGTCCTGAGGCGGCGAAGTCGCGCAGGAACGTCCTCAGCCACACGATGCCCGCGGGATCGAGACCGTTGGAGGGCTCGTCGAGCACGAGGATCTCCGGGTCGCCGAGCAGCGCGGTCGCGAGCGAGAGACGCTGTCGCATCCCCGTCGAGAAGGCACCGACGCGCCGATCCGCAAAGGCAGTCGCGCCGGCTTGCTCGAGCACGGCATCCACTCGTTCCGCCGGGAGCCCCGACAGTGCTCCGTAGGTGCGCAGGTGCTGCCGGGCGGTCATCCTCGGATGCGCGCCGGCAATGTCGAGAACCGCCCCGAGGAGGCGGGCGGGGTGGGAGTGATCGCGATACGGCTTGCCGTGCACGAGGGCCGAGCCTTGGGACGGGCGCACGAGACCGAGCAGCATGCGCAGCGTCGTGGACTTTCCCGCGCCGTTCGGGCCGAGAAAGCCCGTCACCCGGCCGGCGGCGGCGACGAACGTCGCATCCGTCACGGCGTCGACGGATCCGAAGCGCTTGGCGAGATCACGGATCTCGATGGCTGCGTGACTCATCGCGCGACACCTTCCTGTATCGCGTGCGCGATCTGCTCTGCGTCATCGGTGCTGAGCAGAATCTCGTCGAACCCGGTCTGGTTCCGGTCCGTATGAAGCCTGAGCAACGGCATCCCCCGTTTCATCGACACCAGCCGCCTCGCACCGGAAGGGTGCGTGAAGGTGCCGAGTTTGCGATACCCCGACACGACAAGGCCAGAGCGGATGCCGAGGATCTCCGAGGTCCAGCCGGGCTCGACCCGAGCCGACAGGATCGCGTGCTTCGGGACATGGAAAGAGCTCCTGCCGGCCATCGTGGCTTCCCAGCCCGGGAAGTGGATGTCGACTCCTCCCGGCCCGTGATTCGTCTGCGTCATCAGGCTCACCTCTGGTTCAATGGTTGATATCTCGATGAGAACATTATCAGAGCGATAATGGTTAGGTGAAGAGCTCATGACCCAAGAGCGTCCGATCGCGGACATCGTGCTGCACCCGGTGCGCATGAAGATCATTCAGCAGCTCGGCGGCCGCAGCATGACGACGACCGAGCTGCGCGAAGCGCTGCCCGAGGTGAAGCAGGCCACCCTGTATCGGCATGTCGCGGCCCTGCTCGACGCCGACGTCCTCGCTGTGGTCGAGGAACGACAGGTGCGCGGCGCCGTCGAGCGCACCCTCGCGCTGGGTGAGCGGATGGCGCACGTGGGCCAGGGCGAGATGCAGGCGATGGATGCTGTGCAGCTTCGCTCGGCGTTCGCGATGTTCCTGAGCGGGCTCTCCAACGACTTCGAGGAGCTGCTCGACGACGACCATACGGAGATGCGGGGCATGCTCGGGTTCTCACGCGCGCCGCTCTATCTCGACGCTGAAGACCTCGAGCGACTGCAGTCGGAGTTCATGCAGGTGCTCACCCCGTACCTGCAGCCACGCAGGGACGGACAGCACCGCATCAGCCTCGCCACTGTCCTCATCCCCGAAACCGACGGAAGGACCCCATCTTGAACGACGCGCAGCAGGTGATGGCGGGAGGGAACATGAACGCCGTCGTCCGGGATGGCGACACAGTCCGCCGCATCGGCGGGCCCTGGACGCCGACCGTGCACCGGTACCTGCAGTACCTGCGTCGCGGCGGGATCGACTGGGGTCCGGAGCCGCTGGATTTCGACGGCACGCACGAGACGCTGAGCTTCATCGACGGCATCGTTCCCGCCTATCCCCTGCCGAGCTGGGTGTGGACCGACGCCGCTCTCGAGCAGGGGGCGCGGATGCTGCGCCGGCTCCACGACGCATCGATCGGGTTCCCGCTCGATGAGGCGACCTGGCAGTCGTCGACCAAGGTGCCCGTCGAGATGATCTGCCACAACGACTTCTCGCCTCACAACCTGGCGTTCCGCGACGGCGCGATCATCGGCGCGATCGACTTCGACATGTGCTCCCCCGGCCCGCGCATCTGGGATATCGCGTACTACGCCACGCGCATGGTGCCGCTCACCGGCGAACCACCGCACGGTGCGCCGTCGGGAGCAGACGCGCCGCGGCGCATCCAGCTGCTGCTGGATGCCTACGGGTCGGATGCCGGCAGCATCCCGCTCACTGTCGAAGCCGTGATGCAGGTGGCGATCCGCAGGCTCTACGAGCTCGCTGACTTCTCCCGCCTCAAAGCCGTCGAACTGAACAAACCCGAGCTCCGCGACGACGCCGACGAGTACGAGCGCGACGCCGAATTCCTGTCGAGAAAGTGAGCATCATGCGCGCATCTGGAACATTCACCGTGGAGGCGTTCACGCCTGTCGATCCCCCCCTCGACACCGGGGTGGAGACCGCGGCATCCGTGGCGGTCGTGAGGATGGAGAAGGTGTTTGTGGGCGAGGTGGCCGGGCGCTCGACCACGGTTTTCACGTACGCTATGGACCACGTCGCCGAGAGCGGCGGCTACGTCGCAATGGAGTCCTTCGAAGGAGCGCTGGCCGGCCGGGCGGGCACCTTCAACTTCTCGCACTCGGCGAGCACTCTTGGGGCGGACCGGAGCGACGAATCGTTCACGATCATTCCTTCCAGCGGCACCGGCGAGCTGGCCGGGATCTCGGGCGGCGGCGGCATCACCGTCGACGCGGATGGCACCCACCGCATCTGGTTCGACTACCGCCTGCCGGAGTGAGTGGCGGGAACTCAGGCGAGGTCAGTCAGCGGCGAATCGAGCGGATCGCGGCGATGAGGATCCCGAACGCGAACACGGGTGCGGCCGCGAAGATCGATCGCCAGTTGCCGTTGAGCAGCGGGACCGCGACTGCCATGATCACCCCGATCGCGAAGATCCCGATGATGATCAACCGCCACAGGATGTCGGATGCGGTGCTTGCTCTAGCCGATGTCGTGTCGCTCATGAGTTCCTCTCCACGCGGTCGTTTCATGCACTGTATCGGACCGGCTCTTCGGCGTCATTCCTGCGGAACGGCAACGGTCCCGTCGATGCCGTTGACGGTGATCCGAGCGCCATCCCGGATTCGGCTGGTGGCGTGCGGAACGCCGAGCACCGCGGGGATGCCATATTCGCGGGCGACGATCGCCGCGTGAGAGAGCGCTCCCCCTGTCTCGGTGACGAAGGCGGCGGCGATGCGGAACAACGGCGTCCATGCCGGGTCGGTGTAGGCGCAGATCGCGATCTCTCCGGGCTGGATGCGCGGGAAGTCGGATGGTCCGCGGAGCACTCGGGCCGTTCCGGTCACGCTGCCGTGGGATCCCGGCGTGCCGACCAGAGACCCGCTCCCTGTGGCTGGTGATTTCAACGCCAAAGGAGGAAGGGTCACGGTGAGCGGTCGCGCTTGGAGGATCCAGACTCTTCCGTCGGCGATCGCCCACTCGATGTCTTGCGGGTGGGCGAACACGTCGGCGATACGCTGCCCGAGGGCCGCGAGAGAAGTGACGGCGGCATCGTCAAGCGTCGGGAGCGTCTGCCGCTCCTCCGGCACGTCCCTGGTGGCGACGCCGCATCCATCACGATCCAGGCGGGTCGCCTTGCGAGCGATGGTTCGTCGGATGCCGCCGCCTGACGCGACCGCGTAGGCATCGGGCGTGACGCTTCCGCCGACCACACCGAGGCCAAGACCCCACGAGGCCTCGATTCGGGTGTCTTCCCCGGGATGTGCGGCCGTGAACACGACACCTGAGACGTCGGCGTCGATGAGGCGCTGAACGAGCACGGCCATCTCGGGTTCACCCGTCGCGGCATCGTCGTCCAGATGGTTCCAGTAGTCGGTGGCGCGCACCGACGAGGCTGACTCCCAGCAGACGCGGACCGCTTCGGCAACGGCTGCCGTGCCGCGCACAGCCAGCACGCTCTCGTATTGACCGGCCGCCGACCCACCCGCTGTGTCTTCGGTCGCGGCCGACGAGCGAACGGCCACGGCGGGGTCACCCAGGCTCGCGAGGTGCCGGCCGAGTGCAGCACCGACAGGGCAGCTGCCTTCCCACCGCAGAATTCTGCTCTCGCATTCCGCAGAGTCACGATCATTCCCGTTGCCTCCATGCCCGAAGAGTCACGCATCAACATTACATTGACAACAGCATGTTGATCACCCAGGCTTGAAGCATGACGCACGAGCCGAACCGCCAACGGTCTGCTGAACACGCTCAGGCTCACCGGGAGCACGAGGCCCAGGATCGGCTTCTGCAGCTCGGCGCCGATGCTCTGGCGGTCCGCCCATGGCGGCCCGGTTCGATGCCGCCCACCGCGGTCGACTTGACGCAGTTCGCGCTCTGGCGTTCCGCAGATCTCTCCCCTGCTGACCTGCTCAGCACGCTCACTCTGCTCCCGGCGGCGCGGGCCGAGGTAGAGGGAGTGGAGGCCGCACTTCTGTTCACAGCGAAGGCAGCCGGCCTGACCTGGGCGCAGATCGCCGAGGCGATGGGCTTCCGGTCGCCGCAGGCGTGTCAGCAGCACTACAACCGCCTCGCTGCCCGGCAAGGCTCATGACGCATGACTCGGCTCCATCGCTGCTGGCGCTGCATGCGGTCAGATGCCTGGGCTTCGCCGACACTGTCATGATCGCCAATCGCGCGGGGATCGGCTACGACGCCACAGTCGAACTCTTGCGCGATGCGGAACGACATCGTTGGGTCAGGCGTGACGCGTTCGCCGGTCTCGACGGATGGTCGCTGACGGAGTCGGGCAGGGTCGAGAACCAGCGTCAGCTCGCCGACGAACGCGCCGGCGCCGACCCCGACGATACGGTCGGGAGCGTCTACAGCGATTTCCTCCCGCTCAACGCGCGGTTCGTGAGTGCCTGCACTGACTGGCAGCTCCGGCCCACCAGCGAAGACAGGCTCGCCGCCAACGACCATGCTGACGCCGGCTGGGACGCTCGCGTCTTCGGTGAACTCGAGGCACTGAGCGGCGCCCTCACACCACTTGTCGCGCGACTGACCGACATGCTCACAAGGTTCGCCGGGTACGACACCCGCTTCGAGGCCGCGCGCAGCCGGGCGCAAGGAGGTCAGAACGAATGGGTCGACCGGTCCGACATCGACTCCTGCCATCGCGTCTGGTTCCAGCTTCACGAAGATCTCCTGGCGACCCTCGGCTTCGACCGCAGAACCGAGGTCTGACTTGCGCCCGGTGGCACGCCGATACCTTCGGCGTCTTATCGATACCTCCGCTTTACGAACGCGAGCAAACGCAAGGCCGGGGTCCTTGCGGATCGACCCTTTGGCGTCCACGTCGGGCTGCGCCCCCACAGCGCCCTCCACGCGCCGCTGGATATCGACGTCGGCACACGATGCGAGAAGGCGGCGCGCGGAGCCTCTCGGCGCTGCGTCGCCGACACCAGCTTTGCGAACGCGAGTAGACGCAGTGTAGGGGCCGGCTGATCCTTGCGGATCGGCCCCGGCCCCTACACTGCGTCTACGTCGGGCTGACAGGATTTGAACCTGCGACCCCTTGACCCCCAGAGAACCCTCAGCCGTGCTGAGCGGTGACGCCGAGTGCTGGGGAGTAGTCGCCCGTTGACTCTCCCCGGCACTCGCGTGCTGTCCTGTGATGCGCCCGCCGATCACGTAACGGCGCGTGTGCACAACGCGTTGCACAACCACCGGACGTTGCTTGACCTACCGTTGCCGATCTCCCGACGTCGGGCCGGACGCAGCAGCACACCACCCCGCCGCGTGTCTTGGCTCATGGTGTCCTATCGTCGAGCGGCAGATCGGGCGCGGCAGAGGGCGCAGCGCTCATCTCGCGCTCGTAGTCGGCGATCATGTCCTCGCCCCGCTGCCGCTCGTTCTGCATGTGCTGTTCCCAGCGCCGCAGATACCGACGCAGCAGTCGAGTCCGAAGCAGTTGCGCGGACGCGATCTGGTACTCCATCGCGACGATCTGAAGGCGGCGATAAGCCTGCCTGATCTCGTGCGAGAGCATCCGTTCGTTCGCGTCTCGCGCGTCGTCCCACTGCTTCGCGTTCATGCGGTTGACCACGACTTCCCGCTGGCTATCAACCGCGCTCAGCGCGTCGCTCAGCGGCTGACCGGAGAACTCGTGAGCACGCGCCAGCGTGAGACGCCACCTGTCCGTGGCGACGCGCACTCGCTCTTGCGCAGTATCGCCAAGGCTGATCGTGACCGACTGCGCGCCAGGCGGGCGGCGCTGCGCGACTTCCTCGGCGATCGCGGCGATGTCGCCGGGCTGCGCGATGTATCTCGACATCGCGACCGCGAGTTCGTTCATCGCGGCGACCGCCTCATGCTGGAACTCGGCGAAGCGCTGGCTCGTGTCGCGCTGCGAGTCCAGCAGGCGCACGATGATCGCCGAGCGTGCAGACCATGCCGCCGCGATGAGCAGGCCCGTCAGACCGATCGCCGCGACGATGAGCGGCAGGTACGCGACGACGTCGATCACGCTCGGCTCGGCTGTTCCAGTGGGGGATGGTGACGGCGTCGGTGGCATGCCTGAATGCTAGGGGAACCTCGCTCTCATCATGAGAGCAGAGAGGCGAGCAGCACCGACCAGGCTGCTCGCCTCTCCTGGGCGTCGTCGCGGATGACCGACACGACGACGCCCGTCTGTGAGCACTCGGCTACGCGAGCACGTGCAGCATGCGGTCGATCGCCGCGACGTCGACCTCGCGCTCGGCGGCGGCGACGAGATCGTACGCGGACGCGTCCGCACGGTAGAGCGCCGACTTCGCAGCGACGCCCGCGACGCCAGAGACTCGGAACCTCGCGACTTCCGCGTGATTCCGAGCCTCATCTCGGTCGGGCTGACAGGATTTGAACCTGCGACCCCTTGACCCCCAGGTAGACGGTTCCGCCTGGTTCTTTGATTTTCCGGGCGTCACCGCTGCGCAGAAGGCCACAGTTCACATCACGTATTGCATGCTTTGCACGCATCAGGTCCCGGCCAGGTCCCGGCGCTTGATAGTCGCAGGGGCGCACACCGAGGGTTTTGTTGGGTTTGAGCTGACGTCGACCAGCTCCACGATTCCCCGACATCTCGGGGCTCCCGCGTGATAGGTGTGTCACGTTCGGCAGTGTCCGATAGGCGTAGTTGCCGCGGCGACAAGACCGGCTCAGTGTGTCCGCGGACGAAGGCATTGAGCCGCTCCGGCATGCGCGGAAAGTCCCTGCGGAGATGCAAGCGGGTGACGGGAGAATGTGGTTGTGTCTCCTCGTCACCACACCGTGCCGCAGCTGTACTTGCGGAACTTCGCAGATGCCTCTGAACAGGTGATGCTCGTCAGCCGCGACGAGCTGTCACTAGCTCACCGGAGTGCGATCAACAGGGCCATCGCGGAAGTGGGGTTCTACCGAATCGAGACCGAAGCTCTCGCCCGCGAGGAAGACAAGATTGGATTCGATCCGGAAGACGTCGAGGCCGCGCTGAGCAAGCTCGAGTCCGCGATCGCACCGACCATTCAGAAGCTGGTCGAGGGACGCTTCGCTGCCGTCGACGAAAGCGACTGGTATCGCCTGATCCAGTTCACCGCTCTTCAGACGGTCCGCGGACATCGCTGGCGCGACGACATCATCGCGCTGATCACCCAATCGGTGCACACACAAGTTCTCGCCGACCTAAACGAAGAAAAGGCTCGTGCTGCGCTCGCACACCAGGGCAAACCCAGTACCGCCGCGAATGCGGCAGCGTTCGTTGAGGACCTCGCGTCCTCAAGGTTTCCGCGCATCGTCCCCCCGCAAGCTGTACTAGTTCAGGAGAGTCTCAAGATGGCGTTGGGCGACCCTGAGACCGATGACCGTGGGCTCGCGCAGTATCTAGTGGAGAAGAAGATCGAGGTAATCGTCCCGAAGAACGCCACAGTCCTCACCAGCGATGAGCCAGTGTGCTGGTGGTCGCCGGGAGACGACCCCGTCGGGTACGCGACGGCGCAGATCGTCTGGCTGCCGCTGTCGCCTCGGCTGATCGTCCAGTTTCGCGAGCCGACTTTCGACCTGACAGCACACGAACTGCCCGACCTCCGAGTAGGTGAAGCTCACGATGAATTGGTTGCGTTCGTGAATCGCGTCGTCGCCTCCCAGGCAGAACGGTGGATCGTCCATCATCCCAACGACGCACCGATCGCGGACATGGTCCTCCCGGCGCGCGAGGTCTGGGGAGACGAGTTGATCGCCGTTCGAGAAGACGCGACGACTCGTCGCGAACTCTACGTCCATCACCGCTTGCAACGCGGATTGGAGCCGGCAGACACCAGCATCAAGCAAGATGCTCGGTGAACCACATTCGCAAAGAGCTATCTCGCGATGCATCCCACTGATTCGTCTGTTGGCGAAGCTGCAAGGAGGACGCACGGTGCTTCTCGCGCCAACCCTCCCGACACATGTTCCCGCTCAACAGCGAACAGGCGGGACATCATGAAGACTCACAGCTCGGGACCGACCGAGAAATCCCGACTCCTCCGATTCGACCGGGGTCATCAGCGTGAGGTCGAGGATTGGCGCAACGGGAAGCGTGTCGAGATCCTCGAGGACGGCGTTGAGCGAATCGGTGGACGGGTAGATGAGGAACACGTCAATGTCATGCGCTGGATGGGGCCCATGCACGGTCGAGCCAAACACGAAGATCTGAATAGTGGGGTGGCGAAAGGCAACGTCCCGCAGTCCCGCGAGCTGGTCCTCGCTCATCGTCTGAGGCGGGACAGGGTTGGACCCCATCTGAGGATTTCTACGCCCGCTTCCGCCGCGGCGCTTTCGGCTTGCGCGGTGGGTCCTCGATTCGGATTCGTCGAGGCGAAAATGTCGAAGGGCCAGCACCGGTCCAGGGCGAAGTGCACCGCCGCGACTTCGGGCTGATACTTCTCCTCGATGTACAGCACTAGAGGCTCAAGACCATGCACTCGGGTGACCAGCAGTCGGCGGCTATCCAAGAATGACACCGAGTCAACGTGGCTGTGTCGGTGCAGGCCGGCCAGCACGAAGCCCATCTCACCCGACGTATAGCCGCCGGGATCGTCCAGATGGAAGGCGCGCATTGCGTCGGCCAGTCCACCCCATCCCACACCTGCTTCGCGGCAGAGAGCAATCGCGTCTCCCTGGAATAGGCCGTCACGCGGGACGTTCGCGACGAAGTCAAGATCACCGTCAAAGAGGTGCGCAATATCGGCGGCATGCACGTCCCGCCTGCGGACGATACCGACGCGGACTGGTCGTGCATGTTTTCGATGGACATGCACGTGGTCCCCGTCGAGTTCGACACCGGTGACGACGTCGTCGACCTTCTCGAACAGCGAAGCGATGAATGCGTCTGCTTCAGGCAAAGAGATCCTCCATTCCCGCTGGATACCGAGACGCGCGCAGGCCTCCAGCGCCGAGATGACGATGGGTCAAGCCATCGATGTGACTGCGAAACGCAGCCACAACATCCTTCTCATCATCCGTCAGCAGCTCCCGGTTCGCGTCGATAATGCGCAGAATGTGGTGCAGGTTCGGGATGATCGTGGCGACGACTTCGCGCTCCCACATGGCTGCTTCTTCGGCATTCGGATCAAACCTGTAATCGTTGTCCGGACCTATCGTCTGGTGGATGTGCCGGTTCTGGCGTGCGAACGGTTCTATAGCAGCTCGGGCCTGCTCGCGGGTAGCGTAAGCGGCGATCCCGAGGGCCGCTTCAACGGCGGCCTTGCGCTGTTGCTTCCACGCCAGCAGCATCTCGACGGGGTGACTCTCAGGGGTCTTGTCCACGACTGTGTGGCAATTCGCACACAGCAGGACGAGGTTCGCCCACTCCCCGAGATCTGGAACAGGAACCCTCTCGTCACCACGCGGTCCGCCGGGGCTGGCAGCGATGATGTGCGCTATCTCCCCGAAATGGGTGGTGAGCGCCCTTCCGGCGTCGACGAATAGAGCATTCTGACATGTCGGGTTGGAGCAGTACCCCGCGGAGTCCGCCCAGAGTTGATAGCGGGTGGCCTGCGTCGGGTTCGTTGCGCCGCGGACACAGGTTGAACTCATGACACGAGTATGCCCCGACAGATCTCACCCTGACGAGCATCTGAAGGTCACTCGACCCGGCCGCAGCGACATAGAACGCATCTAGCGTGTACGCACTCCGCTTCACCGCAGGTGAGTCGGCGAAGATACCCCGTCCCGTAATCAACGGTCGCAGGGATCGGCTCACTATCGATCTTTGGCGCGATTACGCCCTAGCCGAAGCGACTGCTCCAAAGTTCCGACGAAGCCCGAGGCATCGCGCCTAAAGCCGTGGCTTCAGCAACGCTCGCAAGAACCGTCGGCGCCACCGAGTAGATCACGCATGTGACGTTGAGCAGAGGCGCCTCCGAATAGGGAGAGCCATCGCTTCTAGGATGAGGCCAGACGGATCAAGCCCGCAGAGGGCGCGATCGATGATGCGGCAGGCGGGAGCAACATGGCTGACTGGAGACCTCTGTCCCTCGCGTCGCCGCTCTATTCCCCGCCATCCGTGACCACACCAGCGCCCGTGATTGGGAAGCTCGACGAACTGCCCTTCACATCCCTCAGTTGGGAGAACTTTGAGCGACTCCAACTTCGGATGATGCGAGATGTTGAGGGCCTGCGACACGCCCAGCTCTATGGCGATCGCGGTCAGGCCCAGCTCGGACTCGACATCGTCGCCCTGGCACCGGACGGAGACGGCGTCGCGCTCCAGAGCAAGGACTACAAGCGCTTCTACAAGTCGCATCTCACGGCTGCGATCAAGAAGTTCCGTGACACGAAGCGTCCCTTCGAGGTCAAGCGCCTGATCCTTGGCGTCGCGTGCGCGGTCAAGAGCACCGGCGCAGTCGAGGAGCTGGCAGTCCAGCGCAAAGCGCTGTACCCGATCGTCTTCGATCTGTGGGACGCCCAGGAGCTCTCAACGTTGCTGCGTGATCGACCCGAGATCGTTATCGAGTACTTCGGCATGCCCACTGCCGAGGCATTCTGCCTTCCGTTCAAAATTGACGTCGCGCATGTGCCGTCTGCGGACGCGGCTGCGGTTCGCGAGGCGATCGCTCGCACGCCTGAGGTATCAACCGGAGCACAGGACCTCTTCGAAAAGGCCGCCGCCACGACCGATGCCGCTGAGGCGCTCACCCTCATCGAGGAGGGCCAGTCAACTCTCCGGAAGGCGGGCTTCGGTCCCCACGCCTCGGCGCACGATAAGGAGCGCGTCCGTCTCTTGGCGGTTGCGGGACGGGCCGATGAGGCAGCGCGTCAGATTCTCGACGACTTCTGGGCGGCACTGGACCAGGGTCTCTCGGCGACCGCCCAGATGACCCAATCTCGACTCGACGAACTGTCAATCCTGGCGGCCGACGACGAGACCGTGGCCCTCTATCGTCAGGTTATCGAGACTGCAATCAACCTGTACCAAAACCCGCTCGGCTACGTTCCAGAAGCTGCGAGCCTGCGCTTGGGAGATCCCGCAGATCAGGCTCGTCTCATTCTGTTGGCGGGAGAGACTGCACTCGCCGGCGATCAGTCGGGGTGGCTGACGAAGGCCGTGCCGGCGTTCTCGGAATACTCGCGGCTTCCCGCGATTGATGAGTCACGACGCGTCCGGCTCCGCATCCTCATCGCAGAGTCAACCGATGACTGGACCGAGCTCCTCACTGACGCACGACAGCTAAAGCTGGGGTATGGTCTCTCCGGCGTCGTCACTGCACGGCACGCGCGAAGCCTCGCCTTGCACCAGAAGTTTCTCGAGGCGGATCTCGCGTGGGACGAGGCCTCCGGTTTCGCCTCGTTGGCCTCCCAGTGGGGTGAGGCATCGACCTGGATCTTCAGCCGACGTGCCTTCCGCTCACGCTGGAACCCATTCACCAGCAACGAGTTACTCCCCCTGCAGACGGCAGTCCGGGAGATGGGCACTTCCAGGCCGCTCCTTCCAACTTCGGACGGTGCCTACGTGGATGCACTAACCGCCCTGAGCGAGGGAAACCTGCGGTCTGCGTCCATCTCCGCTCAGCGCGCATTACGCGACGCCATCACCACAAGCGACTGGGTGGGTGAGGACCGCGCCCGTCGGGTGCTCGCGTCAATCCTCATCGAGTCAGACGAGCCCGCTCTCGCCGCCCACCACCTGGCCCAGGTTGGGGCCACGAAGCAGATCGAGGCACTTGGCAAGTCCCTGTCCCTTGAGTTCATCGACATCACACCCGACCTCGACGCTCCGAACTATTGGACGGTTGGCGCGACCTACCGGCTCCTGGGGGCGCAGGCAGACCTTATGCCGGACAACCTGGTCCATCTCATCGCCACGCACATCACGGCCGAGCTGCACGCCGCGGAGAAGGGAACATATCCTGACCTGCGCTCGTTTGCCACGTCGCGATACAACAACGCAATCAAGGCACTTGCTGGAATCGCTGAACGCCTCGATCTCACGGCCGCAGACGCCGCCCTCACGCACTTCGAGGCACAGCCCGCCGTCGAGGAGAACCACTACCGGTATCACGACGAGGATGAGGCGCTCACAGTCGCGAGGATCGCGCTCACCCATCCGAGCTTGGCGCCGCGTGCCATCGCTCACCTCGTGCCCCTCCTGGGACGTGCGCAGGGGGGCCGGAGCGACACCGCTCAGGAAGCGATCGCCACACATGCAACACTCGCTCACCATAAACTCACCGAACTCGCCGAAGCCGGCAACAAATGGGCCCGAGAGACTCTCGCGCTGGGCGACCCGAAAGATATCGACGCCACTGTCGCCGCCGAGGCACTGGCGCGGCTCACCACGCCGCTCACCCACGTGAAAGGCGTCTACAGCGTCGGTACGGGCGCGGTCGGAGACTCGCTTCTCGTCCGCCACCTCGGTTCAGAATCACTCGACACGGCCGTCACGGAGCTTCTCGCCCGAGCGGATCATCCCCATCTCAGTTCCAGCGACCGAGGCGACTACCTGGTGGCCGCGAGCAACCTCGCGCCCCACCTCGGCGAGGCCCAGCGGACCGGGCATTTCGCGACCGCAATGCGACTCGCCATATCCCCCACACCCTCCGAGCACGATGAGATGAATCAGCAATTCACGCATAAGCTCGGCGGCCTCCGCATGAACGGGGTGCCACAAGGCAGCCGCGGCCAAGCACTGGCACTGGCCGCCAAGCTCGCTTCGACTGAAGCCGAGCGCGAAGAGGTGAGGCGCGTCGTGTACTCGCTGTTGGGCGAGAACGCGGACTATTGGCCAACCATCGCATTGCAACGACTCGGCGACACTGTGAACGATGATCTGACGTTCCTCGCAGTGCAGGGATGGGCGATCCGCACTCTGGTCGCGTTGCGGTGGGCTGAACATGGCAAGCCAGATCACTTAGGCCCGAGACTGGCGCGAGACCCAGATGTTCGCGTAAGGCGAGCTCTCGCCCGAGCGCTCGCTCAGCAGCCGGGCGGCACCCATGCCGACACCAGGGACATACTGGCCGCCGACCCCGCCTACAGTGTCCGAACGGCGCTCAAGCAAGCTCCTGCCTAAACTCGCCTACCCCATCGCGCCGACGTCTCTGGGCTGGCCCGGAGACTTCCTCCGCCGTGTCGGAAGCCCTTGTCACCATGAATGAGTGAGCGACGAGCAGATGAGGTGGACCGAGGAGGACGAGGGGTGAGCACTCCCCCACGCTTCTCCGGGCCAGCGGACGCCTGTCTATGTCAGTCACCCTCGCTATCGTCGTCGTATGGGTCGAGCGCAGCTTGCGCTGGATCGACTGGGGTACACCTTCGCGAGGGAAGCACCATGAGTTCGTCTAGTAGGGGCCGAAAGAGGCCACGTAGACAAGCCCCGACCGCGTCACGAGGTGACAACGCTCCGACGCCGCCACACCTTGCGGACAGCGACGCCCGCGAAGGACTGTGGGGGAAGCTGAGGCAAGGCTCGCGCAACGTCGCGGGCGTCACTTGGCAGCTTGCCGTCTCGGTGCACGTGCTTGTGATGTCTCGTGCAGGCGTCCTGCCGTTCACCACGCTAGTTCCCGAGGGTTTCGAAGACCTGGACTGTCGCACAGCTACAGGCGACGAGACTTTGGTGCAGGTGAAGGAGGTCAGTGCTGGAGCGGGACAGCTAGAGACTTCCAGAATCCGCGACGCGATCTTGCACGCTATGCATGCGACGACCGGCCCGATCGTTATCGTCACGGACGGAAACGTCGGTTCGGGGCTGCAGTTCACCGGATGGGACGAAGCACTTGCCGCACATCCTGAGCGGTGCGTCGCCTTGATTGACGCTCTCGTCGCGCAAGGCCTGACCCGAATAGACGCAACCACTGCGGTGGGGCGTGTCCATCTCGTCTCGTTGCCGTGGAACCTACGTGAACAGACCGAGGCGCTCCTCAGCGATATACAAGGTGTTCATCCATCTGTTGCGTCATTCACTGTCGGCGCGCTGTATGAAGCCTTCGGGATGGCCAGCGCGGACCAACGTCATCTAAGCCTCGATCAGGCTCGAACACTAACCGTCGGCGACGTTGATACCGCGCTGCACGTGGTCCAGTCAGCAGTCGATGTAACCGGCTTGGACGCTGCGGTATCCGCAGGCGTGTGCCGCCCCGCAGATTACTCGACCACAAGGGTGACGTCCGCCAGCCGGTTCTATCTGGGCGTGGACGGTGCGCCTATTCACATCGCACAGGGCCTCGATGTCATTAGGGCCGATGAGATGGATCAGATCACCCAGGCAGCCCAAGAAGGCGAGTACACCGTCATCGTTGGCCCATCCGGTTCGGGCAAATCGGTACTCCTTTGGCGCGCAAGCCGTGACGTGATCCTGGGAGCTCGCGTCGTTCGTGTCGCCCGCGTGACTACGGATGAGGACGGCCGACTGCTGGTCCGACACGTCGAGTTGCTTCGTGCTACTGCCACCTCTCCAGTTGTCGTCGCAGCGGACAACCTCGGCCGACCTTCCACCAGCGCGTGGCCGAATGCTGTTGCCTCCCTACGCGAGATTCCCCATGTCTTCGTCATCGGTGCGGCACGCGAAGAAGACTTCAGCCCTCGTCTCTTGAACGGCAGCACACGTGTCATCAGGCCATTGCTCGACCGCCTCACCGCTGAGCTGATTGCCGAGCGTGTCGAGCGCGCAGAGCTCACGACAAAGATGGCCACCGCAGAAGCTCTCGCGCGCAGTGATGGTCTGCTCATGGAATTCCTCTCCCTGTTGCGCGAAGGCAAGCACCTAGAGCAGGTCCTCGCCTCACAAGCCGCCGAGCTGGCGGCTCCTGGACGAGAGATTCAGCGAGAGGCTGCTCGCCTGGTTCTCGCAGCTCACGCAGTTGGCTTGTCGTTGACCGCCCGAATGCTCGGAGATGCGCTTGCCGCCGTCGCTGGAAGCAATAGCGCGGTAGGCGACGCCCTGGCGATACTGAAAAACGAGCATGTAGTTCTCGACTACGGGGACATCTGGACCGGACTCCACGAACTTCGTTCGCAGACCCTGACCACTCTGCTTCACGACGCGCCGCCCCCAACCCTCGGCGAGACCCTAAGCGTCATAGCTCGGCTGCTCCCCGCCGACGAAGCGGGCTGGTTGCTGCGTCGCTCCGCCGAACGCTACCCGGAGACCATCGTCGCTGTTGCCGGTGCCGTTGCGTATCATCTCCACGAGCCGGGTACAGCCGCCTCGGGAGTAGCCGAACTTCTTGAAGGAGCCGAGCGGGCGGACAACGTCGCCTACGCCACCGCCTGTCTTTCGATCATTCGACGCCTCGCGCCTTCTGGGGTCTCGCCGACTCTGATAGCTCCATTCGTCTATGGAATTCGCAACCAGGACACGGCCCTCGACCCGATCGGCTCGCCAGCGTTCGATCGCGCAGCTACGCAGATAACCCGGATCGCGCGAGCGCTGCCGCCGCGAAGTTCACCAGTGCTGGAAGCCATCACCACGCACCTCGATTCTGCCCTCGTCGTACGCCTGCTCACTGCAGGGACGCTCGTCGAGGCCGTGCGTCTCCTAGAGGCGCTGGCCGGAACTGTGCCGCTCAGCGCATCGGAGGCTGCAGCGGTATTCCGGGAATTCGACGAGCCGACCAACGCCACTCAAGCCGACGCCTGGGCGCGTCTGATCGATGCGCTGAGCCGCTTCGTCTCTGCCGAGAACAGAGAAGCTACCTTCGGAACGGTGGAGCACCGTGCCCTGGTGATCGCGCAATCCGAACCTTCGGCCGTCGCACTGACGATGCAAACGGAGGTTGATCCGTCCGTGACGGTCATGCATGGTCTCGATGTTCAGGAGCAGACGCCCGGCATGACCTGGGACGTCCCGTCGGCAGACAGCAGCGATGCTCTCAACGACTTTGTCGTGGCCTTGGCGCGGCAATTGGCGTTCGCATGCCCAGAAGCAAATCACGTCGAGGTCATCACCATCACGCCGTCGGGACGCCGCTACAGGGCCGGCGAGTTTGAGCCCGGCTTCAAACACATGGCACGTGAGGTCTTCAAAGAACGTGCTGGAGTCCGACGTAATGTCGGCTTCCAGGGAGCCATCCGGATGCTGTCAGCGGCACCGACATGGACAGCCCTGCTCCAAGAACAGGCACAGATCGCCCAGGAACTCGTCAATCTTGCAGGCGACGGCACCTTCCGGCTACGGGCCAACGACCCGTCTCACCAGGCACAAGCTTGGGCGGAGCGTGTGCAAGCTGCAAGCGAGCGAGCCGGAGTACTAGCCTCCAAACCGAAGGACGGATCGAAAGAAAGAGCCGCTTCCCACGCCAGCGAGGATGATGCTCAACGACAGAACGACCCGGTTTCGCAAGCCCTCGGGGCGGCCGCGCAGGCGCTGATCAATCTCAGGACGAACGATAATCGCGTCGCGGTGGCGATGTCGCTTCGAGATGCTGCCGCCAAGGTCGAACACGCACGATCGCTGACACCGACATATTTCGGCCTCGATCAACCTGTCCCCGATGCACTCGGCACTGAACTCGAACGGCTGGCGCGCGCCGCGATCAGCGCCGTAAACGACCCCGACGCCTGGCGCTCAGTCCGATTCGGTGACCATGCGACAATCGATGCGATCACGGCGTCCTCGGCGATCGCAGTCCAACAGCAACAACACACGGTGTTGTCCGAGATCAAAGCCGCCGTTCCCGGCGCTGTTCTGCGGACGGTGCCAGACCCTGCACCGTTCCCCAGCAGCATCGATCAGACCGGATGGCTTGTGACAGCGGGGCTGCAGGACTGGGAGGCTACAGTTGACGCCTTGGCGAGGATCGACGCTGAGGCTCGTCATTCTCTCGACTGCAACGTGTGGGTGCTCGCGGTAGATGGCGTTCGACCGCTTCCGCTAGCGGTATTCATGGCGCGCTACGGTGAGCAATCTGTTCTTCCCCTGGCGGGCGAGTCTTTCAATCAGCTCCTGACGGCGGCTGGACTCACGCTCGCACAGACAGCAGACACCGCCATCGAGAAGATCCGCGAGCTGACCGCGTGGGTAGCCCGTGCCTCATGGACGTTGGCCCTGTATCGACGACGGCCCGTCGAATGGCCGGCGACGGTGCCGGTGCCAACTGCTGACGAATTGGCCGGCATATCGGTCGCGGCCAGGACCGCCGTCGCACAGCTGCCGAACACGGTTGGGCCTGTCCTCGGGGCCGCCCTGGATACGTTGGCCACGCAAGTCGAACTGGAACTGCAGGGACCCACTGAGGTGACACTCGCCGGGGAACTGATCGACGTGGTCAATGAAGGACCCACCGCCGCGGCCATCGACGCGGGTATCTGGCAAGCCCTGACCAACCTTTCCCTCACCCCCGCCGTCAATCTCCAGGCCAGCGAGGAGTCCGTATGAATATTCCTGATATCGACTTCACGCGCGTGCGCTTGCTGGGCGCAGGCGGCCAGCGTGACGGATACGAGCAACTCATCTGCGAGCTGGTCGCGCAAGACCCCCCGCACACGGACGCGAAGTTCGTATCCCTTCACGGAGCCGGAGGGGATGGAGGCGTCGAGTGCTACTGGACCCTCCCCGGCGGCGCCGAGCACGGCTGGCAGGCAAAGTATTGGACCAGCCACACTGCCGTCGATAAGTCGCAGCTGGACAAGTCCGTCAAAGCCGCTCTCGCCAACCATCCGGCTCTCACCAAGTACACCATTGCCATCCCCGCAGATCCGACCGGCCGCACTGGTGGCAGAGGGAAATCGCTGCTGGAGAAGATAAACGACCCTGATGGTTGGCTTGAGGGTTGGCAGACGATGGCGGCCGACCGCGGCATGACCGTCATCTTCGAGTTCGAATGGGCGACAAACACGGCCACACGCCTAACCCGCTTGGATGCTTCCGGTGCGCAGCGGCGGTATTGGTTCGACGCCGACGTGCTCTCTCAACAGTGGTGGATCGACCGGCTGCGGGACGCGACCGACGCTGCGAGACCGCGGTATACGCCAGAGTTGAACGTGAACGTTCCCGCCGCTCGAAGCATCGCTGCGCTCTGCTCCGACGATGAGTGGTGGCAGGTCGTCCTCGGTCAAGTCGATGAGCTCACGGAGGCGACACGACGCCTGCAGCACGCCGGAAACGATGCAACGGCCGCCGACCTGGGCGCCGCGCGCAGCGCCGCCACGACCGTCATCAATGCCCTCAAGACCTGGGAGCGCGCCCGGACCGACGCTGAGTTCCGCGGTCTCGACGAGAAACTAACGGCCGCCATCACTGTGGTCAGGGAACAGGAGGCCATAGAGGTCGAGCGGATGAACGCCACGCACGAGAACTGGGACAACGCGGGGTGGAGGCAGTACCAGAGCGAATATATGGTCCGTTTCCCGGCGGAAGCCGTCGATTCTCTCCGTGACTTGGAAGGCAGACTCGAAACTGCAACCAAGCTCATCATCAGCGCCCTCGGGACGCTCGCCAGCTCTCAAGTTGCGTTGATGACCGGACCCGCCGGCATCGGCAAGACCTATCTCGCCCTCGATGCCGCCGCCCGCCGCCTTCGGAGAGGTCTGCCCAGCATCGTGATACACGGTCGCTGGTTCAATGACCACGACCCACTCACTCACCTCCGCGACGTTCTCCAGATGCCGGCGGACCTGACCAGCGAGGAGACCATCGCGCTGCTGGACCAAAGCGCGCGCGCTGCAGGAGCACCCACCTTGCTCGTCATCGACGCGCTCAACGACACCCGCCCACGGTCGGTGTGGCGGGATAGCCTCGATCGCCTCATCTCCATCGTCACCCGGCACTCGCACGTTCGGCTGCTGCTGACCGCACGCACCCACTACGTCAATCAGGTCCTCCCGCCCGGCATGTCTATTACCCGGTTCGAGCACACAGGGTTCGAGGGTGTCGAGTTCGAGGCGGTCAGCGAGTACGCCGCGTTCTACGGTCTCGAACCTCCGACGTCACCGCCGATCCACGGTGAGTTCGATAACCCGCTCTACCTTCGGTTGGTCTGCGAAGCGCTGCAATCCGATGGCCGCCTCTCGCTCGACCAGGCCAACATGGGGCTGGGCGAGCTCACCAAAATGGTCCTCGACCACGCGAACGAGGCCGTTAGTAATCGCGTCGACGCATCGGTGTCCGACCAGATCGTTCACCGCGCGATGCACGCTCTGGCCGGCGCTATCGCAGACCAGGGCGGAGCCCCCCTCACCCGCCTCGCCGCGCATGCCGTGCTGAACCCGATCTGGTCGGACAACAGTGTCGAGAAGTCGCTGCTCGATGGACTCATCGCACAGGGTCTTGTCGAAGAAGACGTCATCCCGGATAGAAGCCCTTATGGCACGGACATCATCACCATCACCTTCGAGCGCATCAGCCACCACCTGATCGTCTCCGATGCGCTCGCTCACGTGAACGATGCGGATGGCGTCCGCGCCCAGCTGGCCGGTCGCCTCGGGGAGCTCATCGGACTCGACACGACCATCGACGTCGGTCTCCTCGAAGCGACCTCGGTCGTCGTCGCCGAACGCTTCGGGCTCGAGCTGGCCGCCTTCACCGCCGAGATCCCCGACACCGCTGCGCGCTACGCTGCCGTCATCGCCGGCACGGCCTGGCGATCTGTGTCCTCCATCACCCTCGACACGGGCAGCATTATCACCAACGCTTTGCATCGCCGTGAGACCTTCGACGCGGGCCTTACGATGCTGTTTAGGCTCGCAGCTCGCCCCGGCCACCCGCTCAACGCCGACTTCCTCCATGAGTTCTCCAGTGAACTCACCATGTCGACCCGAGATCAGTTCCTCACCGGGTGGCTGCACACAAGTCACGGCACCAGCGGAGCAGTCGACCGTCTGATCCGCTGGGGAGGCGAGAAACCGCTCGACCTGGTCGGCGCGGAAACCACCCGACTGTGGGTCGCCGCACTACTCTGGACGACTAGCGCCACTGATCGCCGCGTTCGCGAGCCAGCCACGATCGCCGCAGCCCGCCTGCTCGCGCGTCACCCCCACCAGGCCGCCGCCCTGCTCAAACGATTCTGCATCATCGACGACGAGTGGATAGTCGAACGCGCGCTTCAGGTCTCTTACTCGGCGCTCCTGGCCAGCGGCAGCGGCGCGGACTGGACTGCAGCGGCCGTTGTCGTCTGGGCCACCTTCTTCGCACCCTCCGCAGACCTCACCCCCAACGCCGCCGTTCGCGACGCCGCCCGCTGCATTATCGAGGCGGCACTCGATCGAGGAGCGCTGCCCGCAGAGGTAACGCCCGACCGTTTCAGGCCCCCTTACAGCAGCACCTGGCCGCTGACCTGGCCCACCGAAGACGACATCGCCCCATACGACAATCGTGACTACCCGAAGCTCGTGCACTCCACCACGGGCGATGACTTCTTCACCTACCAGCTCAAGCACGAACTCCATGACCGGCCAGGTGTCGACGCGGCAGCCGGCGCGCGGTGGGTGGTCGCAGAGGTCATCCGCCTCGGATACAAACCCCGGCTGCACTCAAACTTCGACGGGTATGTGCTAGGCAAGTACGGGCCCGGACGCGGGAAGCCAAAGTGGATCGAACGGATCGGCAAGAAGTACCAGTGGATTGCACTCAACCGGCTCATCGGTCACCTATCCGACCACGCACCCAAGACCAGGAGCTCCTGGGAAGCCCCGCCGCCGGCTGTACCCGGACCCGAATCCTCCATCGTCCGGCAGGTCGACCCCACAGTAACCGAGTTCGAACCCGCGAGCGACGCGCCCCGCGCCTGGGTGCCGGTCTACGACTGGGATGTGAAGATCGGGCGGGCTGACGCGCAATGGGTGGCCGATGACTCCGACCTGCCCACCATCAATGTCACCTCCGCTGAACGAGACGGACGCCCCTTCATCGTCGTGTCGGGCTCATACAGCTGGGACCTCACCGGCGACAACACGAAGCGCACCCACCAGGTCTGGACCAACCTCTATACCCACTTGGTGAGCACCGACGATCTTTCCGTCGCCCTTGGCGAACTCGAAGGACGAGATTTGATCAACGATCTTGGGATGTCTCGGCTCCCCATGAGCTACAAAGGGTACGTCGGCGAGTACCCGTTCGGGCACCACCACGGCGAAACGCTGAGTGTCATGGAGCACGATTGGACGGATCCGCTCAGTGTTCCGACACGACCAGCTGTATGGGAGCTGCTGGGTGAAAACGAGTACGCGCCGGGCAACCTCGAAACGATCTCGTTCGACGCCCCTGCTCCTGAGTTCTTCGGCGCCGCACCCGGCGCTCTCCGCTGGAACGGCCGTAACGGGTGGACCGACGCGAGCGGCCGGCTCTTCGCCGTTCTGCGACACTCCGTCAACGTGGGCCAGAACGAGCTCCTCATCGATGCCGATTTCCTGCGGGACTGGCTCACCGCCGAGCGGAAGTCGCTGATCTGGGTCGAGAACACGGGAAAGGACGTCTACCGAGAGTTGGGTTGGAGCACGTCCTATCCGGGAGCGCTCGTTCGTTCCCAGGTCCGGGCGTGGACCCCTGGGGAGGACCTGCGGACGGTCGCGCCTGGCTGGCAGCGCATACCGGCGCGCGACGATTGAAGCCCCCTCATCACAGCGCTCTCACGCGAAGCCAGGGTCGGACATTGGGTCCCGGGTGGGGTGATGCCGAGGCGATGTGATCGCCGCCATAGGTTCATTTGCCGAACACGGAGCACCAGCCGCCAGACATCCGAAATCGCGATCACTGTCTAGGGTACTCTGCCAACTTCGAGTGAATGAACACGAAGCACCGTCGCGTCCCGCCCATCGGAGTACACCTCACGCAAGACGTCGCGAATCGCCACGGCCGGTTCCGCGCTCGCGCCCGGTGGAGCGATCCCGTTTCACACGAGCGGCGAAGCTACTCGGCCACGTTCGAAACCGAAGACAGGGCCAGGGCGTTCCTGCAACAGCTCCAGTCCCGAACGCACATCGCGAGCGACCCGCTAATCTCTCTCGCCGACTACATCGCCGAGATCGGGGATCGGTACCTTCGAGGACTCGATCCGTCGTCGACAGCGAGCGGATATCGCGGCAGCATCAGAGTCCGTGCGCTTCCCGCCCTGGGGCACCTGCCCGTGCGATCTATCAGCACCGCCGTCATCGACAGGACGATCGACCGGTGGGAAGGCGACTGCTCGCCTTCAACCCTGAAGAACACAGTGTCAGCCCTCACACGGGTGCTCGACGAAGCAGTGCGAGACGAGATCATCGCCGCGAACCCCGCGCGAACACGAGCAAAACGACGGACACGGTCGTCGACAGCCGATCTCGCGCGCAAGATCCCGACTCTCGGCGAGGTGCAAAGCCTCGCGGACGCGTGCCGACGTGTTCACGCAGCTTATGGAGACTTTGTCCTCCTCTCCGCTCTTCTCGCGGCGCGGGTGTCCGAGGTCGCCGGTCTGGTCGTCAGCGACATCGATTGGGACAATCGCCTCGTCACCATCGCACGACAGCACTTCCCCGGCTCGAACGGGCTATGCGTCAAGCCCACGAAGAGCAGGCAGACACGCAGAGTACCGATCCTCAAGCCGTTGGAGCCCGTACTCAGACGCATTACTGGGGACCGCGAACATGATCAGCCCCTACTTCGAGGGCCTCGAGGTGGAGTCCTCACCACCGGAACGCTCTCGCGAGCAACCGACTGGACCAACCTGGTGCAAAAACTCGGCCACCCCGGTCTGCGACGACACGATCTCAGACATGCCGGAGCCACATGGTTCGCGAACGCAGGCGTCCCGCTTCACATCGTCCGTGACATCCTCGGACACGCCTCGATCGAGACGACCAAGAGCTACTTGCACACCGACACCACCGAGCTCGCGCTCGCCGCGGACCGGACGAACCAGCATCTCAGATGGAGCGGAGCGAGCCTCTACACCACTTGACTTTGATTCGCGGGGGTCAGTGATTTGGGAACATGTTGGGACCACGCGAGCTCCGTGAGGTCCGACATCCCGTAACACAGGAAGCACGAATCGGGACCACAGAATCGATCTTCGTCCGACGTATACTCGCGGAACTCGGACACTCATAAATGCCGTTCCATCAGGCGTTTTCTGTCGGGATGACAGGATTTGAACCTGCGACCCCCTGACCCCCAGTCAGGTGCGCTACCAAGCTGCGCCACATCCCGTTGTTGAATTTTCAGGGCCGCTTCCGACCGTTGAGGACAATGTGCCCCCCAGTCAAGTGCGCTACCAAGCTGCGCCACAGCCCGTGGCGGTCCGCACCGAAGCGCGGGCAACTCCATTATCCTAGCCGACGCGAACGGGCCTGGCGAACCACGACGGCACGACAGCGCGCCCGGGCGTGGCGACGCGCACATCACACGAGACGCGCACATCACCCGAACCGTTGCCGATGTCCGACACCCGGCGTAGCGTTGCCGCCCATGGCGACCATCACCACAGAAGAGGCGACCATCCAACGATGGGACGACGTGCAGCACGCGCTCTCCGGCGGCGGTGACGGCCGCAGCTGTCAGTGCATCTGGCCCGTCGTGCGCAACAAAGACTGGCAGGCGACGACATTCGAGCAGCGGCGCGACATGTTCCACGATGAGATCGCCGCCGGTCCCCCGCCGGGCCTGGTCGCGTACGTCGACGGAGAGGCCGCGGGCTGGATCCGCGTCGGCCCGCGCACCGACCAGTTGCGCATCCTGCACACGAAGTCGATCACCGCTGCCACCACCGAAGCGCTTGATGACGAGTCCGTCTGGGCGGTGACCTGCTTCGTCGTCCGTCGTGATCACCGCAACCAGGGCCTCAACGCGAAGCTGCTCAAGGCGGCCCTCGATCACGCCCGCGAGGCCGACGCCCGAATGATCGAGGCGTACCCGGTCGACAACACGCGCGGCTCGCACCGCTCGAACGACATGTTCCACGGGGCGCTTTCCACCTTCCTCGCCGCAGGATTCGAACAGGGACCAGCTCTCTCGGGCGGACGCGTCCTCGTGACGCGCCCGCTCACCACCTGATCCCCCGCCGCCGGGGCGCTACGGTGGCGCTATGACCACCGCGCACCCGATCATCGACGATCCCGACCTCGGCCGCCTCACGCGCGCCGAGACGACGCTCGATGACGGAGACACCGTCATCCACGACTGGTATGCGAGCAGCATCCGACTCGCCGACCGCGACGTCGACCTCATCATCGACGGCGCCGATCCCGACGAAGTCCAGCGCCTGCTCCCCCGCGCCCGCGCCGTGGTCACCGAAATCGACAGCATCCGCCGTCGCGCATCGGATGCCATCCTCACCCACTTCAGCGACACCGAGCCCTCACGCGCCGAGCTCGACGACGGCGCCGACGACCTGCTGCTCGACGTCATCGAGACGACCTCCGATACGACAGTGCTGCACTTCACCGACGCCTGCGGCCAGCATTTCCCCGCCGGCTACTGGCCGGCTGCGCACCTCGACGCCGACGGCAATGTCACCGAGGTCACCGTCGAATCGTGAACGGCTGAACACGCGCACCACCTGAATACGATGGAGGGATGCCGCGCAGCATCCGCCCCCTCGACATCGCCGTCTGGGTCCCGTACATCGTCCTCGCGATCATCCACGTCGTCGCCCTCGCTCTGCAGAGCCCGCTCGCAGCACCCACCAAGCTGACGCTGATGCCGCTGCTCGCCGTGCCGGTGCTGGCCGCTGCGCCCCGGCTGCGTCCGCGCGCCACGATCGCACTGCTGCTCGCCGCGCTGCTGTTCTCATGGCTCGGCGATGGCGCCGGCACGTTCTTTCCCTCCGGACCCGAGCTGCCGCTGATGCTGCTGTTCTTCGGCATCGCGCACATCGCCTACATCGTGCTGTTCCTGCGACACACCCGCGAGCGTCGGATGCCGTGGTGGGCGCTCATCTACGCACTGTGGTGGGTCGGGATGCTGGTGTTCCTCGGCCCGCACACCGGCGGGCTGTTCTTCGGCGTCGCCGCGTACGGGCTCGTGCTCGCAGGCACCGCGGCGACTGCCGCGCGCGGCAACCGCATCATCGCGCTGGGTGGCGCGTTCTTCCTGCTGAGCGACTCGATCCTCGCGTTCCGGCTGTTCCTCGACGGAATGCCCGCCTGGACCAGCCCCGCGGTCATGCTCACCTACACGCTGGGGCAGGGACTCATCATCGCCGGCGCGATCCGCGCCCTGCGAAAGGAGCGGACGAGATGACGTCGGATGCGGGAAGGGCGGATGCTGAAAAGCCCGTGCGGGTCGACAGCTGGCTCTGGTCGATCAGGATCTACAAGACGCGCTCGGCGGCGACCACTGCATGCCGCGCCGGGCATGTGCGGGTCAACGGCGAGCGGACCAAGGCCGCGCAGACCGTGAAGGTCGGCGATGAAGTGCGAGTTCGAATGTCGGGGTTCGATCGCATTCTGATCGTGCGCAAGACGCTGTCCAAGCGCGTGGGCGCGCCAGTGGCCGCGACCGCGTATGACGATCGCACGCCTCCTCGCGAGCCGGGCGCGATGATCGCGGTGCGCGACCGCGGCGCCGGGCGTCCGACCAAGCGCGAGCGCCGCGAGATCGACCGCCTGCGCGGGCGCGACACTCACTGAGCGCCTCCCTGCTCTGGTGTCGCACCCTGGCGGTAGCGTTGCTGGCAGGCACTACCTCTCCGGTCGTCGAGCGAGCGAAGCGAGCGCCGTACTGAGCGAGCGCAGCGAGTCGAAGTGACGAAACGGCCCAGTTCTCCAGAACCGATCCGGCAAAAATTCCTTCAGAAATCTCTTGTGACTTTCGAAGTTTTGTTCTATTCTGGATGCATGGCCTCCTCCATCACCGATCGTCTCGAGCAGCAGTCCGCGCTGCTGGATGAGTGGCTCGAGGTACGGAGGGAGATCAACCGGGCCGAGGCGCGAGCGGCTGCGCTGCTCGCTGAGCGTGCGGTGCTGATGGATGCGGATGTGGCTGAGCAGCCGCAGCATCGGGAGGCGATCGAGCGGTCGATGGTCGCGGAGTTCTCCGCGGCCGGGAACATCGCCCGCGGGACGGTCGAGCGGGCGGTCTCGGATGCCCGGTTCCTCGCCACCGGCGAGTATCCGGCCCTGTCCGCGTCCTACGCCGCCGGGATGGTCAGTGCGGCGCATGTGCGGGAGATCCTGCACGCAGCCTCCCCGGTCCGTGAGGCGGTCGCCGCCGGCACCGCCGACCCGGATGCGCTGGATGTCTACGACAGTGCGGCGGTGGTGTTCGCCGAGTCCGAATCCCCCGCCCGCACTCGTGTCCATGCCCGGGAGGTCGCCGCGGCACTGGCCGGGTCGACGATCACCGACCGGCACGAACGGGCACGCTCCGAGCGGACGGTGACCGTCCGCTCCGTCGGCGACGGGCTCGCGCTGCTGCAAGTCATCCTCCCCGAACACCTCGCCCTCGCCATCCACGACCGCCTCACCCAGATGGCCCGCCACCAGAAACAGCACGGCGAAGACCGCGAACCCACCCTCCCCCTCGACGAAGACGCCCTCCAGGACAAGCTCGACAACGACCCCCGCCACTACGGCCCCGAGAACGACACCGGCACCGGCACCGGCACCGGCGACGCGACGTTCTCCGGCAGCGGCACCGGTAGCAGTAGCGGCAGCAGCACTGGCAGCAGTAGCGACAGCGAGGGTGCGCACAGCGGCGAGACGATCTTCGGCGCCGGGGACACCTTCACCCGCGACCCATTCACCACCGGCCCGGGCAGCGACCCGTTCTACACCGGTCTCGGCGACGACGGCACCGAGTACGTCAACGGGGTCCGCGTCCCACCCGACGACGACCCCTTCCACGGCGACCCCGACGCCTACTGGGCCCACGTCGAAGCCATGATCACCGCAGGCCCCCAGGTCATCCACCTCCCCACCGATGAGCGCACCCTCGACCAGATCCGCGCCGACCTGCTCACCGACCTCCTCCTCACCGCCACCCCGACCGAGGTCCACGGCACCGGGTTGGAGAACATCACCGCCCGCATCCAAGTCACCGTCGCCGCCACCACCCTCACCGGAGCGGACAACAAACCGGCGCAACTGGACGGGCACGGGGAACTGCACCCCGACATCGCCCGATCCCTCGCCGGCCGCAACACCGGGTGGACCCGCCTGTTCCTCGACCCCACCGGCATGGTCACCGAAACCGACACCTACACCCCCACCGAACCCATGCGCAGGTTCCTGCGCGCCAGAGACCAGCACTGCCGCTTCCCCGGATGCCGCATGCCGGTGCACCGGTCCGAGATCGACCACACCCACGACCACGCCCACGGCGGCCCCACCGCCACCGACAACCTCGCCCACCTCTGCAAAACCCACCACGCCCTCAAACACCCCGACATCGACGACCAACACCGGTGGACCGCGCGGCAACTGCCGAACTGGGACCTGCAGTGGACCAGCCCGGCGGGACGAATCCACACCGAAACCCCACCACGACGCGTGATGTTCGTCCCGTCCGGTCCACTGTCCTCGGAATCGCCGACCATCCCGGCGTGGACCACCGCCCCGGCCGGCTCAGACGCGCCCTTCTGACTCCTCGCCATCGAGCTGCCGCAGCAGCCAGCCGACAGACTCGGTGCGCGCATCCGACCCCTCCGCGCGTGAGCGCAGTCCCCGATCGCTCGTGACGACGATCACAGTCCGGCCCTCGGCGACGAGCCTGGTGGCCTCCGCGACGATCGCATCATCGCCACTCCCCTCGGCGCGAACGATCCCTATCTCGGTGCGCAACCCGGCGTCCGCACCCGCGTCGGCTGATCGACCAGCACCAGAATCCGCTTCAGATGACGAGTCAGCACCAGCATCCGCGTCAGCTGACGGGCCAGCATCAGCATCCGCGTGCTCGCCAGCATCCACCATCGCCCGCGCAGCGCCCTCGACGACCATCGTCACCGCCGGGTACCAGCGATCCGCACCCTGCCCCAGACCCAGCGCCGACGCCGCCACGCCGTCGCGCGCCCACGCCGAGAGCCGGTCACGCAGCCTCGCGGCAGCACCGGCGCGATCCTTCCACCAGCCGTCCGGCACGGAACCCACGACATTCGCGGCGTCGACGACCACCGTCGGGCGCAACTCCAGCAGCGCCCGCAGCGTCGGCCACGCGGCCGCGAACCCTGGATGCAGCGGCCGCTGCCCAACCTCATCCAGCGGCACCCACTCCAGCGCAAGGCTCTCGGGGTCGCTGATCGTCGGCTCGAACGGCTCCACAACGTCGACGACGACCGTCGTGTACGACCAGATCTTCAGATCGAGCACCCACGCGAACCGCGGCCGCACCGCGCCGTCGGGCACACCGGCCTCTTCCTGCGCTTCGCGCAGCGCACCGTGCAGCGCCGACTCGCCCTCGTGCAGTGCGCCACCCGGCAGACCCCAGGTGCCGCCGAAATGACTCCAGCCCACGCGGTGCTGCAGCAGCACCCCGCGCACCGGGTCTACCGCCAGCAGGCCGGCGGCGCCATAGCGCCCCCAGTACTTCTCACCGGTCTCGGCAACCACCCAGGCGTCGCCGCTGTCACGCGGCCCGTGCGGACGGCGCGGTTCACCTGGTGCGGGAGGGACGATGCTCACCCCTCCAACCTTTCACGTCCCGCGCCCACGGCGCACCGAAAAGCGAACCGACGACGCACCGAGAAGCGCGTCCACGGCGGAGCCCGTCAGCGCACGCCGGCATCCGCTCCCGCGCGCAGACGCGACGCCGCGAGCTCTTCGGCGGCCTGCAGCGGAGTCACACCGCGAGCACTCGCGTCGTCGAGGATGCCACCCACGGTGTCGCCGATCCCGGCCACCCTGGCCATGATCTCGTCACTGGTTCCGAGCTGCTTGGCCTCGAGGTCGAGGTAGATCACGCCGCCGGCATTGACGACGAAGTCAGGGGCGTACAGGATGCCACGGCCCGCAAGCCGGGAAGCGCCCGAATGATCGGCCAGCGGGTTGTTCGCCGGCCCGCAGACCGCGCTCACGTCGAGGGCGTCGATGACCTCGTCCGTCAGCACGCCGCCGATGCCGGCCGGCACGAATACATCGCCGGCGACCAGGTGCTCACCACCCGGCTCCACCCAGGTCGCGCCGATCGACTCGGCGAACTCACGACGGGCGGGGTTGATGTCGGTCACCGTCAGTTGCGCGCCGTCTTCAGCCAGCCGCGACGCGAGCCGTCCGCCCACCTGACCGAGGCCCGAGATCGTGATCCGGCGGCCACGGGCATCCGACGACCCCGCCACACGCTCGAGCACCGCCTTCAATGACGCGTACACGCCCAGGCTTGTGGGCCCGGCGGGCTCGCCCGAGCCGCCCACGGTCGACGGCAGACCCACCACGTGCTGAGTGCGTTCGCTCACGGTCAGCATGTCGTCCGTCGTCGAACCGACGTCCTCTGCTGTGCGGTACAGCCCGCCCATCAGCTCGACAGCATCCCCGAGATCGAGGAAGGCCGCGCGGCGTCGGTCGGCGTCGAGCACCGTGCCCGGGGGCAGGCCGATCACCGACTTGCCTCCGCCCGCGTCGAGTCCCGCCGCCGCGTTCTTCAGCGTCATCGCCGCCGAGAGCCGCAGCGCGTCGCCGAGGGCGTCGCTCCAGTGCGGGTACGTCCACAGGCGCGCCCCGCCGAGTGCCGAGCCGAGCACAGACGAATGCAGCGCCACCGCGATGAAGAGGCCGCTTCTCGCGCCGGTGATCACCTCCACACGCTCGTGGGTGAAGTCCGGCAGGGGCAGGGTGTGCGACATTGCATCCTCTTTCACGCGGGGCCTTTTGGGCATTGCGATACGCGCCGCGGGGTTGCGACGCTCATCCCATTATCCCCCGTGAACGCGGGCGGATGCTATCGCTTGCGGCGCTCCCGAACACGCATGTTGATCACGATCGGGGTGCCCTCGAAGTCGTACAGCTCGCGCAGGCGACGCTGCACGAATCGGCGGTAGCCGGGGTCGAGGAATCCGGTCGTGAACAGCACGAACGTCGGCGGACGCGTCGACGCCTGCGTGCCGAACAGGATGCGCGGCTGCTTGCCACCGCGCAGCGGGTGCGGGTGCGCGGCAACCAACTCGGTGATGAACGCGTTGAACTTGCCGGTCGGGATGCGACGATCCCAATTCTCGAGAGCCTTCTCGAGCGCGGGCACCAGCTTCTCGAGGTGACGGCCGGTCTTGGCCGAGATGTTCACCCGCGGCGCCCAGGCGACGTGCGCCAGATCCTGCTCGATCTCGCGCTCGAGGTACCGACGACGATCCGCGTTCTCCATGTCGTCGTCGAACAGACGATCCCACTTGTTGAACGCGAGCACGAGCGCACGACCCGACTCGAGCACCATGTCGATGATGTTCAGGTCCTGCACGCTGATCGGCTGGCTCACGTCGAGCACGACGACGGCGACCTCGGCCTTCTCCAACGCCGTCGAGGTGCGCAGCGACGCATAGAAGTCGGCGCCCTGCTGCAGGTGCACGCGACGACGGATGCCGGCGGTGTCGACCAGCCGCCACATCTTGCCGCCCATCTCGACGATCTCATCAACCGGGTCGCGGGTGGTGCCGGCGAGGTCGTTGACGACCACGCGCTCCTCCCCCGCGGCCTTGTTCAGCAGCGACGACTTCCCGACGTTGGGGCGGCCGAGGATAGCCACGCGGCGCGGTCCGCCGATCTCCGCCTTGGCGACCGCCGAGACCTCGGGCAGCTTCTCCATGACCAGGTCGAGCAGGTCGGCGACGCCGCGACCGTGGATCGCCGAGACGGGGTGCGGCTCGCCGAGCCCCAGGTTCCACAGCGGTGCCGCTTCGGGCTCCTGCCGGGCGTCGTCGATCTTGTTCGCGACGAGGAACACCGGCTTTCCGCTCTTGCGCAGCAGCTTCACGACGTGCTCGTCGGTCGAGGTCGCGCCGACCTTCGCGTCGACGACGAACAGCACCAGATCCGACAGGTCGATCGCGACCTCGGCCTGGGCCGCCACCGAGCGGTCAATGCCCTTGGCATCCGGCTCCCACCCGCCCGTGTCGACGAGCGAGAATCGGCGGTCCATCCACTCGGCCTTGTAGGTGACGCGGTCGCGCGTCACGCCGGGGGTGTCCTCGACGACCGCCTCGCGACGGCCGAGGATGCGGTTCACCAGCGCCGACTTGCCGACGTTCGGGCGTCCCACGATCGCCACCACCGGCAGCGCCGGCGAATACTCGATCGCGTCCTCGCCGAGCTCGAGGCCGGCCAGCAGATCGGCGTCGTCCTCGTCGAGCTCGTAGTCGGTCAGCGTGGCGCGCATGATGCCTGCACGGTGCTCGGCATCCTGCTCGTCGATCTCGGCGAGCTTCTCGGCGAGCTGATCGGGCGCGCCCTCGTACTCTTCTTCATCGGCCATGTTCATGCTCCTGTGTCAGCGTCGCGCCGCTGGTCGATGACTGTCAGCACGGCGGCGACGGTCTGCGCGAAATCAAGTTCTGTGGAATCGACGACGTCCACGCCGGGGGCGGCGTTGAGGAAGTCGACGACACTGCTGTCGGAGGCGTCGCGCTTGTGCAGCGCCTCGGCGACGGCCGCGGCGTTCTCACCCGCGAGCTCTCCCGCCCGGCGCGCGGCGCGCACCTCGGGGGCGGCGGTCAGCAGTATGCGCACCGGGGCATCCGGTGCGACGACGGTGGTGATGTCGCGTCCCTCGACGACGACAGCGGGATACTCCGAGTCCGCGACGATCCGGCGGAACATCTCGTTCACCTGCACCCGCACCTCCGGCACACGCGCGACCCCGCTGACCGCGGCGGACACCCGCGGCTCGCGGATCGCGTCGGTCACGTCGGCGCCGCCGACGCGCACACGCCGGTCGTCGGGATCGAGAGCCTGGGCGAAGGGGAAATCGGATGCTGCCGCGCGCACCGCATCGGCATCCGAGGTATCCGCGCCACGATCGAGCACGTGCCAGGCCAGCGCACGGTAGGCGGCGCCCGTGTCGAGGTAGCCGTAGCCGTGCCGACGGGCGATCTCCTTCGACACGCTCGACTTGCCGGACCCGGCCGGACCGTCGATCGCGATGAACTTCTGTGCGCTAGTCATTGGTGTTCCCTGCAATCCGCCAGCCGCGTTCCTGGAGTCCGTCGGTCGCGCCGCGCAGCGCAGCCGGGGCGACGCTGATCTCGGCGAGACCGAACTGCGCGCCCGGAGAATGCTCCAGACGCAGATCCTCGACGTTCACGCCCAGTTCGCCGAGCTCGCCGAACAGGCGGCCCAGCTGACCCGGGGTGTCGTCGACCATGACGACCAGAGTCTCGAAACGGCGGTTCTGACCGTGCTTGCCCGGCAGACGCTCCACACCCTCGTTGCCGTGCCGGATCGCATCCGCCACCGCGCGGCGCGCGCCCGGGGCATCCGGAGTGCGCAGTGCCTCGGCGACATCCCTGAGATCGTCGGCGAGGGCGTCGAGCACGTCGACGACGGGCTCGGCGTTCGCTCCGAGGATCTGCACCCACAGCTCGGGAGCCGACGCGGCGATCCGCGTGGTGTCGCGCACTCCCTGCCCGGCCAGGCGCAGCGAGCCCTCGTCCGCCTCGGCGAGCCGGCCGGCGAGCAGGCTCGCGACCACCTGCGGCACGTGCGAGGTGAGCGCGACGGCGCGGTCGTGCTCCTGCGGCGTCATCTCGAGCGGCATCGCCCCCACGTCGAGCGCGAGCGCCTCGACGAGCGCGAGATCGGATGCCCGTGTCTCGCCGTCCCGGCAGACCACCCACGGCCGACCGATGAACAGATCGGCGCGGGCGGAGATCGCCCCGCCGCGCTCGCGCCCCGCCAGCGGGTGCGATCCGATGTACCGGGTGAGATCGATGCCTCGGCGGCGCAGCTCGTCGAACGGCTGCAGCTTGACGCTGGCCACGTCGGTGACGACGGCGTCGGGATGGGCGAGCAGCTCGGCCTGGATCACATCGGCCGTCACATCCGGCGGCACGGCGACGACGACCAGCGCGGGCTGGTCGTCCGCCTGCTCGGCGCGGCCGGCACCGTAATCGATCGCGAGCCGCAGCTGTGACGGCGACGCATCGGCGAGCACGACGTCGACGCCCTTGGCGCGCAGCGCGTGACCGATGCTCGACCCGAGCAGGCCTGCCCCGACGATGCGCACCGTCCCCGAGAGTCGCGCAGCGACCTGCGTCGCACGCGCGCCAGCGGTCTCGCTCACTCGTTCTCCCGGGATTCCTGGCGCGAAAGAGTCAGCAGCGCGCCACGTTCGATTTTAGTCAGCTCACGGGTCTTCCCCGCCGGGAGCGTTCCCAGGTGCAGCGGGCCGAACTGACGGCGCACCAGCTCGCTCACCGGATGCCCGACGGCGGCCATCATGCGCCGCACGATCCGGTTGCGGCCCGAGTGCAGCGTGAGCTCGACCAGACTCGAGCCACCCTTGCCCGTCGCAGAGCTGTCGAGCAGCCGTGCCTTGTCGGCCTTGATCGGCCCGTCTTCGAGCTCGATGCCCTTGAGCAGTGTCGAGATCGTCTGCGCGGTGACGATGCCTTCGACCTTCGCGATGTAGACCTTCGTGACTCCGAAGGACGGGTGCGCGAGCACGTGCGCGAGGTCGCCGTCGTTGGTGAGGATCAGCAGCCCGCTGGTCTCGGCGTCGAGCCGACCGACGTTGTAGAGGCGCTCGGGCCAGTCCTTGGTGAACCGCCGCAGGTCGGGGCGCCCGCTCTCGTCCTTCATCGTGCTGACCACGCCGGTGGGCTTGTTGAGCATGACGTAGCGCTTCGAGACGTCGAGCTGCACGGCAGTGCCGTCGACGTCGATGAGATCGCTGTCGGGGTCGATGCGGGTGCCGAGCTCGGTCACGGTGCGGCCGTTGACGCGGATGCGTCCCTCGACGATGTACTGCTCGACCACGCGGCGCGAGGCGACGCCTGCGTTCGCGAGCGCCTTCTGCAGCCGGACGCCCTCGGCACCGGGGCCCTGGGTCTGTGAGCCCGTCGAAGGGTCTGTCATCGGAGTGCTCCTTCATCGAAGCCGTCGGCACCGTCGTCGAGCAGCGGTGAGATCGGCGGAAGATCGTCGATCGAGTTGATGCCGAGGTGCTCGAGCAGCGCATCGGTGGTTCCGTAGTTGATGGCACCGGTCTCGGAGTCGGCGAACAGCTCGGTGATCAGACCTCGCGCGAGCAGTGTGCGCACGACCGAGTCGACGTTGACCGCACGGATGGATGCCACCTGGCCGCGCGTCACGGGCTGCTTGTACGCGATCACCGCGAGGGTCTCCAGCGCAGCCTGCGACAGGCGAGCCGGCGCCTGCCCACCGATGAAGTCGGCGACCAGGTCGTCGTGGTCCTCACGCACGTACAGCCGCCACCCCCCGCCGACCTCGCGCAGCTCGAAGCCGCGGCGCGGTCCGCTGCCCCGGCCGTCGTAGTCCTCGACGAGCGATTCCAGCGTCTGCCGCACGGCCGGCACGGGTGAGTGCACGGCGGCGGCCAGCGCGACCAGGGCGATCGGCTCGTCGATGATCAGCAGGATCGCCTCGACCCGCTCGGCCAGCGGGGTCTCGAGGGTCGTCTCGAGTGGTGTCTCGAGTGGTGTCTCATCGGCCACGGTCACGTCATCGGTCATGTTCTGCTCACCTGTCATAGTCGGCTCCGAGCGTCGCCAGCTGTTCGTCTGACCAGCTCTCCGCTGACCATCTCAGCGTCAGCTCGCCGAGCGGCTCGAGCTGCTCGAACGACAGTGCGGCGTGGCGGTACAGCTCGAGCACCGAGATGAATCGCGCGACGACGATGCCCGGCTCGGCGATGCCCGAGACGAGCTCTCGGAAGGTCAGTGACTCGGTGCTGCGCAGCAGGGTGACGACGACGGCGGCCTGCTCTCGGATGCTGACGAGCGGGGCGTGCAGGTGATCGACCCCGACGGTCGGGATCTGCTTCGGCGCGAACGCGAGCATCGCCAGGGCTGCGAAGTCGTCGGCCGACAGCGACCAGACCAGCTCCGGCGTCTTTCGGCGGTGCTTCTCATCGAGTGGCACGGCGCGCACGTGCCTGCGGTCCTCGCGCTGCAGGCAGCGCGCGAACCAGGCGGACACCTCTTTGAATGCCCGGTACTGCAGCAGCCGGGCGAACAGCAGATCGCGCGCCTCGAGCAGCGCGACCGACTCGGCGTCGACGAGTTCGCCCTGAGGCAGCAGACCCGCGACCTTCATGTCCAGCAGCGTGGCCGCGACGACCAGGAACTCCGATGCCTGGTCGAGCTCGTCGTCTCCGTCGAGTTCCTTCAGGTACGAGATGAACTCGTTAGTCACCTTGCTCAGCGACACCTCGGTGATGTCGAGCTCGTGCTTCGAGATGAGGTTCAGCAGCAGGTCGAACGGTCCGTCGAAGTTCGACAGCGAGATGCGGAACCCGCTCTCTGTGGGCTCGACCTCAGGCGACGGAACCACGGGCTACCAGCTCCCGCGCCAATCTCAGGTACGCTTGGGCTGCGGCGTGCTCGGGCGCGAACTCGGTGATGGGCACCCCCGACACCGAGGCGTCGGGGAACTTCACGGTGCGACCGATCACAGTCTCGAGCACATCGTCGCCGAATGCCTCGACGACGCGCTCCAGCACCTCGCGGGAGTGCAGCGTGCGCGGGTCGTACATGGTCGCCAGCAGGCCGTCCAGGGTGATCGCGGGGTTGAGCCGGTCGCGCACCTTGTCGATGGTCTCGATCAGCAGGGCCACACCGCGCAGGGCGAAGAACTCGCACTCCAGCGGGATCAGCACGCCGTGTGCGGCCGTGAGGGCGTTCACCGTGAGCAGCCCGAGCGAGGGCTGGCAGTCGATGAGGATGACGTCGTAGTCGCCGGAGACCTGGCGCAGCACACGCGAGAGGATCGTCTCACGGGCGACCTCGTTGACGAGGTGCACCTCGGCGGCCGACAGGTCGATGTTCGCCGGCAGCACGTCGAGGTTCTCGACGGCGGATGCCACGATCACGTCACGCGGGTCGCGCTTGGTGTCCAGCAGCAGGTCGTAGACCGTCGGGACGTCGTGGGTGGGGATGCCGAGGCCGGCCGACAGCGCGCCCTGAGGGTCGAAGTCGACGGCGAGCACCTTGCGGCCGTACTCGGCGAGGGCGGCGGCGAGATTGATCGAGGTCGTCGTCTTGCCGACGCCGCCCTTCTGGTTGCACAGGGCGATGATGCGGGCCGGTCCGTGGCTGTCGAGGGGCGCCGGCGTCGGGAACCCCTGATAGGGGCGACCGGTCGGGCCGAGGGGGATGTCGTTCCCCTTCGTGGTCTTCGACCTGGACTTCGTCGCCTTCTCCGTCACCGTTTCCGCCCTTTCCATGCTTGGTCGATTGTAGCGGCACGGCACCGGCCGCTCCGCCCGGCACGCGGGATGCGGGGTCAGCGGGCCCGGGGATGCGATGTGGCGTACACGTCGCGCAGGGTGTCGACCGACACGTGCGTGTAGATCTGGGTGGTCGCCACCGAGGCGTGCCCGAGCAGTTCCTGCACGACGCGCACGTCGGCTCCGCCCTGCAGCAGGTGGGTTGCGAACGAGTGCCGCAGCGTGTGCGGTGACACCTCTGCGGTGATCTGCGCCTTCTCGGCGGCCGCCTTGATGATCAGCCACGCGCTCTGACGTGACAGCGGGGCGCCGCGCACACCGAGGAACAGCCGCGCGGTGGCCCGTCCCGCGGCCGCAAGACCGGGGCGCACACGGGTGAGATAGGCGTCGACCGCCGCCCTGGCGTACGAGCCGACCGGCACGATGCGCTCCTTGTCGCCCTTGCCGCGCAGGCGCAGCACGTCGCCGTGGGCGAGGTCGTCGACGTCGAGCGACACCACCTCCGAGACACGCGCCCCGGTGGCGTACAGCAGTTCGAGCAGCGCACGATCGCGGATGCCGACGGGTTCGTCCGGCGAGGGCGCCGACAGCAGCCGCTCGACCTGGTCGATCGTCAGCGCCTTCGGAAGCCGCTGCGGGGTCTTCGGCGGCCGCAGCCGCGCGGAGGGGTCGTCCTGTGCGATGCCCTCCCTCGCGAGGAAGCGGTGCCAGCCGCGCACCGCCGACTGCAGCCTGGCGAGGCTGGTCGCCGCCGGCGGCGGCTCGGCCGCCGACCGCTCGGCGATGAACTCGCCGACGACGGTCGCTGTGACGGCGTCCGTGCTCGTGATGCCGCGGGCATCCAGCCATTCCAGGTATCCGCCGAGATCGCGACGGTACGCCGCGATCGTGTGCTCCGACAGGCCGCGCTCGATCGTGACGTGCCTCAGGTAGGCGTCGAGTGCGCGCTCGAGCTGCATGTCAGCGCGCGTCGCGCAGACGCCGTTCTGCGGCGAGCACGCCGATCGAGAGGATGCCGTTGTGCATCCGCCCGGCGAGCACGGCATCCGCTGCCTCGCTCAGCGGCACCCACTCGATGCGGATATCCGCCTCCTCGGCTTCACGGGCGTGCGCCGCCTCGGTCGCCGAGATGCCCGTCGCGAGGAACACGTGGATCATCTCGTCGTTGCCGCCCGGCGTCGTCCACGACGACACCAGGTGCTCCCAGTGCGCGGCGGTGATGTCGGCCTCCTCGGCGAGCTCGCGCTGCGCGGCGAGTATCGGCTCCTCCCCCGGCACGTCGAGCAGCCCTGCGGGCAGCTCCCAGTCGCGGTGGCGGATCGGATGCCGGTACTGCTGGATCAGCAGCACCCTGTCCTGGTCGTCGAGGGCGACGATCGCGACGGCGCCGGTGTGCGCGACGTACTCGCGGGTGATCTCACCGTCGCCGTACGCGACCCGGTCCGAGCGCACATCCCAGACCCAGCCCTTGTAGACGAGGTCGCTGCTGAGCACTTCCGGCTCGAACGATTCGTCGCGCAGGTGACTACTCATCTTCGCTGAACAGCTCGCTGGAGCGGTGACGCTCGATGGCTGCTCCGACCAGTCCGCGGAACAGCGGGTGCGGCTCGGTCGGGCGCGAGCGCAGCTCGGGGTGCGCCTGGGTGGCGATGTAGAACGGGTGCACGTCGCGGGGCAGCTCGACGTACTCGACGAGGTCGAGGTCGGGGTTCAGTCCCGAGAACGACAGGCCCGCCTCGGCGAGGCGCGCGCGGTAGGCGTTGTTGACCTCGTAGCGGTGACGGTGGCGCTCGGATGCCGTCGGCGAGCCGTACAGCTCGCGCGCGAGCGAGCCCTCGGCGAGTGCTGCCTCGTACAGCCCCAGGCGCATGGTGCCGCCGAGGTCGCCGCCATCGAGGATCTCGACCTGCTCGGCCATGGTGGCGATGACCGGCTCGGCGGTCTCGGGGTCGAATTCGGTCGACGAGGCGCCGTCGATGCCCGCCACGTGGCGGGCGTATTCGACGACCATCATCTGCAGGCCAAGGCACAGGCCCAGGGCGGGGATGCCCTGCTCGCGCGCGAAGCGCAGCGCACCGACCTTGCCCTCGATGCCGCGGATGCCGAAGCCGCCGGGCACGCAGATCGCGTCGAGGTCGCCCAGCGCCTTGGCGGCGCCCTCCGGGGTCTCGCAGGAGTCGGACGGCACCCAGCGCACATTGACCTTGGTCTCCTGCGCGAAGCCGCCTGCCTTCAGCGCCTCGGTCACAGACAGGTAGGCGTCGGGCAGGTCGATGTACTTGCCGACCAGGCCGATCGTCACCTCGAGCTTGGGGTTGTGCACGGCGTGCAGCACGCGGTTCCAGCGGGTCCAGTCGACCTCGCCGGCGCGCGCGTCCATGCCCAGGCGGCGGATGATGTACGAGTCGAGACCCTGCTCGTTCAGCGTCGACGGGATGTCGTAGATGCTGGGCAGGTCGACGGTGTTCACGACGCCCTCGTTGTCGACGTCGCACATCAGGGCGATCTTGTTGCGGTTGCTCTCGCTCACCGGGCGGTCGCTGCGCAGCACGAGCGCGTCGGGCTGGATGCCGACCTGACGCAGGGCGGCGACCGAGTGCTGGGTCGGCTTGGTCTTCTGCTCGCCGGAGGCGCCCATGAACGGCACCAGCGACACGTGCACGAAGAACACGCTGTCGCGGCCGAGCTCATGGCGCAGCTGACGGGCGGCCTCGAGGAACGGCTGCGACTCGATGTCTCCGACGGTGCCGCCGACCTCGGTGATGATCACATCGGGGCGCGGATCCTCGGTGGCCTGCAGGCGCATGCGCCGCTTGATCTCATCGGTGATGTGCGGGATCACCTGCACCGTGGCGCCGAGGTAGTCGCCGCGGCGCTCCTTGGCGATGACCTGCGAGTAGATCTGCCCGGTGGTGACGTTCGCCGACCGCGACAGGTCGATGCCGAGGAAGCGCTCGTAGTGGCCGATGTCGAGATCGGTCTCGGCCCCGTCATCGGTGACGAACACCTCGCCGTGCTCGAAGGGGTTCATGGTGCCCGGATCGACGTTCAGGTACGGATCGAGCTTCTGCATCACGACGCGCAGACCGCGGGCGGTGAGCAGGTTGCCGAGGCTCGCGGCGGTGAGTCCCTTACCCAAAGACGAAACGACACCGCCTGTCACGAAGATGTGCTTCGTGGTGGATGTGGTGTCGTTCTGGGGTCCCGCTTGAGAAGAGTTCATCACGGGCTTTTATCCTATCAGGTCGGGCTCGAGCCGAGGCTCAGCAGTTCGCGGGCGTGGGTGAGGGCGGCGTCGGAATCGGTGAGGCCGGAGAGCAGCCGGGCCATCTCGGCCTCCCTGTGGTCGCCGTCGAGCCTGGTGACGCTCGAGGCGGTCACGGCGCCGTCGTTCGACTTCACGACCGACAGGTGATTGGTCGCGAACGCGGCGACCTGCGCCAGGTGCGTGACGGCGATCACCTGCGAGGTGCGGGCCAGCTGCGCCAGCCGCCGGCCGACCTCGATCGCCGCGGCGCCGCCGATCCCGGCATCCACCTCGTCGAAGACGAAAGTCGGCACCGGGTCGGTGCCGGCGATGACCACCTCGATGGCAAGCATGACGCGCGAGAGCTCACCACCCGATGCGCCGCGCGACACCGAGCGCGGCTCGGCGCCGGGGTGCGGCGCCAGCAGCAGCGCGACGTCGTCGTGTCCGTGGCCGGACTCCGCGCCCGGCGAGACGCGCACCTCGAACCGGGCATCCGGCATGGCCAGCGCGTGCAGCTCATCGGTGACAGCATCCGAGAGGCGGCCCGCGGCCTCTGTGCGCACCGCGGTCAGCGCCGCGGCCGCGGCATCGAGTTCAGCGCGGGCGCGCTCGGCGTCGGCGGTGAGCCGCTCGATGCGGTCGCCGTCGTCGTCGAGCTCGGCGAGCCGCAGCGAGCCGGTGCGCCACAGCTCCAGCGCGGTGTCGAGCGAACCGTGCTGGCGGATCAGCGCGCCGATCGCGGCCCGACGCTCCTCGACCGCCGCGAGCTCGTGCGGACCGGACTCGTCGAGGTCTGCCAGATAGCCCGACAGCTGCAATGCGAGATCGGCGGCGCGATAGCCGAGGTCGGTGATGCCCTCGGCGATTCCGGCGAGCTGCGGGTCGGCGGCACGCTCGAGGGCGCGTCGCGCCTCGGCGAGCAGCGCCGACACGTCGGTCTCGCCCTCCTCGCTCGAGAGCGCGGAGCGCGCGACGGATGCCGCCAGCCGCAGCTCCTCGGAGTTGGCGAGCCGCTCGGCGCGCTCGTTCAGCTCGGTGTCCTCACCCTCGACGGGCTCGATCTGCTCGATCTCGGCGAGCTGCTCACGCAGCTGTGCAGCCTCAGCTGCACGGCGGTCGCGGTTCGAGGTCAGTTCGGTGATCTCGGCATCCAGCTCGCGCCATTCACGGAACCGCTCGGCGTATTCGGCGACGGCCTCGGCGACCGGCTGCCCGCCGAAGCGGTCGAGCGCGTCACGCTGCGCGGCCGCGGACCGCAGCCGCAGCTGCTCGGACTGACCGTGCACCACCACGAGCTCCTCGGCGAGCGAGGAGAGCACCGCGGCGGGTGCCGGCCGACCGCCGACGCTGGCGCGGCTGCGGCCCTCGGCGCTGAGCGTGCGCGACACGTACAGCTCGGCGCCGGCCTCGCCGGCCGGCTCCAGCTCGCCGCCCGCATCGGTGACGATGTCGGCGACGGCGCCCTGCGGCGGCACCATCCACACACCGGCGACGGATGCCTGTGCGGCGCCTGCCCGGATCGCCGAGGTGTCGGCGCGCGCGCCGAGCAGCAGTCCGAGCCCGGTGACGACCATGGTCTTGCCGGCGCCGGTCTCGCCGGTCACGGCGGTGAATCCAGGCCCGAGCGGCAGCACGGCGTCGTCGATGACGCCAAGTCCGCGGATGCGCATCTCGTCGATCATGACGCGCCCCGCCATCCGGCCACCGGAAGCTGGAACTTGCGCACCAGCCGGTTCGTGAACGCCGTCGGATGCAGTCGCGCCAGCCGCACCGGCTGCGTGGAGCGGCGAACGACGACGCGCGCGCCGGGCGGGAGATCGTGCGAGCGGCGCCCATCGCACCAGAGGATGCCCGTGCCATCGGTGCGGTCGAGCATCTCGATCGCGACGGAGGCCTCGGGGCCGACCACCAGCGGCTTGGCGAACAGGGCGTGTGCTGAGAGAGGCACGACGGCGATGGCCTCGACGGTGGGCCAGATCACCGGTCCCCCGGCGGAGAAGTTGTAGGCGGTGGAGCCGGTCGGGGTGGAGACCACCATGCCGTCGCATCCGTAGCTCGACAGGGGGCGGCCGTCGATCTCGACCACCACCTCGATCATGCGCTCGCGACTCGCCTTCTCGACGGTGGCCTCGTTGAGCGCCCAGGTGTCGTAGACGACGTCGCCCGCGGCATCCTTGACCCGCACCGACAGCGCGAGCCGCTCCTCGACCTCGTAGTCGCGGTCGATCACGCGGTGCACCGCGGCATCCATGTCGTCGCGGTCGATCTCGGCGAGGAAGCCGACGTGCCCCATGTTGATGCCGAGCACGGGAGCCCCCGACTCGCGCACCAGTTCGGCGGCACGCAGAATCGTGCCGTCACCGCCGAGCACGATTGCGAGCTCGAGATCAGCTTCCGCCACGTCGACGCCCAGCAGCGGAACGTCCGCGAAGCGGGCGTCGACCTCGGCGAGTTCCGAGCGGTCGGGGTCGGGCAGTACGGGCATGGCGCCGGAATCGCGCAGGGCATCGACGACGCGCAGGGCCGCTGCGACCGTGTCCTCCCGTTTGGCATGGGCGACGACCAGGATGCGGCGCTCGTTCATCGTCCTCCTGCCAGGTGTTCGATCTGCTCTGTCCATTGTGACGGATCCGTGCCGCGGCCGGATGCGAGGCGCACCAGGTACTCGGCGTTGCCGTGCGTTCCGAGCAGCGGTGAGGGCAGGATGCCCAGGGTGCCGAGACCGGCGTCGTGAGCGCTCCACAGGGTTCGCTCGACCGCGTCGATGCGGGCCGCCGGACTGGTCACGAGGCCCCCGCGCACGGCCGTGCGTCCGACCTCGAACTGCGGCTTGACCAGCAGCAGGATGTCGGCGTGCGGAGCCGCGGTCTCGGCGACGGCGGGCAGCACCAGTGAGAGGGAGATGAAGGACAGGTCGCCGACGACGAGATCGGGCCGGGAGCGCTCGCCCGTGGCATCCGCGAGGGTCTGTGCGGTCATGTGGCGGACGTTGAATCCCTCCACCGCGACGACGGCGGGGTCATCGGCGATCCTCGGTGAGAGCTGGCCGTGCCCGACGTCGACGGCGAGCACCCGGCGGGCGCCGCGTTCGAGGAGCACCTGTGAGAACCCGCCCGTCGATGCGCCCATGTCGAGGGCGAGGCGACCCGCGGCATCGACGCCGAAGCCGTCGAGCGCCGCGATCAGCTTGTGGGCACCGCGACTGACGTAGTGATCGCCGCCGTCGACCGCGAGCTCGGTGTCGTCGCCGACCGGCGTGGAGGCCTTGACGACCGAGCGTCCGTCGACCTTCACGAGTCCATCCGCGATCAGGGATGCCGCATGTGTGCGCGACCGCGCGAGTCCTCGCGCCGCAAGCGCGGCGTCGAGCCGGGTCATCGCGGCTCCGGGGAGGCGTCACCGTGCGGAACGCCGCGCGGGGCGCTCTCCAGCCGTTTCATGAGGTCGTCGTGGAGCGTGCCGTACGCGTCAGCACGATCTGCGAGCGGCTGCCCCTCGATGAGGCGCAGTCTGCTCCAGAGCGCGTCGGTCGGCTCGTCTCGCGTGTGCTCCATCCGACCACTGTATCCCGCTCGCCGTCGACGACACCGGCGACGCCCCTGACCTGTGGAAAGGAGGTCGTCGTGGAGCGCGTGGAGCAGATCAGGGGCGGTGGAACGGGTCGGCGTAGAGCTGCTCGGGCACGCGGAACGCATAGATCGCCCGCCCCGTGGCCCAGATGGCCGCGGCTCCGGCGCGCAGCAGGTCGATCTGCTGCTCGCCCTGCGCGACGATCTGCACGTCGGCGTCGACGACGCGCACGGCGGCGCCGTTCACCGAGAACACACCGTCCTTCTCCACCGTCTGCGGGTACGGCCCGTGCAGGTCGCGCAGGTCGGCGAGGATGTAGTCGGGCCGTGACCCCTGCGGTGCAGCGAGCACGTGCTTGGGCCTGTCGATGCCCGTCAGCACCAGAGCCGAGTCGATGCCCGCGCGCACGGCACCGGCGATGTCGGTATCGAGGCGGTCACCGAGGAAGAGCGGGTTCTGCGCGCCGTAGCGCGCCACGGCCTCGTCGAAGATGGGGCGCTCGGGTTTACCCGCGACCGTCGAGAGTCGGCCGATGGCCGTGTGCACCGCCGAGACCAGCGTGCCGTTGCCCGGTGCGACGCCACGCTCGCGCGGGATCGTCCAGTCGGTGTTGGTCGAGATCCACGGGATCCCGCCCTCCTCCTCCGGGACCTTCAGCGCGAAGGCAGCCTCGGCGAGGTCGGTCCAGGCCACGTGGGGGGCGAAGCCCTGCACCACGGCTGCGGGGTCGTCGTGGGCGCTGCGGGTGACGGTGTAGCCGGCCTTCAGCGCCTCGACCTCGAGTCCCTCTCCCCCGACGATGAGGATCGTCGCCGGCGCGGGCACCATCGTAGCCAGCAGACGCATCGCCGCCTGCGGACTGGTGACCACCTCGTGGGGGGCGACCGTCAGACCGAGGTCCGTGAGATGGGCGGCGACGTCGGCATCAGTGCGCGAGGCGTTGTTGGTGATGTACCCCAGCCGCATCGACTCACCGGCGCGGTTGAGGTTCTCGACCGCGTACGGGAGCGCGCCAGGACCGGCGTAGACCACGCCATCCAGGTCGGCGAGCAGCGCGTCGCGATCGGTCAGCGGAGTGCGCGCCGGCGCAGCGCGGCGGAACAGTGCCATCAGTGCTCGGGCTCCTCGTCGGGGTCGGAGGTGGCGTCGGAGTCGGAGGTGAGGTCGGACTCGGAACTGGCGTCGGAGTCGGAACCGGCGTCGGAGTCGGGCTGCTCGGCGGAGTCGGGCGCGGCGGAAGCGTCGGAGTCCTCGCCGTTGTGATCCTCGAGTTCGTGATCCTCGAGTTCGTGATCCTCGAGCATGCCGTCCTCGACGTAGATCTCGTCGAACGCACCGTCGAGGCCGAGTGCGGATGCCGCAACGTCGGCGCGCTGAGTCCAGAAGGCGGCTTCATCCGTGCGTCCGAGGTCCTCGAGCACGGCGGCGCGCGCCGAGAACAGCGCGGGGCTCCACTCGAATGCGCGGTCCGGGTCGAGTTCGGGGATCTCGAGCTCGCCGAGCGCCAGCTCTGTCTCACCGCGATCAAGCCGGGCACCCGACATGGCGATGGCCAGCGCGACGCGCACGGCCGGCACCAGTGCGGCACGGTCGACGCTGCGCCCCTCCTCGAGGGCACGATCGGGACGGCCGACGCCGCGCTCGCTGTCGACGATCAGGGCGATCTGGTCGTCCTTGCCCGAGATGCGCCGGTAGGTGCGCAACTCGCGCAGGGCGAGGGAGAAGTCGCCGACGCCATACGCCGTGATCGCAAGGGTTTCGCGGACGACGGCGACGCGGCCGGCGCGGCGGGACGCTGCAAGTGCGTGCTCGTGAGCGCGCTCAGGATCGTCGTCGACCAGGCGGGCGACCATCGCGAGGTGGCGGGCGACCTGCTCGGCGTTCTCCTTGCTCAGGGTCTTGAGCTCATTGCGGGCTGCGGGGTGCAGGTCCTTCGGCGTGATCTCGACAGGGATCTCAGGCTCGGGCACGCGCTCGCGGACAGGTGCGAATTCGTTGCGCGGTCGGTCGGCCCCGCCGCGCGGCTGATCCCGGTACGAGTCCTTCTCGCGATCAGGACGACGCTCACCCGACTGATTACGGTCACCGTACGGACGACGCTCACCCGACTGACTGCGGTCGCCGCGATACGGGCGGTCGTCAGACTGACGACGGTCGCCGGACTGGTTACGGTCACCATACGGACGACGCTCACCGGACTGGCCGCGGTCACCATAGGGACGGCGCTCACCGGACTGGCCGCGGTCACCATAGGGACGGCGCTCACCGGACTGGTTACGGTCGCCGTAAGGACGGCGCTCACCGGACTGGCCGCGGTCACCATAGGGACGGCGCTCACCGGACTGGCTGCGGTCACCGCGGTACGGGCGGTCGCCCTGACGGCGCTCACCAGACTGGTTACGGTCGCCGTACGGGCGACGCTCACCAGACTGGGCACGGTCACCATACGGGCGACGCTCACCAGACTGGGCGCGATCACCGCGGTAGGGACGGTCACCCTGGCGGCGATCGCCTGCACCCTGATGACGCTCACCTGTGCCGCCCCGCTTGTCGTCGCGGCGCGGCCGGCGCGAAGCGGAGTCCGAGTAGCGTGGCTTGCGATCGGACTCAGAACGTCGGTCGCGCGCTCCATCGCCGTCGTTCCGGCGGTCCCGCTCATCTGACATTCTGACTCCCTGTGTAGCTGTGATCGCTATGTAGCTGTAAACGCAAAATGGCCACCCAACCTTGGGTGGCCATTTTAC